>JAVBSY010000007.1:0-25356 GCA_031556475.1 Azoarcus sp.
TGCGCGTCTCGACCAGGCGCAGATCGGCCGGAACCTTGTCTCCCGGCGCGAGAAAAACGATGTCGCCCGGCACCAGCGCCTCGGCCGGTACTTCGCCACGGCAGCCGTCGCGCAGCACGCTGGCGTGCAGCGACAGCATGCCGCGAATCGCATCGAGCGCACGCTCGGCCTTGCCTTCCTGCAGAAAACCGATGAAGGCATTGATAACCACCACACCGAGGATCACACCGGCGTCGACCCAATGCCCGATCGCCATCGTCACGGCACCGGCGGCGAGCAAAACGTAGATCAGCACATTATGGAACTGCAGCAGAAACCGCATCAGCGAACTGCGTCGGGGCGGCGGTGGAAGCAGGTTGGCGCCGTAACGGGCCTGGCGGGTAAGCGCTTCCGCCTCACTCAGACCGTGGCGGCGTTCGACGCCCAAATGTTGAAGGACGGCGGTAGCAGCACGCGCATGCTCGTCTGCCACCGGCGCAAGAGAAGGATTCGCCGCCGAAGCGGAAGAATTCGCCATGCTCATTGCAGCTCCTGTCGATAGCGGCCACGCGCGACACGTGGCGCCACCTGCAGCAGCACGACGCGGCTCCCGAAGCGACGCTTCAGCGCGGGGCCGTTGTTTCGGGCAGCACTATTTTACGCCATTACGCAAAACGACCCCGGCGGAGGGTCTGGCGGAGAAGAATTCACGCACGCGGTGCAGCCGGCAGCAGCACGACGCGGCTGCCGGCGAGGCGATCGTGGAGGAACTGGCGGTCGCGGTCGATCAACGCCCACAGCAGGCCGATACCGCACAGCAGTACCGACGGCCACGCCAGCGCATAGCGCAGCCAGCTCCGTCCCACGCCGATGGGCGCGCCGTCGGCGGTGACGACTTTCAACCGCCAGGTCTGCATCGCCAGCGTCTGCCCGTTTCTGCGCCAGTACCAGACGAAATACACACCCAGCACGGCGAATACATGCAACCACATGATGCCGCCGGCAGGCACGAAATTGAACGCGCCGCCAAGGATGAGGTAGGGCACCATGAAAGTCAGCGCAAGTACGCCCAGCAGCAGCATGGATTCGTACAACATGCTCGCCAGCCGGCGCCTCAGGCCCGCCAGTTCGACCGTTTGCCGCGCACCGGGCTGGCCGGACGGATCATGCCGCTTCTTCATTCCACCCCTCATGGCGCTTTCTGCTCGGATTGCGCTTTCTGTCCTGTTTGTATTTTTTGCCCCGCTTGCGCTTTCTGCTCGGAGGCCGCTGTTCCCGGCCTTGGCGACGCGCCCACGCTGGCGGCAGGCGGCTTGCGCTCTTCGGGCGGCAAACTCTGGTAGCGCTCCCATTCCGCATTGAGCCTGCTGCGTTGTTCAGGGGGAATGCTGCGCAGGTTCCGATACTGGTTACGCGCCTGCTGGCGCTGTTCCGGCTGCAGCCGGGCCCAGTCGCGCATGCGCGTCTGGATGCGGTTTTGCTCATCGGCGGAAAGACCGTCGTAGCGATTGGCCATCCCCACCCATTTCTGCCGTTGCAGGGCCGACAAACCGCCCCATTCGTCTTCCAGCGGCGCCAGGACCTCGCGCTGATGCTCGCTCAGACTCTTCCAGGCAGGCGCGGACAACGGCGTGATTCCGGCCGCGGCCGTTCCCGCGGCGGACCCGGCGAGCCACAGGAAAACGATCAGGAGTCGTCCGAAACGTGCCGCAGCCATGCGCCAAAATCCTGATCCAGATATGCATCGATCGGTAATTCATCGGCCAGCAGCGCCGAATCGATCTCCTCGAATTCCGCCAGCATCGACGACGTACGCCAATAATCGCCCACCACGACCAGCGCAAGCACTGCGCACACGGCCAGCGCCTGATTCAAGGCCGGACGCGACGACAGGCATGCCCGCAGCCAGGCGGCGTGACGCGTCAACCACCCGGCACTGGGGCGCTGTGGAGCCAGCGCACGCAAACGGGCGGCGCGCAGGCGGGCGGCGGTGGCGTCATCGACCTCATGTGCGGCGACAGCCAGATGGGCTGCGACCCGACGCGCGAATTCCTGTTCGTTCATAGCACGATTCCTTTTGCTTTCAGCGCCGCAGCCAACGTATGTACGGCGCGCGAGCAGTGCGTTTTCACGCTGCCCTCCGAGCAACCCATCGCTTCCGCCGTTTCAGCGATGTTCATCTCTTCCCAATAACGCATCAGGAAGGCTTCCCGTTGACGTACGGGGAGACAGGCGATTTCCTGCTCGATCGCGGCCAGGACATGCTTGCGCTCCCACTGCGCATGTGGCGTTTCGGCTTCGGCCTCGGCGCGGGTATCGACCATCGTTTCGAGCGGATCGTCGCCGTCGTCCGCCTCGCCGGCGAATGCCGACAGCGGCGACACCCACAGGCGGCGAACCCTGGAACGGCGGTGGGCATCGAGGATCGCGTTGTGCAGAATTCGCTGAAACAGCATCGGAAGCTCGTCGGCCGGCCGCTCGCCGTAGCGGGCGGACAGTTTCATCATCGCGTCCTGCACGACGTCGAGCGCAGCCTCGCTATCGCGCAAGGACCATAGCGCCTGCTTGAACGCACGCTTTTCGATGCTTTCGAGGAATGCTGAGAGTTCTGCTGGGGATGCCAGTTGAAAATCCTCGGAAAACCCGCCAAGGGAAACCCGGCCGCCCGGCATCGGCATTGCTTGGCTGCTTACCTGGCTGCCTTGACCAACGCGGCGGCGGCCGGTAACGTTCATTGTTTCTACAAACGCGATACTGGGTGAGTTTGCGATGGTGCTGACCGGGGCTGAAATTGTAATCAGGTGCCTGCAGGAAGAAAAGGTCGACTACTTGTTCGGCTATCCTGGCGGCTCGGTCCTGCATATTTACGACGCGTTGTTCCAGCAGGAACAGATACGCCACGTCCTGGTCCGCCACGAACAGGCCGCCGTGCATGCCGCCGATGGTTATGCGCGCAGTACCGACAAGGTCGGCGTCGCCCTGGTCACCTCCGGCCCCGGCGCCACCAATGCCGTGACGGGGATCGCCACCGCGTACTGCGATTCGATCCCGCTGGTCATCATCTCCGGCCAGGTGCCGACGGCGGTGATCGGCCAGGACGCGTTCCAGGAAGTAGACACGGTCGGCATCACCCGCCCCTGCGTGAAGCACAATTTCCTCGTGCGCGACGCGCGCGACATCGCCATAACGATCAAAAAGGCCTTCTATCTCGCCAAGACCGGCCGTCCCGGCCCGGTGGTGGTGGATATCCCCAAGGACGTCACCGCCACCAAGTGCGCCTTCGAGTACCCGAAGGAAATCTCGATGCGCTCCTACAACCCTGTGGCCAAGGGCCACCAGGGACAGATCAAGAAAGCCGTGCAACTGCTGCTCGAAGCAAAACGGCCGATGATCTACACCGGTGGCGGCGTGATACTGGCCAACGCGGCCCCCGAGCTCACCCGCCTCACCCGCCTGCTCGGCGCGCCGATCGTCAACACCCTGATGGGCCTGGGCGGCTACCCGGCCTCCGACCGCCAGTACCTCGGCATGCCCGGCATGCACGGCACGTTCGAGGCGAACATGTCGATGCACTATTCCGACGTGCTGCTCGCCGTCGGTACCCGCTTCGACGACCGCGTCATCGGCAATCCGGAAAATTTCGCCAACGAACCGCGCAAGATCATCCATGTGGACATCGATCCGTCATCGATCTCCAAACGGGTGAAGGTCGATGTGCCCATCGTCGGCAACCTGAAGGACGTGCTGAGCGAAATGGTCAGCCAGCTCGAAAGCCTGTCCGCGCAGCCCGACGCCGCGCGCATCGCGCCGTGGTGGAAGCAGGTGGAAGAATGGCGCAGCCGCAACTGCATGCAGTACAAGAATTCGGACGACATCATCAAGCCGCAGTTCGTCGTGCAGAAACTGTGGGAAGTGACCGGGGGCGACGCCTTCGTCAGTTCCGACGTCGGCCAGCACCAGATGTGGGCCGCGCAGTACTACCGTTTCGAGCAGCCGCGCCGCTGGCTCAACTCCGGTGGCCTCGGCACGATGGGTGTCGGCCTGCCCTACGCGATGGGCGCCCAGCTCGCCTACCCGGATCGCCCGGTGGCCTGCGTCACGGGCGAGGCGTCGATCCAGATGTGCATCCAGGAACTCTCGACCTGCAAGCAGTTCCGCCTGCCGATCAAGATCTGCAACCTGAACAACGGCTACCTGGGCATGGTGCGCCAGTGGCAGCAGATGTTCCACGGCGGCCGTTACTCCGAGTCCTACATGGATTCGCTGCCCGATTTCGCCAGGCTGGCCGAATCCTACGGCCACGTCGGCATCAAGGTGGAACGGCCGGGCGACGTGGAAGGCGCGCTGCGCGAAGCCTTCGCGCGCAAGAACGATCTGGTCTTTCTCGATTTCAAGGTGGACCCGACGGAAAACGTTTATCCCATGGTCCAGGGCGGCAAGGGTCTGACCGACATGATCCTGTCCGCCGAAGATCTGTGACCCCACTCGCCGGCAGGCGCCCGCAAGCCTCACCCCGGCGGACGCCAAAGACGGAAAGCTTAACGACCCATCAGCACACGAGCGCAACATGAGACATGTCATCTCCCTGCTCATCGAGAACGAATCCGGCGCGCTGTCGCGCGTCTCCGGGCTGTTCTCGGCACGCGGCTACAACATCGAATCGCTCACCGTCGCGCCGACCGAAGACGCGTCGATGTCGCGCATGACCATCGTCACCTCCGGCTCGGACGACATCATCGAGCAGATCACCAAGCAGTTGAACAAGCTGGTCGAAGTCGTGAAGGTGGTCGATATTTCCGAAGCTGCCCACATCGAACGCGAGCTGATGCTGCTCAAGGTCCGCGCCACCGGCAAGGAACGCGAGGAAATGAAACGCACGGCGGACATCTTCCGCGCCCGCATCATCGACGTCACCGATGCCTCCTACGTCATCGAGCTCACCGGTAACCAGGCCAAGCTCGATGCCTTCGTCGGCGCCATCGGTACCGGCGCGATCCTGGAAACCGTGCGCTCCGGCATCTGCGGCATCGGCCGCGGCGACCGGATGCTCAAGGTATAGGCAGAGACAAGCGGTACAACCCAGCGGCGGTATTTTGCAGCCGGCCCGCGTGCCGTTATCATGGCCGCCGCTCAACGTTCAACAACGTTCAATATTCCACGCCATTAATGCGAAAGGACGATCATGAAAGTTTATTACGACAAGGACGCCGATCTTTCCCTCATCAAGGGTAAAAAAGTCACCATCGTCGGCTACGGCTCCCAGGGCCACGCCCACGCTCAGAACCTGGCCGACTCCGGCGTCAAGGTCACCGTCGGCCTGCGCAAGGACGGCGCTTCGTGGAGCAAGGCGGAGAAGGCCGGCCTCAAGGTCGAGGAAATCGCCAAGGCGGTCAAGGGCGCCGACGTCGTCATGATTCTGCTGCCGGACGAAAACATCCCGGCGGTGTACAAGGAAGAAGTCGAGCCGAACATCAAGAAAGGCGCGGCGCTGGCCTTCGCCCACGGCTTCAACATCCACTACAACCAGGTCGTTCCCCGCGCCGATCTGGACGTCATCATGATCGCGCCCAAGGGGCCCGGCCATACCGTGCGCTCCGAATACCTGCGCGGCGGCGGCGTGCCCAGCCTGATCGCGGTGTACCAGAACAAGTCCGGCAAGGCCAAGGACGTCGCGCTCTCCTACGCCGCGGCCAACGGCGGCACCAAGGGCGGCGTGATCGAAACCAACTTCAAGGAAGAAACCGAAACCGACCTGTTCGGCGAGCAGGCCGTGCTCTGCGGCGGCGCCGTGGAACTGGTGAAGATGGGCTTCGAAACGCTGGTGGAAGCCGGCTACGCGCCGGAAATGGCCTACTTCGAGTGCCTGCACGAGCTGAAGCTGATCGTCGACCTGATGTACGAAGGCGGCATCGCCAACATGAACTACTCCATCTCCAACAATGCGGAGTATGGCGAGTACGTGACCGGCCCCGAGGTCATCAACGAAACCTCGCGCGCGGCCATGCGCAATGCCCTGAAGCGCATCCAGACCGGCGAATACGCCAAGATGTTCATCCAGGAAGGCCGCACCAACTACCCGAGCATGACCGCCCGCCGCCGCCTCGTCGCCGATCACCAGATCGAGCAGGTCGGCGCCAAGCTGCGCGACATGATGCCGTGGATCAAGGCCAAGGCGTTGGTCGACAAGTCCAAGAACTGAGCCGCAGCCATCCATCCGGGCCGGGATCGCACAATGCGGCCCCGGCCTTTTTCGTTTTCCCGTTGAGAACATGCCATGCCCGACAAGCACTATCCCCACCCATTGATCGCCCGCGAAGGCTGGCCCTTCATCGCCATTGCACTGGTGCTGGCACTGGCCGCGAGCATCGCCGCGAACTGGGTATGGGCCCTGCCGCTGTGGCTTTTGCTGGTATTTGTCGTCCAGTTCTTCCGCGATCCGGCGCGGCCGATTCCGCAGGACGCCAAGGCCGTGCTCAGCCCCGCCGATGGCCGCATCGTCGCCATCGAACCCGCGCGCGATCCCTGGCTCGAGCGCGAAGCGGTGAAGATCAGCGTGTTCATGAACGTGTTCAACGTCCATTCCAACCGCAGCCCGGTCGATGGCGAGGTGAAGCAGCGCTGGTACAACCCCGGCCAGTTCGTCAACGCCGCGCTGGACAAGGCATCGACCGAAAACGAGCGCAACGCGCTGCACATCCGCGCCCGTGACGGCCACGACATCACCTGCGTGCAGGTGGCCGGCCTGGTCGCGCGCCGCATCCTGTGCTACGTGGATGCCGGCACCCAACTCGCCCGCGGCCAGCGCTACGGCTTCATCCGCTTCGGCTCGCGGGTCGACCTTTACCTGCCGCCGGGTACCCGCGCGCGCGTGACGATCGGCGACAAGGTTTCCGCCACCAGCACCATTCTGGCCGAATTGCCATGACCGTTTCCGCAACCGTGCCGCCCGGACCACGGGATTTCGCGGGCTGTTAGAATCAGGCTCATTTCCAGAGCCGGTTCCGCTTCCGCGAGGGTCTTTGCCGCATGACTTCCTTCATCTCGCTCGACAAGCAGCGCCGCGGGATCTATATCCTGCCCCACCTGCTCACCACCGCCGCGCTGTTCGCCGGTTTCTACGCCATCGTCCAGGGCATGAACCAGCACTACGAATACGCCGCGGTGGCCATCTTCGTCGCCATGGTGTTCGACAGCCTCGACGGCCGGGTCGCCCGCCTGACCAACACGCAAAGCGCCTTCGGTGCCGAATACGATTCGCTGTCCGACATGGTGTCCTTCGGCGCCGCACCGGCTCTCGTGGTCTACGAATGGGCGTTGAAGGACATGGGCAAGCTCGGCTGGATCGCCGCCTTCATCTACTGCGCCGGCGCCGCGCTGCGGCTGGCCCGTTTCAACACGAACATCGGCGTGGTGGACAAGCGCTATTTCCAGGGCATGCCCAGCCCGGCAGCGGCTGCACTCGTCGCCGGACTGGTATGGGTCATCAACGACAGCGGCCTCGCCGGTACGGAGGTACGCTGGTACGCCTGCGCGCTGACGATTTTCGCCGGTGTGTCGATGGTCACCAACGTCATGTTCTGGAGCGGCAAGGACATCAACCTGCGCCGCAGCGTGCCTTTCATCGTCGTCATCGCGGTGGTGATGGCCTTCGCCCTGGTGGCGAGCCACCCGCCCGGCGTACTGTTCTCGCTCTTTCTCGCCTATGCCGGCTCGGGCTACGTATTCTGGCTGTGGCGCTGGCTGCGCCGCCGCCGCCGCCAGACGCAACTGCGCGAACGCGATACGACCGCGCCACCCGACGACGCCTGACCCGGTTTTTTCCACACCCCCACGGCACACATGGCAACGCGCCTGCTGCTCATCGAAGACAACCGCGACATTCTCGCCAACCTGGCAGATTACCTCACACTCAAGGGCTACGACATCGATTGCGCGGAAAATGGGCTGACCGGCATCCATCTGGCTGCCACCGAGCATTACGATCTCATCGTGCTCGACGTGATGCTGCCCGGCATGGATGGCTACAGCCTGTGCCAGCGCCTGCGCGAAAGCGAACGCAGCAGCGTGCCGGTCATCATGCTCACCGCCCGCGATTCGCTGGAAGATCGCCTGCAAGGTTTCCGCGCCGGCACCGACGATTACCTCACCAAGCCCTTCGCCCTGTCCGAGCTGGCCGCCCGCATCGAAGCCGTGCTCAAACGCAGCCGGGGCGGCGGGCGCCGCCTGCTGCAAGTGGCCGGACTCGAATACGACCTCGATACGCTGGCCGTCACGCGCGACGGGCAAGCGTTGCACCTAGGCCCGATCGGCTTGAAACTGCTCGCCGTACTGATGCAGAAAAGTCCCGGCGTGGTACGCCGCGAAGTGCTCGAGAGCACGCTGTGGGGCGATGCGCTGCCCGACAGCGACAGCCTGCGCAGCCACATTCATGTGCTGCGCCAGCAGATCGACAAACCGTTCGACACACAGTTGCTGCACACCGTCCACGGCGTCGGCTATTGTCTCTCCACGCCGGCAGCACGTGCACAAAGCCGCTGAACGACCGGAAAGCGCCGACACCACACGCGCGGCGGCGCCGACGGGTCGCCGCCCTTTCGTGGGGCCCAGCCTCGCCCGCCGCATCGTCATTGCCTTCACCCTGATGGGAATGATCATTGCCGGCCTGTTTTCCGCCGGCGTGATGATCGCCATCGAACTGGCGGAAATCCGCCTCGTCGTCGAAGGCATGGAACGCCAGCTCGATTTCGCCATCGCCGACAACAACGACGTTCCCTTCGACCGGATCAGCCCCAGTCTCTCCCTGTACCGCAGCGGGTTCCCTGACGATCCGCCCTTGCCGGACTGGTTGCGCGGCTACGAGCCCGGTGCTTACGAAGTCGACCGGGGCGACCAGGAATTTCAGCTTCTCGTCCGCAACCATAACGGCCGGCACTACGTGCTGGTACTCGACCGCTCGGATTTCGAACTGCGCGAGCAACTCATCTTTTCCATTGTCGGCATCGGTTTCGTGCTGAGCTCCCTCGTCGCCTTCGCACTCGGCATCGTGCTGGCGCGGCGCGTCATCGCTCCCGTCACCCGCCTCGCCGGCCAGGTGCAGCACCGCGACCAATTGCTGCCGCTGGCGCCGCCGCTCGCCGCCGATTACCCCAACGACGAAGTCGGCCAACTCGCGGCCGCGTTCGACCACACACTGGGCCGGCTACGCCAGGCGCTGCAGCGGGAAACCCTGTTCACCAGCGACGTCAGCCACGAACTGCGCACGCCGTTGATGATCATCGCCAGTTCCTGCGAGTTGCTGTTGGATTCGACACCATCGGACTCACACCAGCATGCCCAACTGTTGCGTTTGCAAAGCTCCTGCGAGGAAATGCGCGAACTGGTGGAAACTTTTCTGTGCCTGGCCCGCGGCGGCACCCCGACCGCACGGGAAAACAACGTTTCCCTGCACGCCGTCGCCACCGATCAGATCGAACACTGGAAGGAGGAAGCCCGGCGGCGCGGGCTGGCGCTGGAACTGGAAACCCGTGCCGACCCGGACAACAGCGTCTATCCGGCACCGCTGCTGCGCACGGTCGTCTCCAATCTGCTGCGCAACGCCATCCACTACACCGACCGCGGCGAAATACGGCTGATTCTGCATGCGGACGGTTTCGACGTCAGCGACACCGGCACTGGCGTTCCCCCCAACGAGCAACTCAGCATCTTCCAACCTTACGTGCGCGGCGGCACAAGCCGTGGCGACGGCATCGGGCTCGGCCTGTCGCTCATCCAGCGCATCTGCCAACAGCAAGGCTGGCGCGTATGGCTGAGCGAACGCAGTGGCGGCGGCTGCGTTTTTCATATCCGCTTTCTACCCACGCCGGCTGCTTGACGAAATCTTGACGTAGCGCTCACGCCGGGACGACGGCGGCCCACGCAAGCTCTCCGTATCGCCCACATACGGAGTGCCCCCATGTCTGCCGGCATCATCCCCAACCGAATCGAGCTGCCCTTTTCCGCCAAGTACAACCACGCCCACGCCCAGGCTTATCACCACAAGCATCACGGCGATCTGGCGCGCCGCCTCTCCCATCGGCGCGACGAGCAACTGGCCCGCAAGGCGCTCCATCTGGCCGACGACCCCACCCTGGTGCTCGACCTACCGTGTGGCGCGGGCCGTTTCTGGCCATTGCTGGCCGAACAACCCAATCGCATGATCATCGGCGCGGACAACTCGGCGGCCATGCTCGACGTCGCCCGCCAGGCGCATCCGCCCTCATTGCTTGCCCGGGTGCGAACGATGCAGACTTCCGCATTCGATATCGATCTGCCCGACCGCTCGGTAGACAACATCTTCAGCATGCGCCTGATGCATCACATCGGCGAATCGGGCCACCGCCAGGCGATGCTCAGCGAATTCCACCGCGTGACGCGCGATACCGTCATTCTGTCGCTGTGGGTGGATGGCAATTACAAAGCGTGGAAACGCGGCCAACTGGAACAAAAGCGCGACCTGCGCGAAAATCGCGACTCACGGAATCGCTTCGTCCTGCCCGCCGCGCAGGTCGAAGAGGAATTCCACAGTGCCGGATTCAACATCCTCGGCCATCTCGATTTTCTGCCGCTATACGCGATGTGGCGGGTATATATTCTACGTAGAGCCACCTGACGAACCTTCGACGAGCACTTGATGGATATAGCCCCTTCCCTTTCCACCTCGACCACCGACCGGCCCGCCGCAAGCGGTGACTTTGCCTACTGGTGGTCGTTGCCGGGCGATTGGGTGGAGGCGCCGAACGAGCGCCGCAACGGCTGGAGCGGCATGATCCGCGCCCACGTGAATGGCCGCACCTATTACATCAAACGCCAGCGCAACCATTCCTGCCGTACCCTCGGCCACCCCTTCGGCTGGCCGACGGCAAGCCGCGAATGGCATTACCTGTCACGGCTGCACGAGTTCGGCCTGCCTGTGCCGACCCCGCGCTATCACGGCACACGGCGCACGGCCGAAGGGCTGGAAGCGGTACTCGTCACCGACGAACTGAATGGCTTCACCGACCTGGACGCCCAGGAAGCGCTCGACGCGGCGCAGCGCACCCGGCTCGCCGCTACCGTCGGCACGATGGTTGGCCGGCTGCACCGTGCCCGCCTGCAACACGGCTGCCTATACGGCAAGCACATCATGGTGCGCTGGCAAGGCGAAACGCCCGAAGTCGCGCTGATCGACCTGGAAAAAATGCGTGCCCGGTTGCGCCGCAGCACTGCCGTCGAACACGATCTGGACCAACTCGCGCGCCACCAGGCAATCTGGTCGGCCGACGAATGGGCCGTTCTGCTCGCCGCCCACAAGCGCAGCCTCGCAGCGCCCTGAGCGCCTCGGGTAAGCGCCTCCGATACGCCGGCTGCCCCGCCTCCTTCCGCTACCACACCGGTATTTTTTCGCATACGGGTCAATCCGCGCTTGCACAGTTGTAAATCACTGTTTTATAGTGCAACGCATGATCTCCGAACGCGACCCCTTCTCCTTGTCGCTTCGCCTTCTCCCGGCGGGTGCGCTGCTGCGCGGCCTGCTGCTGCGCCCCGCGCGCTAAAAGTCTACCTCCCCCCTTCGTGATGTCTTGACCACTGCCAGCGCCCCGGCGCAGGTGGTTCGTCATATCCAAAACCCGTACCTCACCCTAACCAGCAGGAGCCGACCATGAGCAGTTCGACCACCACAGATTCCCGATCTCACAAGGATCAGTTGATCGTTTTCGACACCACTTTGCGCGATGGCGAACAAAGCCCCGGCGCATCGATGACGCGTGAGGAAAAACTGCGCATTGCCCGCCAGCTCGAGCGCATGCGGGTCGACGTGATCGAAGCGGGCTTTCCCGCCGCTTCCAACGGCGACTTCGACGCGGTCAAGGCCATCGCCGAAGCGGTCAGGGAATCCACCGTGTGTGCGCTCGCGCGCACCGGCGACCATGACATCGACAAGGCCGGTGCGGCGATCAAGCCGGCTGCACGCGGGCGCATCCACACCTTCATCGCCACCAGCCCGATCCACATGGAAAAGAAGTTGCGCATGACGCCGGATCAGGTCGTGGAATCGGCCGTTGCGGCAGTCAAGCGCGCTCGCCAGTACACCGACGACGTGGAGTTTTCCGCCGAGGATGCCGTGCGTTCGGACATCGATTTTCTCTGCCGCATCTTCGAGGAAGTGATCCGTGCCGGCGCCAAGACCATCAACGTGCCGGATACCGTCGGCTACAGCATCCCCTCGCACTGGGGCGAGCGGATAAGAACCTTGATCGAGCGTGTGCCCAGTGCCGACAAGGTCATCTGGTCCACCCACTGCCACAATGATCTTGGCATGGCCGTCGCCAACTCGCTCGCCGCCGTCATGGCCGGCGCGCGCCAGGTCGAATGCACGATGAACGGCTTGGGCGAGCGCGCGGGCAACGCCTCGTTGGAAGAGATCGTCATGGCGGTGAAAACGCGCGGCGACCTCTTTCCGGTACAGACGCGCATCGACACCACCCAGATCGTGCCGGCCTCCAAGTTGGTATCGCAGATCACCGGCTACCCGGTGCAGCCGAACAAGGCCGTTGTCGGCGCCAACGCCTTCGCGCACGAATCCGGCATCCACCAGGATGGCGTGCTCAAACACCGCGAAACCTACGAGATCATGCGCGCCGAGGATGTCGGCTGGGCGCAGAACAAGCTCGTGCTCGGCAAATTGTCCGGCCGCAACGCGTTCAAGACCCGGCTTGCCGAACTCGGCATCGTGGTGGAGAGCGAGGAGCACCTCAACACCGCATTCGCACGCTTCAAGGAACTCGCCGACAAAAAGCAGGAAATCTTCGACGAGGATTTACAGGCCTTGATGAGCGACGAGGGCGTCACGCCCGAGCAGGAACAGTTCCGCCTCGTGGCAAGCCGCTTCCATTCCGAAACCGGTGAGACACCGATGGCCGAAATCACACTGACGGTAGACGGCGCGGAAAAACGCTGCCGTGCCGAAGGTTCCGGTCCCGTGGATGCAGCGTTCAAGGCGATCGAGGCCATCGCCACGAGCGGCAGCGAATTGCTGCTCTACTCGGTCAATGCCATCACCACCGGAACCGACGCCCAAGGCGAAGTCACCGTGCGGCTGGCGCGCAACGGCCGGATCGTGAACGGCCAGGGCGCGGATACCGACATCATCGTCGCCTCTGCCAAGGCCTACCTGAACGCGCTCAACAAGCTCTGCGGCGGCCAGGAGAAACTCAACCCGCAGTTGTAAACGGGGAGGGCGCCTATATACAGACCGGCGGCGGACTCAAGCCTGCTGCTGGCGCGATGGCGCGGTGACGCGGGCATGGAACAAGGTCGCCAGGAACAATGCCAGCGCCAACCCGATCTCGAAACGCGCCAGCACCGCGACGGTGCCGGCGTCGTTCGCCCGCAGCACCCCCTCGGTGAAATAGAGCAGCGCCAGCATCGTCGTCCACTGGCTGGTATAACGTTTGCCGCGCAGAATGCCGAGCAGGGGCGCGAGCAAGGGTAGCGCCTTCAGAATCATCCACGAACCGCCGGGGCGCAGCGGCGCCAACCAGCCCTCCCACAACACACACAATACGATCAGTGCAAGCAGACTCACACTCGCCGTGAGAGACAGCAATCGCGACAGCGTCATCGGTCACCTGTACGACTGCCCGCACAACGGCGTGGCATGAAGATTTGCGGCATGGAAAGCTCCGGTAGATGGAATTCGCGGATTATATCGTTCATCCTATAGCGTCCCTCTCCACTGCCTTCCGATCCCCGCCAGTCCCTCCCCGATGCGCCTCCAATCCCCCCGCGACTTCCTCCGCCTGATCGCCGAACGCTTCGTCGCCACCGATTGCCCACAGGTTGCCGGCAGCCTCACCTTCACCACGCTGCTCTCCCTGGTGCCGCTCGTTACCGTCACCATCGGCATTTTCAGCGGGCTGCCGGGCGTCGAGCACCTGGGCGAATCCCTGCGCGACTTCCTGCTCCACAATCTGCTGCCCGAACGCGCGGGCAACATCATTACCACCTACGCGCTGCAGTTTTCGCAAAAAGCCGCCCGGCTGACCTTGATCGGCATAGCCATGCTGGCGGTGACGGCGCTGATGCTGCTATCCACCATCGAGCGCGTGTTCAACCACATCTGGGGCGTGCGCCGGCCGCGCCCCTTGCTGCTGCGCATCACCGTGTATTGGTTCGTGCTCACGCTCGGCCCGGTGATTCTCGGCGGCAGCATCGTTGCCACCGGCTACGCGGTGGCGACCTCCGTCGAATGGTCGGGCGGGCTGCCGTGGATCGGAGAAGTCGCCGCGCGACTGCTGCCGCCGGTGTTGCTCGGCGGCCTGTTCACCTTTCTGTATTACGCCGTGCCCAATCACCGGGTGCGCGTGCTGCACGCACTGGCCGGCGGCATCGTCGCGGCGCTGGCGTTTCTGTTGATGCAGCGCGCCTTTGGCATGTTCATCGCCCGCTTTCCCACTTACACGCTGATCTACGGCACTTTCGCCGCGCTGCCGATTTTTCTCATCTGGCTGTATCTATCGTGGATCGTCGTGCTGCTCGGCGCCCTGGTATCGGCCAGCCTGCCCACATTCCTCGAACGCCAGCGCATCGTACCCACCTTTGCCGGCGACCGTGCCTGGGCCGCGACCATTCTGCTCGTCGCGCTCGCCGAGGCGCAGCGCGCCGGCAGGCCGGCCGACTTCGACGCACTGCTTGGCCGCATCGGGCTGGCTGAGCACAGCATGGAAAACCTGCTCGGCACCCTGCGCGAAATCGGCTGGGCGGCGCGCACCGAAGAAGGCCACTGGGTGTTGCCGCTGGCGGCGGAGCAGATCAAGACCAGCGCCATCATCGAACGCTTCGCGCTCGATGCGGACGCCTGGCTGGCCGCTTCGGCCAACAATCCCGCGGGTGCGCTGGCCCATCGCCTGCGCGCCGGCCTGCGCGATACCGACCCGAACCTTGCGGAATTGGCCGCCTGCACGGCAACGCCTACGGAGAATTTCGTGGAAGAAAACGCGGCACCCGGCGACTTGCACCAAGCCTAGATCGGGTAGGGATCGATCTCGTACTGGAACAACTCGATGGCGGCGGTCTGCATGTCGAGGCTCAGCACCCGCGCCTGCGCGACGTAAAGGCGCGGACCTTCGTGCATCAGGGCGAAGCGGCGCGAAACGTATGTACCCGCCGCGGAGAGAATCGCCTGGTTGCTCCGCACCGCCTTGATCGGCGCCAGAATCAGCGCCGGACAGACGGCGCGCGCCTCGCCGCCGCGAAAACAGATCTGCACCGGCGTGAAGGACTCCGCCACCACTTGCAAGCCCAACTCCGCCTGGCCGGGCTGTTCGCTACGGATCCAGCGCACGATGCACACCAACCACGGCTGGCTGGTATCCCGGCGCACCGCCAACGCCATGCCGGTGGTCAGCCCCGCCTCGATGCCGGAGACGGACATGATCGAGTAACCATTCGAGCTTTCGTTGCGCACCGTCCATTCGACGATTCGCACCTTCTCCTCGCCGCGCTTGGCCATATCCCAGATCGCCCGCAAACCGGCACAGACCTGCACGGTATATTCGTGGTGACGGCGCGGCTGCGCCCGCGTCATCGGCGCCGCCCAACGCTCCCGCAGGCGGCGCAACAAAGACAAAGCCTCCATCGGCGTCAGCCCTTCGGGCAGGCCGGATACTTCGGGGGCGAGCAATTCGCCGTCGCGCTCGAGGCCGACGACTTCCGCCTCCAGAATGCGGTTTTCCAGCCACTCGATCTGCTCTTCGACCCGCGACGCCATCGGCACCGGGTTGAAGTACAGCACGCTCTCGCCTTCTTGCGGGGCACGGCGCACGCTTGCCACCGGCGGACTGTCCTGCGCGACATCGACCCAATAGGCCGACGTCGCCGGCTGCAAGTACGCCGCCGCCAATTCGGCGCTGCCGGCAAGCACCTCGAGGTAATCGGACAGCCACACCAACTCTCTCGCCGTCAGCGTTTCCGGCTGCGCCACGGACATCGACAGCAGATACTTGTAATGGGAAACCAGTTGAATCGGGGTCGTCCCCGGATTCGCCTCGGGGATGAACTGCTCCCCTAGCCTCATTACCTCATGCGCCCGCCGCCACAATCCGGCCGGCACTGCCGCACCGGCCATGCAGCCGATCAGATAGGCCTTGCCCACCAACAGCATGGCCGCACTGCTCATGCCGGCCAACTCGACACGCTGGGCACGCATCCAGCGATTGCGCATATCGCCGATCAGGCTTTGAAATCCGGCTGCGATATCGAGCAGGGCCTCGACCAGACCGGTCGCGGCGGTATGCAGTTCGTCCGTGAGCGGCAACGAGGCGTTCATCAGCCACGGTACGAAACGCCCGCAGAGATCGAGCGCGCGGGTGCCGAACGGCGTCAGCAAACGTTCGAACTGATCCGGCTCCATCTCGCCGGACTCCATCAGCCGAGCGAAATTCGCACGCAATGCGGCAAGGTCGGCGAACAGATCGTCGTCCGGCTCCCTTCCCAGCCACGCCAATATATCCTCGGCAAACTCAACAGTATGATCAGGCTCGGCCATCGCGGTTCAGCAGTGTCAGCAGTGGATAATCGGTAAATTCTGCATTTTAGCCATGTCAGATGCACAAAGGGGCTTTACTTCATGGCGACAGAATCCGCGTGACACGCCCGCTCCGCCCCACCCTGCCTTGTCGCTCGATCGACGAAGCGGCCACAACAGGACTGCCTCTTGTCGCTCACGGGGCTTTGGATTATTATTTTGAGTTCTTCGCATCTACCGATTACGAACAGGATAACCATATGGTCGTCATTCGCCTTGCCCGTGGTGGCGCCAAGAAGCGCCCCTTCTACAGCATCGTCGCCGCTGATTCTCGCAACCGCCGCGACGGCCGCTTCATCGAGCGGGTCGGTTTCTACAACCCGGTCGCCTCCGGCGCCGAGAAAAGCCTGGTTGTGAACACCGAACGCCTGGCCTACTGGGAACAGCACGGCGCACAGTTGTCGCCGACGGTCGCCCGTCTGGTCAAGCAAGCCAGCAAGGCCGCTGCCTGAGACCATGATCGTACTGGGGCGCATTGTCGCTCCTTTCGGCGTTCAGGGCTGGGTCAAGGTTCAGCCTTTCGGTGACGATCCCGGCGCCTGGAGGAAAATGCCCCAGTGGTGGTTGTCGGTAGCGTCCGACGCAGCACCGGAAACATGGGCGCCATACTCGCAGACAGGCTGCCGTATACACGGCAAGGGCCTGGTCGTCCAGTTTGCTGGCATAGATGATCGCAACGGCGCCGAAGCAATCAGCGGCCATTATGTCGCCGCGCCGCGTGAGGCCTTGCCGCAGCCCGGCAAAGACGAATACTACTGGGGCGACCTCGTCGGCCTCAGGGTGGAAGACGAGAACGGCAACGCACTGGGCACAGTGAGCAGCCTGCTTTCCACTGGTGCGCACGATGTGCTGCAGATACAGGATGGCGACGCCGAACGTCTGATTCCCTTCGTCGCCGCCTATGTACTGGATGTAGACCTCGCCGCCGGACGAATCCGGACGGCGTGGCAGAAAGATTGGTAATACAGGGTGAGCGCACCTCAGGACGGCAAACGCCGTTACGATATCGTCACCCTGTTTCCGGAAATGTTCGCCGCCCTTACCGGCAGCGGCATTACCCGGCGAGCGCATGAGCGTGGGCTGTACGAAGTTGCGTTCCACAACCCGCGGGACTTCGCCACCGATGCGCACCGCACGGTGGACGACCGGCCCTACGGTGGCGGGCCGGGGATGGTCATGCTGGCGGAACCGCTGCGACAGTCGATCGAGCGTGCCCGACTGGCGCAGCAGGAAGCACACGGTGGCACCGGCAGGGTGATCTACCTGTCGCCGCAGGGACGCACGCTGGATCACGCCAAAGTGTTGGAACTGGCTGGCGCGGCTGGTGTGATCTTGTTGTGCGGCCGTTATGAAGGGGTCGACCAGCGTTTGCTCGACCGCTATGTGGACGAAGAGCTGTCGATCGGCGACTTCGTTCTCTCCGGCGGAGAACTGCCGGCGATGGTGCTGTTGGACGCTATCGTGCGCCAACTGCCGGGCGCACTGAACGATTGCGACTCGGCGGCGGAGGACTCCTTCGCCGACGGTTTGTTGGACTGCCCGCATTACACGCGGCCAGAAATGTATGAAGGCGAACGCGTACCGGAAGTCCTGCTCTCCGGCAACCACGCGCAAATCCGCCGCTGGCGGCTGAAGCAGGCGCTGGGCAACACTTGGCGGCGGCGCCCGGAATTGCTGGCGGCACGCGAGATGGGCAAGGACGAATTGAAACTGCTTGGCGAATTCAAGCAGGAGCAAGGCGGCACAGAGGGTGGCAGCACTGCCCGAAAGCCGGATTAGAAACGGCGCGCATCAGGCGACAGCCTGCTCTGCGGCCAGGCCAAAGGCCATTGACGATATGGAGTCAACAAGATGAATCTGATCGAGCAGATCGAACAGGAAGAAATCGCCCGCCTCAGCGCAGGCAAAACCCTGCCCCCATTCGCCCCCGGCGACACCGTGGTCGTCCAGGTGAAAGTGAAGGAAGGCACCCGCGAGCGTCTGCAGGCGTACGAAGGCGTCGTTATCGCCAAGCGTAACCGTGGCCTGAACTCCTCTTTCATCGTCCGCAAGATTTCTTCCGGCGAAGGCGTGGAGCGAACCTTCCAAACATACTCGCCGCTGATTGCCGCCGTCGAAGTGAAGCGCCGGGGCGATGTCCGCCGCGCCAAGCTGTACTACCTGCGCCAGCGTTCCGGCAAGTCCGCGCGGATCAAGGAAAAGCTCGATTACAAATCGGCCGCCGCGAAAAGACAGCAACAAGCGCAGCAGCAAGCCCAGCAACAGAAGGGCTGAGCAAACGGTTTCCGGTTATTGTCCGGTACGAAAAACGGGCCTCACACGAGGCCCGTTTTTTTTATCTGCGTTCAGCGGTTCAACTCCCCAGCTTCGCGAGTGAAGGAAGTAGCTCGCTCACGGCCAGCTATGATGACGACACCTCCAATACGACCAGCACTTCGGCCGCGCTCAACCTGCCGGTCAACAAAATGGCAAGCGCCATTACGGTAACAGCGACACCCAATCCGACGGCAGTAGGCCAGATGTTCGGGACCGGACGACCGGGGAGTTAATGGACTTTAAGCGCGTGTTAACAGAGCTAATTCGAAGGGAGTAGCGATATGAATGACTATTTAATATTTCGCGGAGGGGCGGATTATCGCGAATGGGGTGGTGTTACAAAAGAAAAAGAAATCGAAATTTGGAGGTCGTTGATCGAATTTCTTGATACAAACCAACTCATGCTGAAAAGAGTCGAGATCGCCAATCTCCATGATATGGAGGGGGTGGAGTTGCGTTCCGGGTCTCTTAATGAATTAGGTAATGCGGTAATTAAGTGCGGCTTTGACAAATGGCTTCGCGGGATCGATAAGGGTAAATCACCTTCTAATTTATCGGCTCTTGAAAAATGTCTGGAAAAACTACGAGGGAAGCCCTGAACTACCGCCACCTAAGCGGAAGCGCCGTCGAGGCGAGCAGCGCTTCGACGGAGGGGGCTTCACCATCTTGGGAAAACGCGTTTGTCGGACATCTCGCGACCTCCTTTTTCGCGCATTTCGGACGGATTACTCCGCCTGCGGCAGCCCAGGTACAAATTGATCAAGGCGCACAGCTCGTACAGTTGACACGTGTTCTTGACCGGCCTCCGATATCGCATCTTCACGTGACCGAACTGGCGCTTGATACGTGTTCGACCCATGAGCGCACCTTGGCCACCACGTGATTGCGCAACTGAACTTCGTCGCACTCGGGCTCACCGGGCTTGCGCCGGATCGAGGCCGCATCAAGCGTACCGCGCCCCATGATTGACTCGCGCATCGGATAGTCACTGCCCCGATCAGCCCAGACGCTGCGCTCCTGACCATGCAGGAGCCAATCGATCTGCGTCCAGTCAGCCTCCTTGACCATCGTGGTTTTGCGCCGAGTGGATCTTCCGTAAGCGATCGAAAAACGACGCCCTTGCCCTCTGAGCCCGGCGATGCCGAGCGGCTCAGGCCGAAATAGCACTGACGCGCTCAGCCAGCGCGCACCCTCAGCGACGTTCGACCGCGTAGAGCAGTACCGATGCCACAGCAAGGAAAAGCAGGCTTGGCACCAACGCCACCAACATCGGCGGCCAGGCATTGATGACGCCAAGATTGGCCAGCAGGCCGTTGAGCAGATGAAAGCCGATACCGAACATCACGCCCAGGAAAACCTTGACGCTGACCCCGCCCATGCGGTCATGGGTCAGCGCAAAGGGTAGCGCCAGCGCCATCATCACCAGCACGGTCAGCGGATAGACCAGCTTTTTCCACAGTGCAATTTCGTAGCGGTCGGCATTCTGCTGGTTGTCACGCAAATGGCGGATATAAGCCCATAGATTCGTCACCGACATCCGCTCCGGCACCACCATCAGTACGCTGAGCACCTCCGGCGTTAGCTCCGAACTCCAGATGAACTCGGGCAGATGCTCCAACTCCGTGCGATCGCCATGAAAATTCGTGCGCACGACATCCAGCAGCTTCCAGTGCCCGTCGCCATCGTAGACGCCGCGCTGCGCCTCGCTCACCGACGCAAGGGAATAACGATCGTCGAACGTGTAGATCCGCACCTTGTCCATGCTGCGGTCGGGCAGCAGTGTGCGCACGTTGATCACCAGCACGCCGTCCTTCACCCACAGCCCCGAGCGCAGTTGCTGCGATACCGCGGAGTTGGTCGCCGTCAGGCGCCACTGCTGCGCCGCGCTTTCGGCCGGCGGCGCGATGTACTCGCCGAAAACGAAAGTCAGCAGGACAAAGGCACTGCCGATACCGAACAGCGCAGCCAATATACGCAGCGTGGACATGCCGGAAGCGCGCATCACGGTGATTTCGGAATGGCGCGCAAGCGTCGTCAACGCATAGAGGGAGCCAATCAGGACGGCGATCGGCAGCAGTTCGTAAACCCGCCCGGGCACGATCATCGCCACATAAATCAGCGCATGGTGCAGCTCGTAGCCGTCCTTGCCGACGTTATCCAGTTCGTTGATGAAGTCGAAAAAGGCGAACAGCCCGAGAAAGGCGAGCAGCACAACCCAGGTTGCGCCGTAGATCTCGCGTGCGAGGTAGCGGAACAGTATCCGGGTCATGCCCGCGCCCGCCAGAACTGCGACACCGCGAGGCGCCGGTAGAACATCACCGCCAGCAAAGCCAGCACCACGAGGTGCGGCAACAGCACGGCCAGCACGAAACGCAACCTGCCCTGCGCAACCCAGGCCTGGCAGATGGTGATCGCATTGCTGTAAATGAGATAGGTCAGCAGGGCCAACAACAGGTTATTGGTCCGCCCCGCACGCGGATTGACGAAAGACAGCGGGATCGCCATCAGGGCAAGCAACAACGCCGCCACCGGCACGCCGATACGGCCGGCCAGTTCGCCCAGGTTGCGGGCATCGGGTGTGTTGAGCAATTCGGACGTCGGTTTGGTGCGGGTTCGCGCGGGTTGGTTGGCAAGCTGTTTTTCTTCTTCGATCTGCACGCTGTAGCGCTCGAAGTCCATCACACGGTATTTCGGCGTACCCGGCTCGCCATCGTAGCGGCGCCCTTTTTCCAGTATGACGAAGCGTCTTCCGTCGGGTTCGGTACGCAGATAGCCTTCGGCCGAGGCGATGACGGTCAGTTTGTCCTTCCCTTCCTCGCTGACGAACACGTTGCGCACCCGGCCATCCTCGCCCGCGCCGATTTCGACGAAGAACACCCGGCTCGCGCCGGCCGACTCCCGAAACACCCCTGGTGCGACGCGCTGCGTATCGTCGCGGCTATCGAGGCGATCGCGGTATTCGGCGTTTTTCTGCTGCGCCCACGGGCCGAGGAAAAAGGTCGTCCCGGCGATCAGTGCCACCAGCGGCACGGCAAAAAACAAAACCGGACGAATCCAGGCAGTCAGCGGCACACCGGCGGCAAACCACACCACCATCTCCGAATCGCGATAACTGCGCGACAGCGACAGCAAAATGGAGACGAACAAGGTCAGCGTCAGCACGGCGGGCAATTCGGTGACCGCGCCGAAGCCAATCAACGCCAGCACGGCTTCCGACGGCACGCGCCCACCCGCGGCCTGGCCAAGCAGGCGGATGAGCACCGTGGTGATGAGGATGGCAAACAACGCCACGAAAACGGCAGCCGCCGTATGGGCGAATTCGCGCTGGAGGGCGCGGTTGAAAATCATCGCGCGATGGGCTGCCTATTATTGATTGGTTGCTTACTATTAATTACGTACTGGGCGTGACGTACCGAGGATTGAACCAAACTTCTTCGAACCTTGAACCTGAAGCGTTGAAAATGGCGAATTCATACGGTAAAGAATCCTTTCCCGCCGTTGGCTGTCCAAACGGGCGACCAGCAGTATATGCATTTGCTATCCGCCGCGTTTTTGACGGCTTTACCGCCTACGAGCCATAATCGCCCGCAATTCAAAACGATTCATTACCCCAAGGAGCAAGTGGTGGAATTTACCATAAAGGCCGCCGCGCCAGAAAAAGCCCGGGCCGGCATCCTGGTCCTCACCGCGTTCGCCGACGGAGCCCTGCCCTCCCCCGCCGCCGCGGTCGACAAAGCCGCCGGCGGCAAGCTCAGCGCCCTGCTCAAGCGCGGCGACCTTGACGAGAAAGCAGGCGCATCGCTGTTATTGCATGATTTTCCCGGTACCGCGGCCGAGCGCACCCTGATCGTAAGCCTCGGCAAACACGAGGCTTTCGGCGACAAGGCGTTCCGCGACGCGCTCTGGAGCGCGGCGAAAATCCTGGCCGGCGGCAAGGCGAAAGATGCCGCCGTCGCCCTCGCGGGCGCCGTGCCGGCCGGGCGCACTATCGGCTGGTGCCTGCAGCAGGCCACCCGCCTGCTCGCCGACGGCGCATACCGCTTCGAAGCGGCCAAAGCCCCGAGCAAAGACGCCAAACAGGAACGCGGTGCGCGCAAACTGACTTTGCTGCTCGACGAACCCGTCGATTCCAACCTCGAACAGGCCGTGCTCCAGGGCCGCGCAATCGCCGAAGGCATGGCGCTGACGAAAGACCTGGGCAATCAGGCGCCCAACGTGTGCACGCCGGGCTATCTTGCCGACACGGCCAAGGCGCTGGGCAAGCAGCACAAGTTCGATGTGGAAGTGCTCGAGCGCGACGACATGGAAAAACTCGGCATGGGCGCATTGCTTGCAGTGGCACGCGGCTCGCACCAGCCACCCAAGTTCATCGTCATGCATTACCGCGGAGGCAAGGCGAAAGCGAAACCCATCGTGCTGGTCGGCAAGGGCATCACCTTCGACACCGGCGGCATCTCGCTCAAGCCGGCCGCCGAAATGGACGAGATGAAATACGACATGTGCGGCGCAGCCAGCGTTCTGGGCACCTTCAAGACGGTTGTACGCCTGGCGCTGCCGATCAATCTCATCGGCATCATTCCGACCACCGAGAACATGCCCGGCGGTGGCGCCACCCGGCCTGGAGACGTCGTCGAGTCGATGTCCGGCCAAACCATCGAAATCCTCAACACCGATGCCGAAGGCCGCCTGATCCTGTGCGACGCGCTGACCTACGCCGAGCGCTTCAAGCCCACCTGCGTCATCGACGTCGCCACCCTGACCGGCGCCTGCGTGGTCGCCCTCGGCAAGATTCCCAGCGGCTTGCTCGCCAACGACGACGAACTCGCGGCGGAACTGCTCCGGCGCGGAACCGAATGCGGCGACCGGGTCTGGCAACTGCCGCTGTGGGATGAGTACCAGGAACTATTGAAGAGCAACTTCGCCGACATGGGCAACATCGGCGGCCGCTACGCCGGCACGATCACCGCCGCCTGCTTCCTGTCGCGTTTCACCACGCACTACAAATGGGCGCACCTGGATATCGCGGGTACAGCGTGGACCTCGGGCGAGGCCAAGGGCGCCACCGGACGGCCTGTACCGCTGCTGAGCGAATTCCTGATCGCCCGCGCCGGACAGCAGGTACACTGAAAGCGAACCGAGGGCGGATTGAACACGGTGACACAGAAGGCGGCGACACAGGTCCAGTTCTATCACAACACCCCCGACCGACTGGCGTTGGCGAGTGAGCTCATCACGCGCGCCCACGCCAGCGGGCGGCGCATCGCGGCGCGCCTGCCCGACGCGTCGCTCGCGCGCCGCTTCGACCAGTTGCTGTGGACCAGCGAACCGCTCGCCTTCATCCCCCACGTCATGAGCAACTCGCCGCTCGCCGCGCAAACCCCCGTCGTCATCGGGCTGCCCGGCGCGGACGAGACATGGCCGCACACCGACATTCTGTTCAATCTCGCGGATGATCTGCCGGCAGGCATCGAGCGCTTTCGCGTCGTGGTCGAAATCATTGGCCGCAGCGAAGCGGAGAAAGCGCCCGCGCGCGCGCGCTGGATGCAATACAAGGCCCGCGACTTGCCGCTGAAGGCGTTCGACGCCGAGCGCAGGGTGGCACTATGAGCACCAACTGGCCGCCGCTGCGCACCAGCACCGATGCCGACATGCAACTTGCCGATGCCTTGCTCGACAAGGCCGACGCGTTGCTGAAGCGGCATCGTGCCGCCGACCGGACAAGTGCAAGTGCGCCGCAACACCCCGCCGACGACCTGCCCCTGCTCACTGATGTTGTGGCCGATCACAATCCGGCGGCGGCGCCCTCGGCGGTCCTCGTGCCGCCGCAACCCGAACCCGTACAGCAACAATCGAAGCAGGCGCTGCTGGCCGAAACGCTGATCCAGCTCGATACCGACATCGGCCGCGAAGTCGAAACCTGGCTCGCCACCGAGCTTCCACAGATTCTTTCCCGCGAACTCGGCGGCCTCGCCGACCGCATCCGCAAGGAAACGCTCGCCCAACTGCGCGCCACCTTGCTGCCCGCCTTGTCCGAACGCATTGCCAGCGAATTCGACAGCGGCGACGAGTAACCCCGCCCGTTTCCCTCCCACCCCTTCCGGCAAACCCGCACGCCCACGGGAGGAGCGGGCGCATCCGCTATAATCCGCGTTTCGCCCACAGCATCTGAATTACACATGGAACTGGCCAAAAGCTTCGAGCCCGCAGCGATCGAATCCCGCTGGTATCCCGAATGGGAATCCGCCGGCTACTTCGACGTCGGCCTCGACAAGTCCAACCCCAATGCCTTCTGCATTCTGCTGCCGCCGCCCAACGTCACCGGCACGCTGCACATGGGGCACGGCTTCAACCAGACGCTGATGGACGCGCTCACCCGCTACCACCGCATGCGCGGCGACAACACGCTGTGGCAGCCCGGCACCGACCACGCCGGCATCGCCACGCAGATCGTCGTCGAA
>JAVBSY010000056.1:0-5442 GCA_031556475.1 Azoarcus sp.
TGGGGGTCGCGCCGCACGCGCCCCCGGCTACCTTGGCGCCTACCTGCACCTGTGGGGTTGGCCGGTCTGGTTGCGCGTCCGCGTTGCTGCTGCGGGGTGGTCGCGCGCTCGCCCACGAACGGGATCGAATGCACCGTGCCGCCCCAGGTATGCACTTCAGCCGCGCCAACGATGCGTTCCGGCGCCCAGTCGCCGCCCTTGACCAGCACATCGGGCCGGATAGCGAGGATGCGCGCAAGCGGCGTGTCCTCATCGAACCATGTCACCAGGTCGACACTGCCCAAAGCGGCCATGACCGCGAGCCGATCCGCCAGCGGATTGATCGGCCGGTCTTCGCCTTTGCCTTGGCGTTTCACCGATGCGTCGCTGTTCAGCGCAACCACCATCGCCGCGCCAAGCGCGCGGGCCTGGGCCAGGTAAGTCACGTGGCCACGATGCAGGATATCAAAACAGCCATTGGTAAATACCAGTGGACGCGGTAGTGCGCCAATGCGAGCCGCCAATGCCTCGGGGGGGCAGATCTTCGCTTCGAACGCGGGGTTCGGATAATTCGTCATCTTGGCATCGTCAGTAGTGTTCAACTCTATTGCGGCCATTGTGTTTGGCTTTGTATAGCGCCTTGTCGGCCAGATCGATGACCTGTTCGAAAGAATCGCCGGCTTGTGCCTGATTTGCAACACCCATGCTGAGCGTGACCTTGATCGTCTGATCCATATAGGTGAATTTGGTATTGGCGATTTCTTCCCGAATCCGTTCCGCCAGTCTGACGGCGGATGGCAGGGAAGATTGTGAGATGAAAATGATGAATTCTTCTCCGCCATAGCGGGCGAACAGGTCGTAGGGGCGCAAGATGCCTTGCACCATGCTGGCAATCGTTTTCAGGATGACATCGCCGGCGATGTGTCCATAGGTATCGTTGATGCTTTTGAAATGATCCAGGTCGAACAGGACGACGAACATCGATTTTGCGTCGCCCTCGGCTTTCGAGAAGGTTTTTTTCGCATGCTCGGTGAAGTAGTGGCGGTTATAGACACCAGTCAGATTGTCGGTGAAGGCGAGCTTTTCAAGCTTGTTCAGCAGGCTGACAGTGTCTTTCAATTCGCGTAGATCACGCGTATAGCCGGCAACGATATGCTTGCCACCACGCTTGACGCGTACGAGCGTGATTTCCGAAGGAATGGGGTCGCCATCGAGTTTCTGGTGCATCCATTCGAAACAAGCCCGGCCTGTTTCGAATGCTTCGCGGATTTTCGCCAGTGCTTTTTCGTTCGATGAAATGCCGTCGGGCTGATATTCCGGCGAAAGTTCGTAGAAGCGATCCAGATATTCCTGCTTGGAAGACAGTCCGAAGAGGTTGACGGCTTCCTGGTTGCAGTCGATGTTGTGGTAGTTCTCGTCCCAGAAATTGCTGCATAACGGGGTTGCGTCCAGCATGATCTTGGTGCGCTCATCCGCTGCCCTCATTTCCGCAAGCGTGGTCTTCAATTCGCGCAGATCGCGCGTATAGCCGGCGACGATGTAGCGATCGCCGTACTTGATGCGGACCAGTGTGATCTCGGAGGGCATTGGCTCGCCGTCGAGTTTCTGGTGCATCCATTCGAAACGGGCGCGTCCGATATCGAATGCTTTCCGAATGTATTCTCCCGCCATGTCTTTCGACAGGCGTCCGCAGGGTTGGTATTCCGGCGAGAGTTCGAAGAAGCGGTCCAGATATTCCTGCTTGGAAGACAATCCGAAGAGGTTGACAGCCTCTTGGTTGCAGTCGATGTTGTGGTAGTTCTCGTCCCAGAAATTGCAGCACAGCGGGGTCGCGTCGAACATGAGTTTGGTGCGTTCGTCCGCTTTTCGCATTTCCGCGAGCGTGGCTTTCAGTTCGCGCAGATCACGCGTATAGCCGGCGACGATGTAATGATTGCCGTATTTGACGCGGACCAGCGTGACCTCGGAAGGCATCGGCTCGCCGTTGAGTTTCTGGTGCATCCATTCGAAGCGGACACGTCCGGTATCGAACGCTTGCCGAATGTATTCGCCAGCCTTGTCTTTCGACAGGCGCCCACAGGGTTGGTATTCCGGAGAAAGCTCAAAGAAACGGTCCAGATATTCCTGCTTGGAAGACAGCTCGAAGAGGTTGACGGCTTCCTGGTTGCAGTCGATGTTGTTGAAATCCTCGTCCCAGAGATTGCAGCACAGCGGGGTTGCGTCGAGCATGAGTTTGGTACGCTCGTCGGCCGCTCTCATTTCCGCGAGCGTGGCTTTCAGTTCGCGCAGATCGCGCGTATAACTGGCGACGATGTATCGTTCCCCATGCTTGACGCGAACCAGCGTGACTTCCGAGGGCATCGGCTCGCCGTTGAGCTTTTGATGCATCCATTCGAAGCGAAGATAGCCCGTCGCGAACGCTTGCCGCGTGAGCTCTATCGCCTGCTCGCTCGATAGGCGCCCATCGGGTTGGCATTGCGGTGAAAGCTCGAAGAAGCGATCCAGATATTCCTGCTTGGAGGATAGCCCGAAGAGCTTGACCGCTTCCTCGTTGCAATCGAGGCAACGGCAACTTTCATCCCAAAGGGCGCAACACAACGGTGTCGCATCGAGCATGATTTTCATGCGGTCGTATGCTTCGTTGCTTTCCATGTTCAACTGTTGCCTGGAGTCCATAATTTATTTCGCGAGTCATACACCCGGCGGTGCTTCTTGTTGCCCAGCTCGTTCATTGATGGCGCAGACTGTGCAGTATTACCGAAGCCCGTTATGCAAACCTCAAAATATTGCCGGTGAGCGTGAAAAAATCTTTTATCGTCACCATACCGACGATCCGTACGTGGCTGTCTTGAGTACATCGACAGTTCAGTCGCGCTGTCGTTCGGGTCCATGGTCGGCACATGGCATTCGGGGTTTTCCACCGCCAGGCTTTTTCGCCTTTGCGTTGTCGTGACCACGGCATAGAATGCGGACGTTTTCCGGTCGGCGATGATATGCCTCACATACCTTTCAGATTACGCTTGTTCGAAGCGGCGATCCGTGTCGTTCTGCCGGTCGTTGGCATTGCATTGCTGGTCTTCGGGTTGATGGGCGTGGTGTCGTTTGCCGCGATGCCTCTGTTGGAAGCCGTGCGCTGCCGGCAATGGGTGCCGGTATCGGCGCAGTTGGAAAGGGTCGAAGTCGTGTCGCCGGATTTCATTCACAACCGGCCACTGCCCATGCTGACGGTGCGCTACCGGTATCGTTACGAAAATACCGATTTCACCAGTGAACGCCATGATCTTCATCATGGTCTCAATACCACGGACGGAATGAGCATGCGGCTGATGCAACTCAGCGGCTCGCAGCCCATTACCGCCTGGGTCAATCCTCACGTCCCGGGGCAGTCGATGCTGGAGCGTTCACTGCACTGGTCGGTGCTCGCGCTGGCGCTGCCCTCGGGCATGCTGGTTCTGATCGGGGCGATTCTGGTATTTGCGGGCATGGTGGCCTGGAACGATTGGCGCCCTCCCTGGCGGAATCACGACCCGGCTTGAGCGACATGCCGCAACCGCGCGCTGCATCCTTTGTCCCACGCACGTGACGCAGGCGGCGGGAATGCCGCCGTTCGCGCAAGCTTCGTGGCAAGCTGGTAGGCTGAA
The DNA here is from genome assembly GCA_031556475.1 of Azoarcus sp. Taxonomy (GTDB): domain Bacteria; phylum Pseudomonadota; class Gammaproteobacteria; order Burkholderiales; family Rhodocyclaceae; genus Azoarcus. The sequence goes on from JAVBSY010000056.1 coordinate 3,621, forward strand.
AGCGCGGGTCGTTCCAGCCCGATTCGTTCCCTTTTTCCGACAGAGGAGTTTCCCGATGAGCACAGTAACTCTGGGTGGCAATCCGATCGAAGTCGCCGGCAACTTTCCGCGCAAGGGCGATGCCGCCCCGGCGTTTTCGCTGACCGACGCCGACTTGAAGGATATCGGTCTCGATGCCTATGCCGGCAAGCGCAAGGTACTGAACATCGTACCAAGCCTGGATACGCCGACCTGCGCCACGTCCACGCGGCGTTTCAACGCCGAGGCGTCCGGCTTGAGCAATACTGTGGTGTTGGCAGTTTCCGCCGATCTGCCGTTCGCCGCCAAGCGTTTCTGCGTCGCCGAAGGCCTGGAGAACGTGCATACGCTTTCCACGTTCCGCAGCCCCACGTTCGCCCGCGATTACGGCGTGGCCATAACGTCTGGTCCGCTCTCCGGCCTGACGGCGCGCGCGGTGGTGGTGCTCGACGCCGCCAACAAGGTGCTCCATGCCCAATTGGTGGCGGAGATCAAGGACGAGCCGGATTACGCTGCCGCCCTCGCTGCGTTGAAGTAAGTCCATCGAGCGAGCTCGAATGCCGGTGCTTCGCGGCAGGCCTGGGTGGCCTGCCGCGTGCCTTCCGCGGCTGCTTGCAGGTAGGTAAGCCAATGTTTAATCGGATTATTTCCGTGAAACATCGGTGCGAAACACTAGTCGCGCGTGCGGCAAGAGCGTAGAATTCCACCCCTTTTCCTTCCTTTTTTCCGCCATGCCGGGCGGAGCGCATCATGCTTTATCCAACCCGTTTCGATGTCATCGTGGTCGGTGGCGGTCACGCCGGAACCGAGGCCGCGCTTGCCGCTGCGCGCATGGGCGCACGCACGTTGCTGCTTACCCACAACATCGAAACGCTCGGCCAGATGAGCTGCAACCCGTCGATCGGCGGTATCGGCAAGGGCCATCTGGTGAAAGAGGTGGATGCGCTGGGTGGCGCGATGGCGGCGGCTACCGACGAGGGCGGCATCCAGTTCCGCATTCTCAATGCCTCCAAGGGGCCGGCGGTGCGAGCCACCCGCGCCCAGGCCGACCGCGTGCTGTACAAGGCGGCGATCCGGAAGCGGCTGGAAAACCAGCCGAACCTGTGGCTGTTCCAGCAGGCGGTGGATGATCTCACCGTGGCGGGCGACCGCGTCACCGGTGTCGTTACGCAGATCGGCTTGCGTTTCGAGGCGCAGGCCGTGGTGCTGACCACCGGTACTTTTCTCAACGGCCTGATTCACGTCGGCATGCAAAACTATCAGGCCGGCCGTGCCGGCGACCCGCCAGCGGTGTCGCTCGGCCAGCGCCTGAAAGAACTGGCGCTGCCGCAGGGGCGGCTGAAGACCGGCACGCCGCCGAGGCTGGATGCGCGCACGATCGATTTTTCCGCGACGAAGGAACAGCCGGGCGACGATCCGGCGCCGGTGTTCAGCTTCCTTGGCCACACGTCGCAGCATCCGGTGCAATTGCCGTGCTGGATCACGCTCACCAACGAGCGCACGCACGACATCATCCGCGCCAATCTGGACCGCTCGCCGATGTATTCGGGCGTGATCGAGGGCATCGGCCCGCGCTACTGCCCGTCGATCGAAGACAAGATCCACCGCTTCGCTGACAAGGACAGCCACAACATTTTTCTTGAACCGGAAGGCCTGGCGACCAACGAAATCTATCCCAACGGAATTTCGACCTCGCTGCCTTTCGATGTGCAGCTTGCCGTCGTGCGCAGCATCCGCGGGCTGGAGAACGCGCACATCCTGCGCCCTGGCTACGCCATCGAGTACGACTATTTCGATCCGCGCA
>JAVBSY010000113.1:0-21727 GCA_031556475.1 Azoarcus sp.
GAAATACCAGTATTCCGCCGCCACCGCCCGCAACTTCGGCAGCACGGCGGAAAGGGCGCGCTCGGTGCGCATCAGACGGGACAGGGACAGCGCTTGCGCGCCACGCAGCTTGAGAATTTCGGTCATCGCGGTCGACACGGAAGCGGAAGGAACGCCGGATCTGGCCGGCGCATCGAAGCGGCGGATTATACCCGAGCCGTCCGCGCACCCCGCCGTTTCAGCCCTTCTTTACAGGACAATCGCACGAAGCCGCTGCTGTTTCCGACCCAGCATCGTTTTTGACGATCGACCATTTGGCCCAGCACTGTTCACGGCGTCTCGTCGAAGCGGCATTCGTATGGGTGTCGTTTCGGGTGGGGCAGCGTCAACCGTTGTCCGCTGGATCGGCCTTCTTCGATGCATCGAAGATAGGCGCGGTTTCAGTGGCGATTTGCGGGGGCGACACGCCACTGCCCGGCAGTTTGTCGAATTCATGCAAACCGTTTTTGCGATACGGATCGCCGATCCAGCGTGGCGCGGCGACGAATTGCTTGCCTATCAGGCTTTTCGCCGGTTCATAGAGGTCGTAGCTGAGCCCGGCAAGGTCCGACCAGGTATGGATCAGGTGTGCGCTGCTGTAGGGACGGCTGGCGATGGCCTGCAGGTCACGCGGATGCGCCTGCTGCCAACTCGGTGAAGTCCAGAGCAGAAAGGGAACGGTATACATGGGCCGCGTCGGGTCGTTCTCGTTGCGTCCCAGGCGATCATGTTGGCCCGAACTGTAGACTTCTTCGCCATGATCGGAAAGATAGAGCAGAAATCCGTGCGAATCGGCGGCGGCATAGCGCTTGATCAGGCTCGAAACGACGAAATCGTTGTACAGCACCGCGTTGTCGTAGGAGTTGTAGGTGTCCGCATGGTCGTCGGACAGTACGGCCGGTATGTCCTGACGGTCTTTGAAGCGGGCAAAATCTTCCGGGTAGCGATAGTCGTAGTCCATGTGCGTACCCAGCAGGTGGACGACGATGAATTTCTTCTGCGCTGGATCCTGCAGCGCTTTTTCAAAGGGAGGCAGCACCACTTCATCGTGCTGGCTCGCATTCTGCTTGCGCTGATTGTTCAGGTAGACCTGCTCATCCGCCTGCTGCGAGAAGGTGGTGAGCATGGTGTTGCGTTTGGTCATCGTCTGCTGGTTGGTGATCCAGAACGTCTTGTAGCCAGCCTGTTTCATCAGGTTGATGAGCGTTGGCTGGGTGAGGAACCTGTCTGGATTCTCCTCATTGCCGAAGGTGAGGATCTGCTGCATGACCTCGATGGTATAGGGGCGGGGCGAAACGACGTTCTGGAACACCGTCAGATTGCCGCCAGCGGCGAGTGCGTCGAGGTTGGGAGTGGTTTGGCGCGGGTAGCCGTACAGATGCATGTGCTCGCGCGTGGTCGATTCGCCCAGTACCAGCACCAGTGTGCGCGGCGCGTCGTCATTGCTGTCCAGCAGGTTCTGCAAGGGCGGCAAGGCGGCATTCTGTTCCAGCAGTTTTTTCATGTTGTCCAGTTGCCGGCGGTATTGCACGTAACCCACCGCCAGTTGCCAGGGCACCGCCGGTTCCATGCGCTTTTCCACCTTTCCCAATGCGCTGACGACATCGTGCCGCTGGACGAGTTGATAGAAAAAAGGGTGGCCCAGGGCGAGTATCAGCGGCAGCATGACCAGCAACACATGGGCGCGGCGCGGCAGGACCACCGGACGGATGCGCCGCCACAGCAACACCGCGACCACTGTATACAGGAGCAGCCCCAGACACAGCCAGACGTTGAAGTACTGGCTGAAGTACTCGCCAGCTTCGGCCGTGTTCGATTCGAGCATGATGAAGATGACGCTCTGCGAGAACTCCTGGCGGTAAATGCCGAAATAGCTCAGCCCGACCAGCGAGGCCGCCCATAGCACGACGCCGATGATGGCCGACAGCATGCGGGTGTGGCGTGGCAGCAGGAGCACGGGCGCCAGCCACAGGGTACTGAGGACGAAAGCGTCGCGGAGCCCGGCGCTCCCTGTGGTGCCGCTGAGCAGGATCAACAGTTGAGTAACGCCGGAGAAATACCAGAAGAACAACAACAGCCAACCCAGGCCGGCCCAGTCGATGCTTCTATGGCTTGCGGGAGATGCGGGAGCAGACGCCATGCACGCCTCACTGCGAAAACCGCTGCAGGAGACTTCCTGCAGCCGGTAGCGCATGGAGCCTAGCGGGCCTGCTGTGAAAATTGCGTCAAGCGGGTGACGGGTGGAGTTTTGGCCGATACGGGTCTGCATTCGACCGGATGACAAGACGACCCGGCGCTGCCCGCGCCGTGCCGGGGCGCACGGCTCACCCTCTATTCAAAACCGCCGCGTGATTCCGCATATGGTCCTCAATAAAGCTGGCGATGAAATAATAGCTGTGGTCGTACCCAGGCTGCATGCGCAGCGTCAGCGGATGCCCAACCTCGGCGGCCGCCTCACGCAACGCCTCGGGCTTGAGTTGGGTGGCGAGAAAGTCGTCGCGGTCGCCCTGGTCGACCAGGATCGGCAGGCGTTCGACGGCGGTCGCGAGCAGCGCGCACGCATCCCATGCGCGCCATGCCGCCCGGTCTTCGCCCAGGTAGCGCCCCAGCGCCTTCTGCCCCCAGGGGCAATCGCTCGGATGGGCGATCGGCGCGAAGGCCGACAGCGACAGATAACGCCCCGGGTTGCGCAGCGCACACACCAGCGCGCCGTGCCCGCCCATGGAATGCCCGCTGATGCCGCGACGCTGCGACACCGGGAAACTGGCCTCGATCAGCGCCGGCAGTTCGTCCACCACGTAGTCGTGCATGCGGTAGTGGCGCGCCCAGGGCTCCTGGGTGGCGTTGACGTAAAAGCCCGCGCCCAGGCCGAAATCCCAGCCGCCGTCCGGATCGCCCGGCACATCCGCGCCGCGCGGGCTGGTATCCGGTGCAACGACCACGAGGCCCAACTCGGCGGCCACTCGCTGCGCGCCGGCTTTCTGCATGAAGTTCTCGTCGGTGCAGGTCAGCCCCGAAAGCCAGTAGAACACCGGCAGCGTCGCTCCCGGCTCGGCCTGTGGCGGCAGATATACGGCAAACACCATGTCGCAACCGAGCACCTCGGAACGGTGGCGATAACGCCGGTGCCAACCGCCAAAACTTCTGTTGCTGGAGATCAGTTCCAGGCTCATTCGCCCTCCCAAAAAATCGTAACGAGGCAATGACGAAAATCGCGACCTCATCTCAGTAGTGAATGACGGAGCGGATGCTCTTTCCTTCGTGCATCAGGTCGAAAGCCTCGTTGATCCTGTCCAGGCCCATGGTATGGGTGATGAAGGTATCCAGCGGAATTTCGCCCTTCTGCGCCTTGGCCACGTAATCCGGCAGCTCGGTCCGGCCGCGCACGCCGCCGAAGGCGCTGCCGCGCCAGACACGGCCGGTGACCAGTTGGAACGGACGTGTGCTGATTTCCTGGCCGGCGCCGGCCACGCCGATGATGGTGGATTCGCCCCAGCCCTTGTGGCAGCACTCCAGCGCCGCGCGCATCAGTTGCACGTTGCCGACGCATTCGAAGGAGTAATCCACGCCGCCGTCGGTCATCTCGACGATCACGTCCTGGATCGGCCTGGCGTGGTCCTTCGGATTGACGAAGTCGGTTGCACCCAGTTCCCTGGCGATGTCGAACTTGGCCGGGTTGATGTCGATGGCGATGATCCGCGCGGCCTTGGCCATCCTGGCGCCAATGATCGCCGCCAGGCCGATGCCGCCCAGGCCGAAGATCGCCACGGTGGCACCCTCGCCGACCTTGGCGGTGTTCAGCACCGCGCCGATGCCGGTGGTAACGCCGCAACCGAGCAGACAGACCTTTTCCAGCGGCGCGTCCTGCGGAATCCTGGCCAGGGAGATTTCCGGCAGCACGGTGTACTCGGAGAAGGTCGAGCAGCCCATGTAGTGGTAGATCGGCTGCCCTTTGTAGGAAAAGCGCGTGGTGCCGTCGGGCATCAAACCCTTGCCCTGGGTGGCGCGCACGGCCTGGCAGAGATTGGTCTTGCCGGATTTGCAGAATTTGCACTCGCGGCATTCGGCGGTGTAGAGCGGAATCACGTGATCGCCCACTTTCACCGAGGTCACGCCCTCGCCCACCGCCTCGACGATGCCGCCGCCCTCGTGACCGAGAATGCAGGGGAACACGCCCTCGGAATCCTCACCGGAGAGGGTGTATGCATCGGTGTGGCAGACGCCGGTGGCGACGATGCGCACCCGCACCTCACCCTTCTTCGGCGGCGCCACATCGACTTCGACGATTTCCAACGGCCGGTTGGGGGCGAAAGCGACAGCGGCACGGGATTTGATCATCTGGAAACTCCTGAACGAAGGGAACGGCGGCGGACGGGATTCGGCCAGACTACGCGATGGACCGTGGCCGCATCGGCGCCGGTTTGCACGGCGAGTGGCAAGTGTGCCCCAAAAGCCCTGGGCCTGTGGACTTCTCTCGCGCCCCAGCGTGGGACGTCTCCCCCATCCTGAAGCAACCGGATGCAAATGAGATTGATTAGAATGCGCCGCTTCCCACGGCCCTTTTCCAGAAAGACACCATGCTTGGCTTATCCGCTTTCCGCGAACGTTACTTGCTGCGTTTCTGGTCGCCATTACCCACCCTGGTCGCACTGGGCGTCGCTTCCGCCTATTACTTCGCCATGACCGGCACCTTCTGGGCGGTGACCGGCGAATTCACCCGCTGGGGCGGCCATGTGCTGTCCTGGTTCGGCCTGCAGCCGCAGGAGTGGAGCTACTTCAAGATCATCGGCCTGCAGGGCACGCCGCTGGATCGCATCGACGGCGTGATGATCATCGGCATGTTCCTCGGCGCGCTGTGCTGCGCGCTGTGGGCCGGCAATGTCGGCCTGCGCTGGCCGACCAGCAAGCGCCGTGTGCTGCAGGGGCTGATCGGCGGCATCATTGCCGGCTTCGGCGCACGGCTTGCCATGGGCTGCAACCTGGCGGCATTCTTCACCGGCATCCCGATGTTCTCGGTGCATACCTGGGCCTTCATGTTCTCCACGGTGATCGGCGCCTGGTTCGGCGTGAAGATCAGCCTGCTGCCAGTGCTGCGCATTCCGTTGAAAGTTACAGGCAAGGCCGCCACCCTGCCGGACGCGGCAGCCCTGGCCCGCCGCGCCCGCCTGCAGTGGCGCCTGGGCATGGCCGTGCTGGCGCTGGCCGCGCTGTTCGCCATCTGGCGCTTCGAGGCATCCCTGGTACTGGGCATGGCCTGCCTGTTCGGCCTGCTGTTCGGCGGCCTGATCGAGCGTGCGCAGATCTGCTTCACCAGCGCAGCCCGCGATCTGTGGACCACCGGCCGCACCCGGGCCGCCTTCGGCATCCTGCTCGGCATGGCTGCGGCCTGCGTGGGCACCTTCGCCGCGATCCACAACGGGCTGCCGCCGAAGATCTTCTGGATGGGTCCGAATGCGGTGATCGGCGGCGTGTTGTTCGGCATGGGCATCGTGCTGGCCGGCGGTTGCGAAACGGGCTGGATGTACCGCTCGATGGAAGGCCAGATGCACTTCTGGGTCGTGGGCGTCGGCAACGTCATCGGCGGCACCCTGGTCGCGGTGTTCTGGGACCAGCTCGGCACCAGCCTTGCCCTGCCCTATCCCAAACTCAATCTGCTGCAGGAGTTCGGCCCCGGCGGCGGCCTGTTGATCACTTTCGCCGGCCTTGCGCTGTGCATGCTGCTGGTACAGTTCAATGCCAACCGATTCACCCGTTCGAGGAAAGTCGCCAATGAGCGAGAAAAAGACACCGACACTGTCGCTGGATCTGCGCGGCGAACACTGCCCGTATAACGCCATCGCCACGCTGGAAACCCTGGAGACGCTGAAACCGGGCGATCTGCTGGAAGTCATCACCGACTGCTCGCAATCGGTACATGGCATCCCTGAGGACACCAAACGCCACGGCTACAACTGTCTGCCAGTGGAGCAGCTTGGAGCGCTGTTCCGTTTCCTGATCGAAGTGCCGCTGACCCAGACGACTTCGTAGGGCGAACAAGGCATCAAACCGTCGACATCAGCCACGATTGGCAAAACACGCAATATGTCGATGGAATAGAAACCCCGATCCACCACGAATCGGGGTTCGGGCAGCGACGGGCATCGAGCGGAAACGCCCATGTCCGTCCCCATTCGGCGCATTCCCGGGTTGCTTTCCAGGCGATCGGATAGAATGTGGAGTTTGCTCATCGATCGGCCCCATGCCCGCTCCACCCCGCCCTGGCGACGGCCCCGCCCTGCCCCTTTTCTGGATCGCCCTGCCCGCCGCTGTGTTCGCGCTGCTGGCCGCGCTGGTCGCAGTAGACGGTAGCAACACCGCCTGGTTCGTCGCCGGCAACGCTGCCGCGCAGGGTTGGCTGCCCGCTGCATGGTGGGCCGGCATCACCAATTTCGGTTCCACGCTCGGCGCCTTCGCCCTGGCCGCGCCCACACTTGCCTGGCGCCCCCGCTGGGCGGCGTCGATGCTGCTGGCCGCCCCTGTCGCCGGGCTCTACGCCCAGGGTCTGAAGCACCTGTTCGCCACACCGCGTCCAGCGGCGGTACTGACGCCGGAACAAATCCATGTGATCGGCGTACCGCTGCAAGCGAATTCGTTCCCCTCCGGCCACACCGTGGCAGCCTTCGTCCTCGCCGGCGTGGCGGTATTCTGTGCGGGCGAACGCCAACGCCGCCATTTCGGCTGGCTTGCTCTGGGCCTGGCCGCACTGGTCGCATTTTCGCGTATCGCGGTGGGTGCCCACTGGCCGCTCGATCTCCTTGCCGGCGCCGCAGGCGGCTGGCTGTGCGCGGCCCTTGGCGTGCGATGGGCCGAGCGCTGGCGCTTCTGGGAGCGGCCAGGCGGCATCCACGCAATGGCCGCGTTGCTCGCCGTTGCCGCCATCTTGCTCGCGTTCGAGGATCTGGGCTATCCGCAAGGCCAATGGGCGCAATATCTGCTCGCCGTCTGGGGCCTGGGCGGCGCTGCGTTTGCGCTGTTGCGTCAGCGCGCTGGCCGCCATGCCCACGGTGGCGGTGCATGAAGCGCATGCTGGCACTGCTCGTCAGCGCGGCCTTGCTGGCCTGGCTGGCGCACGACGGGCGCTGGCGCGAACTGGGCGCCGCGCTGGCGCGCCTGACGCCGCCGGTGATCGCCATCGCTGCGGTTGGCTTCCTTGCCAGCTATCTGCTGCGCGCGCTGCGCGTCTACGACGAATTCCGCCACGACGCGCGCGGCCGTTTCGGCGCGTGCCTGCGCATCGTGCTGGTGCATAACGCGATGGTCAATGTGATTCCTTTCCGGGGCGGCGAGGCGGCCTTTCCGTTGTTGCTGCGCCAGACCTTCGGTACCGCGCTGCCGCGCGCCGTCGCGTCGCTGTTCTGGTTCCGCCTGCAGGATGCGCTCGTGGTCGCCGTGGTCGCTGTGCTGGTCTGGCCAAGCTGGCCGGTGGCGCTGCGCATCGCTGCCGTCGCCGCCCTGGCGCTGTTCGCCTGGGCACTACCGCGCTGGGCTCGTGCCCGCCACGATTGGGCCGAACGCGGCGCGTTGGCGGCACGCATGGCGAAACTGCGCGATGCCTTTGCCGACTCCGCCCGCCACGCGCGTTTCGGCTGGCTGTGGACGGCGGCAAACTGGTCGGTGAAACTTGCCGCCCAGGCCTGGTTGCTCGGTGCCCTGCTCGGCGCCGGCCTTGCCACCGGCGCTGCCGGCGCGCTCGGCGCCGAACTGGCGGCGATTCTGCCGATCCAGGGCGTGGCTGGCTTCGGCACCTACGAGGCCGGTGCGGCCGCCGCGCTGGCCGCCTCCGGAATCGGTTTCGACGACGGCCTGCGCGCCGCACTCGCGCTCCACCTTTTCGTCATCGGCTGCGCCGTGTGCGCCGGCACAGTGGCCTGGCTGTTTCCCAACGCCGGACCGAACGCACCCACGCGCCAGGATCCCGACGCAATCGACGCCCATCATCGCGAAATTCCCCCACGTTCATGACACCCTCTCCCCTACCCCCCGCCGAAGCACAGATTCCGGACGGTCTGCCGAAGCACAGCCTGTCCATCGTGGTCCCGATGTACAACGAGGCGGAAAACGTCGAACCGCTGCTGGAACGCATTCACCTCGCGCTCGAACCCTATCCGTGGCCGTGGGAGGTCGTGTTGGTCGATGACGGCAGCGCGGATGCGACGCCGCAGGAAATCGCCCGCTGCATCGGCCACTACGGCCCGCACGTGCGCGCGGTGGAGTTGGTGCGCAACTTCAAGCAGACGGCGGCCATGCAGGCCGGCCTGGACGCAGCGCGCGGCAGCGTGGTCGTGACGATGGACGGGGATCTGCAGAACGATCCGATCGACATCCCACGCATGGTCCATCGCCTGCTCACCGAGGATCTCGACCTCGTCGCCGGCTGGCGCAAGAACCGGCAGGACGGCCTGTTGCTGCGCAAGATCCCCTCGCGCATCGCCAACCGCCTGATTGCCCGCATGACTGGCGTGTATCTCAAGGACTACGGCTGCAGCCTGAAGGTGTTCCGCGCCAGCGCAATCAAGAACGTGCGCCTGTACGGTGAGATGCACCGCTTCATCCCCGCATGGCTCGCCACCGTGACCACGCCGCGGCGCATCGCACAGGAAGTGGTGGATCATCATCCGCGCGTGTTCGGGCAATCGAAATACGGCCTGTCGCGCACCTTCCGCGTGGTGCTGGACCTGGTCTTCGTCTACTTTTTCATGCGCTACCGCACACGGCCCGGCCATTTCTTCGGCGGCATCGGCATCGGCCTGGGGGCGCTCGGCGGGGCCATCCTCGCCTACCTGATGGCGATCAAGATATTCCTTGGCGAATCGATCGGCACCCGGCCGCTGCTGTTCGGTGGTTTCTTCCTCGTCATTGCCGGCGTGCAGATGGTAACCTCCGGCGTGCTCGCCGAACTGCTGGCGCGCATCTACTACGAATCCGGCACCTCGCGCGCCTATCTGGCGCGGCCCAGCGCCGAACTTGCCAACGACGACGGCTGGCACCAGCCCGGCACCCGATGAACACGCCCCAATCCACCGCCGTGCCGCCCGCACACTCCCCCCGCCATCTGGCGTTGACGGCGCTCGTCCTGCTGCTGCCGCTCGTCAGCTTCTATCTCTGCCTGGGCGCATACCCGCTGTTCGACATCGACGAAGGCGCTTTTTCCGAAGCCACGCGGGAAATGTTCGAACGCGGCGATTTCCTTTCCACCTACCTCAACGGCGAACACCGCTTCGACAAGCCGATTCTGGTCTACTGGCTGCAGGCGATCGGCTACCTGCTGTTCGGCGCTACCGAATGGGCTTTCCGCCTGCCCTCGGCTACAGCCGCCGTGGTGTGGAGCTACGCGACATGGCGCTTTGCCCGCGAACGCTTCGGCCCGGATACCGCGCTGGCCGCGCTGGCGATCACCGCCACCGCGCTGGGGCCGTTCGCCATCGGCCGCGCCGCCACGGCAGACGCGCTGCTGAACGCTTTGTTGGCGCTGGCGCTGTTCGACGCCTGGCGCCATCTCGAATCCGGCCGCCGCGCGCCGCTGCTGCGCAGCTACGTATGGATCGGCCTTGGCGTGCTGACCAAAGGCCCGATCGCGCTGATCGTGCCCGGCGCGGTTACGTTCCTGTATTGCGCCAGCCGGCGTGAATGGCGCTTGTGGGCACGCTCGGTGTTCGATCCCACCGGCTGGATCATTCTCGCCGTGCTCACGGTGCCGTGGTACTCGGCGGCGCTGATCATCCACGGGCGCAAGTTCATCGACGGTTTCATCCTCAAGCACAACGTCGAACGCTTTACCGGTACGCTCGAAGGCCATGCCGGCAGCCTGTTCTATTACTTTTTCGCCGTACCCCTGCTGATGCTGCCCTGGACCGGCCCGTTGCTGGCCAGCCTGCGCCGGATTCGCGGCGACTTCAGCGCGAGCGGTACCGGTGCGCGCCGCTTTCTATGGCTGTGGGCGGGTTTCGTCATCGCCTTCTTCTCGCTGTCCGGCACCAAGCTGCCGCATTACGTGCTCTACGGTTCCACGCCACTGTTCCTTCTTGTCGCCGCCCACCGCGACACACTGCGCCGGGCCTGGCCGCACCTGCTGGCACCGACGCTGATGCTGGCGCTGTTCATTCTTTTCCCCCTGGTGCTCTACCTGCTCTCGCGCAGCGATGCGGGCAATGCCTATTACCGCGCTCAGCTTGGCGAGGCTCTCGGCACGGCGGGTGTGCTCTATTACGCCGCCACCATCGGCGGATTGCTGCTGTGGCTATGGCTGGCGAGGCGACCGGCGGTATCGCTGTGGACAAAGCTGGTGCTGGCGGCAAGCCTGCAAGTGCTGCTGCTGGCCACGGTGGTCGTGCCATGGCTCGGTGCCGTGCTGCAAGGATCCGTAAAGACTGCCGCCATGGTCGCACGCCAGACCGGCGCGCCGGTGGTTGCCTGGCGCATCACGATGCCCAGCTTCAGCGTCTACCGCGAAGCCGTGACGCCGTCGCGTCCGCCCGAAGCAGGCGAAATCGCGCTGACCCGCATCGATCGCATCCCCGAACAAGGTTATGAAGAATTGTTCCGCCAAGGCGGCATCGCTCTCATCCGCCCGCGCGCAACAGCTTCGCCCGCATCCACAACCCAGACCGACAGCGAACAGGCTGCCGGAAACGAAGCAGGAGCGCCACCGGGCCAAGGGCCATCACCACCGTGAATGCCATATCGGCCAGAATGGGTGGCTCGAAGACGGAATCACTTCGCCGCAAGCATGCTTGACCTCTTCGGCGAACCATTCCGGAAGAGAGCCGATATTCCTCGCTATTGCTTACTCGGAATCGATTATCTGCATACGCCGGGGCGAGTGCGGCATTACCACTGATGGGTCCAAGGCAATTTTGGCGCCATATCTTTCAATATGACGCTCGAAAAACCTCGTCTGACGAAATTTTCACGCATGCCAGAAGATACTTCCATGCCGACGTAGCTTATCCAAAACGAAAGGCTGCTTGTTTGCTCCTTCTCGATCCAGCCGGCAAGCTACGCGCCGCTCCAGGCTAGTCGCTCCCCCCAACCATCCCCAGTCAACAGCCTTCGCCTGAACCAGGCCATAAGTACATTCCCACAATCCAATATCGGCCAAACCGCTCATAAATCGCATGGCTCCAATGACAACCCACATCGAATCGCCCCCTCCGTCCCGCGCCATCCCCTCCCCTATCGAAGCATCTGGCCTTCATGGCATTCGGTGCCTCGGTTTTGCTGGCGACGCTTTCGCTGCTGCCGGTGGTCGTGTCAGCCTGCTTGCCGTTGCTGCTGGCTCTGTCCGCGAACCGATTCATGGCAGCCAGACACCCTCTTCAGTTTTGGTTGACCGTGGCAGCAAGTTCGATGCAGTTCCCTCGGTTCGATCGTTGCCTGGATGCTTGTAACCTGACAGCCCGCACTTCCCCCGACAAGCATTCAATGAGCCGTCCTATCCCATGAAACACCCAATGAGTTGGCTGACCCTCACAATGGTCGCCACCATGCTGCTGTTCTGCATACTGTTCACACTGTGGCCGCGGTTGGATCTCGCCACCAGCGCCCTTTTCTTTGACGAAGATCATCGTTTTTGGGGCGACAGCAGCTCTTTCGTTCTCACCCTTTACAACGGCATACCGATTCTGTCGCGCGCGGTGATCGCGGGGCTTTTCATCACCTTTCTCGCCTACTGTTTTCAATGGAACGAGCAAAGCCGCTGCCGGCGCATCCAGATCGGCTATCTGCTTGTTTCGCTTGCATTGGGGCCGGGGCTGTTGATCGACATCGTGCTGAAGGACAACTGGGACCGCGCCCGGCCGGTCAAGGTCACGGAGTTCGGTGGCGACAAGACGTTCAGTCCGGCACTCCACCCCACCGATCAATGCAACACCAATTGCTCCTTTGTCAGCGGGCACGCATCGGCCGGATTTTATTTCGTCAGCCTGGGATTTCTCGGCGGCGCGGCGGCACGGCGGCGGTGGACCTTGATCGGCCTGGGCGCGGGCAGCCTGTTCGGCCTCGCCCGCGTCAGCCAGGGCGGCCACTTTCTCAGCGATGTGATTTTCAGTTTTTACGCGACGTGGTTTGCCGCGTGGCTGGCGTGGCTGCTATTCGTCAAGCTCGGCTGGTTTACCAATCCCGCCCCCGCCGATCGGGCTCGCAAAGCCTGTGAGACGGCATGGCCCTGACCCGTCGGACTCCGCCGGCTTACTGATTGACCGCGTGGTTGACCGCGAACGGCTGCGACGCGGTCAGATCGACGACTTTTTTCTCATCATTTTTCTTTTCGTCGCCTTTCTTTTCCTGCGACGCCTCTTCGTCGATACGTTCGACCCTGCCCTCGATCACGGCGCCGCACTCCATCTGCAACTGGCGGTAGACGATATTGCCGGAGACACGCGCATTGGCCTGCAGTTCGAGGAAGTGGTCGACGACCAGGTCACCGCTGATCATGCCATTGACCACCGCGTCATAGGTGGCAACCCGACCCTTGACGCTACCCTTCTCGCTCAACACGAGCAAGCCGTGGCTGCCTTCCTGGTTGATCACATTGCCTTCGATGCGGCCATCGATCCGCAGACCACCGGAAAAAACGACATCGCCGACGATATGCACGTTGTCAGCGATGAGACTCGAAAGCTTGGTCACTTCGATCGATTTGCTTTGCTTACGTTGCTTTCCGCTGCTGAACATCGTACCTCCCGGTGAAATGAGGAGAAAGGTGGTGACAGAAGCCGCCGCGCGCCGATCAGCGCCGCCCGCTTCCCTGCGATTTGAAAAATCCTAGTTCGCCCTTGATCCGGTCGAGTTGATCGTTGAGTTCGGCGATCTGCTTTTCAAGCTGGCTACGCGTCGCTTTCTCGACCTCCATGGCTAGCTTGGCACGGTCGGCATCTTCACGCAGACGCGTATTCTCGTGCTCCAATTCGCCAACCCGGCGCATCACCTCCCGATGCGCCTGAAGATACTGGCTGCCGACACCGGCCAAAGCGGCGATGAGCAGCAACACACATCCCAGCACCAACACGCGCCGATGCCGCCTGGGCGCCGCCAGTTCGAGAGGGGCTGCAGTCAGCGAGCGGGTACGCGAGCGCCGGAAGAAACGCATCAATACTCGGCGAGATCAGTTGCTGGCGAGATAAAGCTCGGGGTCGGAATAACGCCCGGCCTTGAGCACCTCGAAATGCAGATGAGGTCCGGTGGAGCGACCACTGGAACCAACCAGGGCGATGCGCTGCCCAGGCGTCACGACATTGCCGACTTCAACCAATAAACGCGAACAGTGGGCATAGCGGGTCACAAGATCGTTGCCATGGTCGATTTCGATGGTATAGCCGTAATCCATCCGATAACCGGAATAGATCACCTTGCCCCCCGCGCTGGCGACAATCGGCGTACCCGGCGGTGCGGAAAAATCGAGTCCGCTATGGAAGGCGGCCTGGCGATTGAAAGGGTCGACACGGTTGCCGAAGCCGGAGTTGCGCATCGCACCGGGTGCCGGCGAGCGGCTGGGGAAAGTCATGAACTTCAGATTGCGCTCGTCGGTCGCACGCACCACCACGTCCAGCGCGATATCGATACGTTCGATATCGCGTTCGAGGTCGGCGAGGCCAATGCCGTGGTCGTCGAGCGGCGCAGTCTCCATCAAACCGCCGCCCAGCGGCGGAATCATCGGCCCGCCCGCCGGCGTCGCCGGCTTCGCGCCTTCGAACGCGCTGGGCCGCACGGCATCACGAGTGCTTTGCTGCAAGTCTTCGAATTCCTGCAGTACGCCGATGCGCCTGGCCAGATTCGTCGCTTCGCTCTCCAGCCGCACCAGACGGCCCGACAGTTCGCCCACGCGGTCGATCAACACGCGCCTTTCCGGCTGGTCGAATTTGAGGCCAAGAGAGCCAAAAGCAGGCATCGGCACCGGTTCCACGGCGCCACGGCCGATATTGATACCGAGCATGAATGCCGCCGCGGCAATGACAAGCAAGGATGCCGAGAGGACCACCACCGTCGTACGCAATCTGATCGTACGGACTCTGGACTGGGTGAGCTTCCCGGCCGACAGAATGACCCATGCCATCCTCGTCCTCCGGTTCGTTTTGCGCCCACGACAAATCACGGACACAAACAAAATGAGAGATACAGCACGCCGGTAGTCATGACAGGCCGAGAAACCACAGAGCTTGTTATCCCGACCGGCGCGTTCGGTCAAGCACAAATTTTCGGAAGTGTAACACCATTGAAACAGGCATGCTAAGCGTCCGCACACACGCCGGAAACCAGGAGACCATCTGGAACGGGTGCGCCAAGCTGGCGCCCCCTGTCAATCAGGCACGGCTTTCACCCCGTCGCCCTCTTTTCGCCATGCGATCTCGTCCGTTTCCCCCATCAGGAAGCGCCGGTTGGCATCCGCCATTTCCCGCAGGAAATCCCACAGCACGCGCACCCGGGCAATTTCGCGCCGCTCGCCGGGCGCGACCATCCAGAACGTTCGGACCACCTCGGCGGTGCCGGGCAATACCGGAATCAGATCGGGACAGGTGTTACCGATGAAACAAGGCAGCGCGGCCAACGCATGGCCGCGCCGCGCAGCGAAAAACTGCGCTGCGACGCTGGTGCTGCGCAGACTGACTACACCCCCCGGCGCCATTTTGTTCAAATAACGCAGTTCGGCACTGAACGCCAATTCGTCGACGTAGCCGATCAAGCGATGCACCTGCAAGTCGGTAAGTCTTGAAATCGCCGGGTGGTTGTCCAGGTATTCACGCGTCGCATAAAGCAGCAGGCGATAGTCGGCCAGCTTGCAGACAACGTAAGCGCCGCTTTCCGGACGTTCGATGCTGATCGCGAGATCGGCCTCGCGTTTGGACAGGTCGACAAAGCGCGGCACGAGCAACAAGTCCACGGTAATCGCGGGGTATTGCGCACAAAAATCGGCCAGGTGTGGCGCGAGGAAAAAGCTGCCGAAACCTTCGGTGGCACCCAGCCGAACCTGCCCGGTGGGAACCTGGCTGTCGCTACCGATTTCCACATCCACCAGACTCAGCGCACTCTCGATGCGCTCGATCGATTCAAACAGGCGGAGTCCGCCCGGCGTCAGACTATGCCCCTGCGGCGTGCGGTCGAACAGCTTGCTGCCGATCTCCTTCTCCAAGCGGCGCAGGCGGCGGGTAATCGTCGAGTGATCCATGCCCAGTGCGCCAGCCGCCCCCGTCGCCGACTGGCTGCGCGCCACGGCAAGGAATATGCGCAGGTTGTCCCAATTGATCTGCAGCTTGTTCATGGTCGCACCTCACCGAACAACGGGGCACTCAAACACAAGGACCGAAGTGCATTTATTCGGTGCAACCACCGTATTGCATGCCTGCAAACTGAAATTGCTTTAAGCGCCTGTCTCTATATGCTTTTTTATATACATATTGACCACGCTTTAGCACAAAAATTCAAACACCTCCCGTGACAGTGGAGGAAGCCCATGCGCCCATGACACTCCCTGCCTGCCGCTCTGCTGGCCTTTGCCGCCATAACAGCAACGCCACCCGCACATGGATTTACGACTGCTCCGTCAAGACAACGGCATCGTTCCCGGTAACATCCACCGCCCCGGCGCGGCAGCTATCGCTTGCCGCAAGGGCGACTCGCTGACAAGGACAAACCCGTTGGCAGCAGTGGTTTTGAGCACAATCTTCGTACCGCGCCGATTTTCCGGCGTGCGGTATCGACAACGGATCCGTGGCGCTTTGCCTACCGAATGGCCGGGAAAAATGAATAAAGGAGAAGGCACCGGACAGAAGAGATGAAATCGGGGAAACCGAACACATGCGGGCGAAACCGTACCCACGTCAACGCTAAAATCACGGCACTTCCACCGGAACCGGAGCCCCCAAATTGGGCAATCCCGGTTTTTTTCATTTCTGATTCATTCCAGAGCACATCGATGGTGCGATTGGAGGCTTGCGTAGCATCGCCTCGAGTTTGGCAAACAACTTTTCAATCGGGTTGCGGTCCGGCGAATAGGACGGCAAGCACCCGATCCCTCAAGTCTTGCGGATACGCATACGCGGATACCTCTCTCTGAGTTGTGTTCGCCGAGCCGCTCATGTGGCCCAAAGCCCGTAGCGCCAGAAGAAAAGAGGCCTATAGAGCCACGCATACGCGGGGCTCGCGACCTACTTCCATTCCCTCAGCAGCGAATTCAATTCCAAGAAGTCTTTCGCCGTCGAGAGCCGAGGCTTAATTTCTTCGATATCGAATATCCCAGGCAATGACGCACACAACTCATCTACGACAGATGTTGCATGCCAATCCTCAGGCCGCTCGTAAAACCGGAACAGATGCTGCCGACCGTCAAGCTCAGTGTGTTCACGTGCAACACCTTCCACGAGATCAAGCGAAACCCCGTGGCGTTTCATCAAGGCATGGGGCAACAACGTTAACCAGTAAAAACCCGGAATGTACTTCTGCGTATCGCGCCCTACCCAGCTTTCGATCGTATTGACTCCCTGCTGGGTCGTTACTCGATTACGCCGCTCCCGCTCGACAGGCATACAAGCGAAGCCAAATATCGGCTGAACCTTCGACAAGTGCACCAAAAGCTGTCTTGCACTTTCCGGCTGCACGTCAACAAAGCAATCGCAAACCAATGATCGACCTACCGCAACTCGGATGCTGTAGACAACCCCAGGACCTGACAAGAAGAAACCAGACTGGCTTTTAACGATGAAGCTCGCCAATCGCTTCGAGTCATCGATCCGATCTGCATCGCTGCCAATCTTCTCTTCATGGCTGAAGTGCGTCGGCCGAAGTGGCGGCGGCAGCCCAGCGAAAGCTGCTACCACATCCTCAACCGCACATTCAAATTCAAATCCTGCTTCAAGCATTACTGCCTCACCGTGGCCCAAAAACAGACGGTGGCATGACAGTAAATTTTCCGCCGGTAGCCTCTCGGCACCCAGCACCTCAAATTTACCGTCATGCCGCCGCCACCCAATCTGACAAAGCGACATCCGTCCTTTGTTGCTCCTGCCTCTCGGAATCGACTTGCGAATGGGCTGCGCGGTTCGCCACGATGGCGCAGTGGCGAGGAGCGTCGGGAGATCAGGGTTTGATGTGTATCGCCAGTTTCAGCCAGGTATCGACCACGGTATCGGGGTTCAGGGATATGGTCTGAATCCCTTCGTCCATCAGCCATTCGGCAAGATCGGCATGGTCCGACGGCCCTTGCCCGCAGATACCGATGTACTTGCCGAGACGGTTCGCGCCGCGAATCGCCATCGACAGCAGTTGCTTCACCGCCGGGTCGCGCTCGTCGAACGCATGCGCCACCAGGCCGGAATCGCGATCCAGGCCGAGCGTCAGCTGGGTGAGATCGTTGGAGCCGATGGAAAAACCGTCGAAATATTCCAGGAATTCCTCGGCCAGCAGCGCATTCGAGGGGATCTCGCACATCATGATGAGCTTGAGTCCGTTCGTGCCGCGCTTGAGGCCGTGCTCAGCGAGCAGATCGACGACGCTGGAGGCCTCTTCGAGGTTGCGCACGAACGGCACCATGATCTCCACATTGGTCAGCCCCAGTTCGTTGCGCACTTTTTTCATCGCCACGCATTCCAGCTCGAAACAATCGCGGAAACTGTGGGCGATGTAGCGTGAAGCGCCGCGGAAACCGAGCATCGGATTTTCTTCTTCCGGCTCGTAGATTTCGCCGCCGAGAAGCTTGCGGTATTCGTTCGACTTGAAATCCGACAGGCGTACGATCACAGGTTTGGGGTAGAAGGCGGCGGCGATCGTGGCCACACCCTCGACCAGTTTCTCGATGAAGAACTGCTTCGGCGTGGCATAGCCGCGCGAGCGGCGCAGAATTTCCTCGCGCAGGCTGGCCGGTACCTGTGACAGTTCCAGAATGGCTTTGGGGTGGATGCCGATCATGTTGTTGATGACGAATTCCAGCCGCGCGAGGCCGACACCGCCGTTCGGAATCTGCGCGAACTCGAAGGCGAGTTCGGGATTGCCGACGTTCATCATGATCTTCACCGGAATATCCGGCAGATTGCCCATGTCGGTCGTCACCACCTCGAAATCGAGGCGGCCGCGATACACGTAGCCGGTGTCGCCCTCGGCGCACGACACAGTGACGGAGTCGCCCTCTTCCAGCACCTCGGTGGCGTTGCCGCAGCCGACGATGGCGGGAATGCCCAATTCACGGGCGATGATCGCGGCGTGGCAGGTACGGCCGCCCCGGTTGGTGACGATGGCGCTGGCACGCTTCATCACCGGCTCCCAATTCGGATCGGTCATGTCGGTAACAAGAATGTCACCCGCACGCACGTGGTTCATTTCCGACGCGTCAGCGACCACGCGCACGACGCCGGTGCCGATCTTCTGCCCGATCGCTCGGCCATGCGTAAGCGCCTTGCCGTATTGCTTGAGGCGATATTTCTCCATCACCAGCCCATGAGCCTGGCTCTTCACCGTCTCCGGGCGGGCCTGCAGAATGTAGATTCTGCCGTCGACGCCGTCCTTGCCCCATTCGATATCCATCGGACGACCGTAGTGCTGTTCGATGATGACCGCGTAGCGCGCCAGTTCGAGCACATCCTCGTCACTGAGCGAAAAGCGGTTCCGATCCGCTTCCGGCACATCGACGGTGCGTACGGATCTGCCGGCAACCGCGTGCTCGGCGAACACCATCTTGATGAGCTTGGAGCCGAGATTGCGCCGGATCACCGCCGGCTTGCCCTGCGCCAGCGTGGATTTATGCACGTAGAACTCGTCCGGGTTCACCGCGCCCTGCACGACGGTTTCGCCCAGGCCATAGGAGGCGGTAACGAAAACGACGTCGTTGAAGCCGGATTCGGTGTCGATGGTGAACATCACGCCGGAAGCGCCGCTGTCCGAGCGCACCATGCGCTGAACGCCGGCAGACAGGGCAACGTCGGCATGGGCGAAGTTCTTGTGCACGCGGTAGGCGATGGCGCGATCGTTGTACAACGACGCGAACACCTCCTTCATCGCGTGCAGGATGTTGGCGTAGCCGTGAATGTTGAGAAACGTCTCCTGCTGACCGGCGAAGGAGGCGTCCGGCAAATCCTCCGCCGTGGCGGAAGAACGCACGGCGAAACTGCCTGCGCCATCGCTGGAGATACGTTCGTAGGCGGCCTTGATCTCGTCCTCCAGCTTGGGCGGAAACGGCGTATCGACGATCCACTGGCGGACCCGCTTGCCGGTTTCGATCAGCGCTTCCACATCGTCCACATCCAGATCCCTGAGCGCGGCATCGATCCGCCCTGCCAGGCCATCGTGGGCGAGAAACTCGCGGTATGCCTCGGCGGTGGTGGCGAAACCGCCCGGTACGCGCACGCTCGACGGCAACTGGCTGATCATCTCGCCGAGCGAAGCATTCTTGCCGCCGACCTTATCCACATCGGACATGCGCAGCTCGGCAAAGGGAATAACGTAGCGAGTCATGAATAGCCTTCTGGAAATAGGTGAAGAAAACGGAATTCGATTCTAGCGAATTTTATGTGCACTGCCGCATTGCGGGTTGTTTCCCTCGACAGCGCCGCCTTCAGGAGGGTAGTGGAATGTTGCGCCCCCGGAACCAAGCCTTCTGCTACGGAGGTTGCCGCAACTCCCGGGCCTGGCGCGTCAACCGGCTGTAGCTGCGCCAGCTGCGGCGGATACACCACAAGCTGCCGGCGATGGCGCCAATGCTGACGAGCAGGGCCAGGGGCTTCCTGTCGCTACCGGCGTCCATGGCCAAAGACGACCAGAGTATGCCCAGACTGGCCAGCGACATCACCATCCCATTGCGCACCAGCGCGAACAGCGACACAGCGCGCGCATTGTTCGCGGCGATTTGCTCCACCGACAGGTTGCGGGTGCGACAGCGAGCGATGAGCGCGAATATCGCGCCGATGACCGCAACGGCGGCAAAGGCAAGGATGAAATCCGGGTCGGAGCTGTTCACGACGACGTTCCCAGGGGCTCGAAAAAGGTGCGGTTCCAGGTCAGGCGATCGATGGCCGATCGATCGCCAGCGCGGCGTAATTCGCCGATCCGATCAGCACGCCGACGAACTAAACATTTAGTATCTTCCTCCATCGCCTACCTACATTTCCAGACGCACGCCATGAGCGACACCCCGATCCGCAGCATTTTCTTCATCTCGGATGGCACCGGCATCACTGCGGAAACGCTGGGGCACAGCCTGCTCGCCCAGTTTCCGGCAGAACGCACCCGCCAGATACGTATCCCTTTTGTCGACGATCTCGACAAGGCCATCGACTGCGCCAGCCGTATTCGCGAGGCCATGCTGGACGACGGCATACGCCCGATCGTGTTCAGCACCCTGATCAACCCTGAAACGGTCGCCGCGCTACACAAGGCGGATGCCTTGTTTCTCGATTTCTTCGAGCATTTCATCGGCCCGCTCGAAACCGAACTGGGCGAGCACTCCACCCACACCGTCGGCCGCTTTCACGGCGTTGCCGACAGTACCGGCTACAAAAACCGCATCGAAGCGATCAACTTCGCCATCGCCCACGACGACGGCGTTTCCAGTGAAACCGAACTGGCCGAAGCCGACGTGATCCTGGTCGGCGTGTCGCGTTCCGGCAAAACGCCGGCCAGCCTCTATCTGGCGGTACAGTTCGGCGTCAAGGCGGCCAATTACCCCCTGATCCCGGAGGATTTCGAGCGCAGCAAACTGCCAAGCGAACTGCATCGCCACCGCGGCAAACTGTTCGGCCTCACCATCGCCCCGGAGCGGCTGGCACAGATCCGCCAGGAACGGCGGCCGAACAGTCGCTACGCCATGCTCGAAAATTGCCGCTACGAGATCGATGCAGCGCAAAAATTGATGCGCCGCGAAAACATCCGCTGGCTCGATTCGACCACGAAATCCATCGAGGAAATCTCCGCCACCATCCTGCAGGCCGTCCGCCTGGATCGCCCTTCTTACTGACATACAGACTGAATCCGAATCGAAACGGATATGGCCGTCCCTTGAGCTAAAATATCGTTTTCCCCCATTTGCCGGCGGCATGTGCTTGCACCGCAGCATCGGCCCCACAGGACTCGATATGAAAAGAACGCGCACCAAGCGCCGCGGCGGTCTCAGCCGTAATACCGAAAAATTGGCATGGCTGGCTGCCGGCCTGGCCGATTCCGGTTGCCGGCTGGAAGACCGTTACTGGGAGCAGCACCTTGCGGCCACCATCGACAAACAGCTCGAAGACAACGCCGAGGACACGCTCAACACCACGCTGGATCACCTCTACAGCACCAACCCGCGCGCCTACGACGAACTCGCCGATTACATCGAATCGCGCGCCGAGAGCGCGTCCAACCTGTCGGCCGAGCACGACATCCTGCTCATCGCCGCGCCGGTACTGGCATGGTCGCGCTATCGCATTCCGGCGACGACGATTCCCAGCGCGGTGCTGACCAACCTGCGCGTCCACCTGCAAGCGCACGTCTTCGCCGAGGACATCAAGCTCTCGCTGGCCGACTTTCTCTTCAGCCCCGATCAGCTCCCACAGGGCTACTGTGGCACCGCCGCCTTCACCAGTGCCATCGGCCGCGCCGCGCTGGACAACCACGACATCCACATCGACACCGAAGGCATGCCGGAAACAGCCCAGTTCCTGTCCGACACCCGCTACCTGTTGGCCGCGGTGGCGGTACGCAAAGGCGGCGCGCT
>JAVBSY010000103.1:0-25169 GCA_031556475.1 Azoarcus sp.
CGATCGACGAGCCGTCGAACGGGTGGCCGTGCTCGAAGTGATCTTCCTCGAAGGCGGAAACCGGCAGCCCGACGTGCTGTTCCTTGCCGCGGGTGTCGGTAAAACGCAGGTCGACGAAGCGGACTTCGTTTTCCTGGATCAATTTCATCACTTCCTGGGCGTTCATGTTGGCTCCTTGGCTGAGAGATCGAACTGAGTCTTGATAGTGGGTGGATCGTGGGGATGTCGTGTTTCCGGGTTGCTTTCCGAAGCGCTTTCCAGCAGAGACTTTGGCGAGGGATAAGCACGGCGCGTGCCATGCCCTCCGGGATTACCGCGGCATTGTGCCATAGGCGCGAATCGCGCCGCGTGCGGGTAGTTACGGCTCATGTATGCACCAAACAGGTGCGCTCTCCGAGCCGTGGCGCCCCGTTATGGTGCGGTACGCACGAAAAACGTCAGCGAACGCATATGTGGGTATTGCTGCGACCAGGTTTGCACACGCTGCCTGAGGGCTTCCTGCTGCGGTGGTGTTGCGGCGGAGAGAAAAACCTCCACTTCCAGACGCTGGCCGAGATAGTGAATCTGGATGCGCTCCGGTGTCGTCGCAGTTCCCAGCAGGTCGTGCACGATGGCCGACACTTCGGCGGTCACCTCGTCCCGGTTGGGCAGCGCGTCGAGCGTGGCGGCCTGGAACCGGTTGTCCTCCTCCGCGTCGATGTGTACCAACACATCTTGCACCTCCGGGTGGGCGCCGCGCACGCGCATGTACACGTTGTCGGAAATGCGATGCCCTTCCGAAACGGTGATGTGCGGGTCGACCTGCACGTGGGCGTCGCACAGCACGCGGCCGGCCATGTGGCGCGTGCGCAGATCGTGTAGGCCGATGACACCCGGCGTTTCTTCGATGGTACGGCGCAGGCGGGCGATCTCCTCCTCCGGCAAGCCGGTGTCGATCAGTTCCCCCACCGCTTTCCAGCCCAGCTTGACGCCCATGCGCAGAATAAGGAAACCGACTACTGCCGCGCCCAGCGGTTCGAGAAAGGGATAGCCCGCGATGCTGCCGCCGATGCCGACGGCGACGACCAGCGACGAGGCGGCGTCCGAACGTGCATGCCAGGCGTTGGCCTCCAGCATGGGCGCCTTCAGCCGCCGGCTGGCGGCGAGGATATAGCGGAACAGTAGCTCTTTCGCGACCAGGGTGAGCAAGGCGAAAAACAGCGCAGCCGGGTGCAGTGCCGGCAGGGTTTCGATGCGCTGCAGGCGCATGCCCGAACTCCATAGGAAGCCGATGCCGGTTGCGACCAGCATGGCGCCCAGCAGCAGCGACACAATGGTTTCGATGCGGCCGTGGCCGTATGGGTGGTTCGCATCGGCAGGGTTGCCGCTGTGGCGGCTGGCGATGAGGATGAACAGGTCGGCGACCAGGTCGGAAAACGTGTGTGCGGCGTCGGCGACCAGACTGAAGGCGTGGGTCATCAGCCCGGCGACGGCCTGGCCGATGGCCAGGCTGGTATTGGTTGCGATGGCGATCCACGCGGCGCGCTCGATGCCGCGTCTGCGGCTGCCGTCATCGTTCACGATGGGGTTGGCGGGCTGGGGAGGCGCTGGAAACGGGGACTGGGGCATGGGGCTGGGCGCTGGCATGTGGGGTGGCGGTGGAGACGATATACTTCGGCATCCACCATTTTAACGGGCTGACACCATGGGAACCTTGTCCGATCTGCTCGCTTTGGCCAAGCAGCGTGCCACGAGCATGAATCTTCCCTACCAGGGGGCGCTGACGCCTGCCGAAGCCTACCAGGTGTGGCAACTTGCACCCGGCGCGAAGCTCGTCGATGTGCGCACTCGGGCCGAGTGGGATTGGGTCGGGCGCGTCCCCGACGCGGTTCAGATCGAATGGATACGCTGGCCGGGCAACCAGCCCAATCCCAGCTTTCTCGCACAGTTGCACAATGAGGTCGATCCACAGGCGCTGGTCATGTTCCTGTGCCGTTCGGGCGGGCGCTCCGATGCCGCCGCGCGGGCGGCGTGTGCCGCCGATTACGGCAACTGCTATAACATCCTTGAGGGCTTCGAGGGCGACCGTGACGCCAATGGCCAGCGAAACCACATCGGCGGCTGGCGCCAAGCCGGCTTGCCCTGGGTGCAAAGCTGATATCCGGCCCCTGGGGGCCACTGCGCCGCGGAATTTTTTCCCCTCCCCGGTTTCTATCTTTTCATCCCTTCCCTGACTGGATTTTCATCGCGTCATGCAAGTCGCCACCATCAGCTTCGACAGTTTCAATATGCTCCAGGACGACGAGGCGCAGGCACGCATTCGTGCCGCCCGCGCCCGCCTGGGCAGGCGCGCGGTGCTGCTGTGCCACCATTACCAGCGTGCAGATGTCTATCAGCACGCCGACCTCACCGGCGATTCGCTCAAGCTCGCCCGGCTGGCGTCGCAGACCGACGCGGATTACATCGTTTTCTGCGGCGTGCATTTCATGGCCGAAGTTGCCGACATCATGTCCAAGCCCAGCCAGCTCGCCATCCTGCCGGACCTTGCCGCCGGCTGTTCGATGGCCGACATGGCCAACCTCGCCAAGGTGGAACGCTGCTGGCGCGAACTGGCGGAAGCGCTGGGGACGTCGCCGGACACGCTTGTCACGCCGGTCACCTACATCAATTCGGCGGCCGACCTGAAGGCTTTTTGCGGCGAGCACGGCGGCATCGTGTGCACATCCACCAATGCGCCGACCATTCTGGATTGGGCTTTTTCCCGGCGTGAGAAGATGCTGTTCTTCCCCGATCAGCACCTGGGCCGGTGGACGGGATACAAAAAAAGCATCGCGCTTGAAGACATGGTGGTGTGGGATCCGGACCTCGAATACGGCGGATTGACGCCGGTGCAGATCCGTAACGCCAAAATTCTGCTGTGGAAGGGGCATTGCTCGGTGCACCAGATGTTCCAGGAAAGCCATATCCGGCGCTGGCGCATGCAGCATCCGGAGGGGCTGGTGATTTCGCACCCGGAATGCAGTCTGGACGTATGCGTGAATTCGGATTTCGTCGGCTCCACCGAGTACATCGTCAACACGATTACCCAGGCACAGGCCGGCACTCGCTGGCTGGTCGGTACCGAGCTGAATCTGGTCAATCGGCTGGCGGAGGAAATGAAACCGGCGGGTAAAACCGTTCAATTCATGGCGCCAACGGTATGCATGTGTTCGACCATGCAACGCATCGATCCGCAGCATCTGGCGTGGACGCTGGAAAACCTTGCCGACGGCAACGTGGTCAACCGCATTCAGGTGCCGGCGCGCGAGGCGGAACTGGCGCGCGTCGCGCTCGACCGCATGCTGGCGGTGTCGTAAAGCCGGCGACGCGACAAGCCTGCCCAGGAGACGAAACGGCATGCATCGCACTGCGACAGTGACGGCGACTCAAGGCAGCACTGTTTTGCCCACGACGGATCAGTCGATCGGCGAGGTGCTGAAAAAAAAGGGTCGCCTGCGCATTTGCACCTACAACATCCACAAGGGGTTTTCGCAGTTCAACCGCCGCATGGTGGTGCACGAACTGAAAGAGCGCCTGCGCGGTCTCGATGTCGATCTCGTGTTTCTGCAGGAAGTGCAAGGCTTGCACCTGAGGCATGCGCTGCGCCATGCCGATTGGCCCGGGGCGCAACACGAATTTCTTGCCCGGGATGTGTGGCACCAGACCGCGTATGGCGGCAACGCGGTCTATACGCACGGCCATCACGGCAATGCGATCCTGAGCCAACACACGATTCTGTCGATGGACAACCAGGATGTATCCGACCACCGCTTCGAGCGCCGTGGTCTGCTCCATTGCGAGGTGCAGTGGCCCGCGATGGCCGAACCGCTGCACTGCGTGTGCGTGCATCTTGGTTTGATGGCCGGCAGCCGCCGACGCCAGATGACGGCGCTGGCCGAACGCATGGAACGCCTTGCCCCGCATGGCGCACCACTCATCATCGCCGGCGATTTCAATGATTGGCGCAACCGCGCCGACGAGTTGTTGTGCCACCGGCTCGGAGTGGTGGAGGCATTTGGCAACGATCGCGGCAACCCCGCACGCAGTTTTCCCAGTGCCTTGCCTTTGTTCCGTCTCGACCGTATTTACGTACGTGGTTTCCGCGTCAGCAAGGCGCAGGTGCATTTCGGCCCGCCGTGGTCGAAAATTTCCGATCACGCCGCACTCACGGCCGATCTGGAGCCCTTGCATTGACCGGCTTCACCGACGGCAATGCGATTACGTTGCTGGAGAATGGCAAGCAATACTTCCCCGCGCTGGAAGCCGCCATCGACGACGCCGAGCGCGAAGTTTTCCTTGAAACCTACATTTTCAACCCCGACATCACCGGCCGGCGCATCGCCGCAGCGCTATGCCGGGCGGCTGGGCGCGGGGTGGCGGTGCATCTGCTGGTGGATGGGTTCGGCGGGCGCGAATTTGTCCGTACGTTGATGGCCGGCCTGATTGCCAGCGGCGTGGCGGTGTTGATCTATCGGCGCGAGTTGAAACTGCTTTCGCTGCGCCGCCAGCGCCTTCGGCGCATGCACCGCAAGCTTGCGGTGATCGACGCGCGTGTGGCCTTCGTCGGCGGCATCAACGTCATCGACGATTTCGACCCCGCCGGTCCACCGCACCCACGCTACGACTACGCTGTGCAGGTGGAGGGGCCGCTGCTGATGTCGATTGCCGATGCTGCACACCAGTTGTGGCGGCTGGTTTCGTGGGCAAACTTTCGCCGCCGCCTGAACGAACCGCTACAGGCGCCGCCGTGCGACCGGCTGGCGGGATCGCGGCGCGCGTCCTTTCGTATCCGCGACAGCCTGCGCCATCGGCGTGATATCGAAGAAGCTTATCTCGCCGCTATCGGTACCGCTCGCACCGAAGTGCTGATTGCCTGTGCCTATTTTTTCCCCGGCCGGCGTTTTCGTCAGGCCTTGGTCGACGCCGCGCAGCGCGGCGTGCACGTTACCCTGCTGCTGCAGGGATTGGCCGACCATCCCGTGCAGGCTTATGCCACGCGGGCGCTCTATCCTTTTTTTCTCGGTCACGGCATCCGTCTGTTCGAATACCACCGCAGTTATCTGCACGCCAAGGTGGCGGTGGTCGATGAACGATGGGCGACCGTGGGGTCGAGCAACATCGATCCGTTCAGTCTGTTGTTGGCGCGTGAAGCGAACGTGTTCGTCGACGACGGCGATTTCGCCGCCGGTCTGCGCGACAGCTTGCTACGGGCGATGAACGAGGGCGCACGCGAACTGTGCGCTGAGGATTGGCGCAAACTGCCTTTGCTGCGCCGGGCGGCAAGCTGGCTGGCCTATCAGGCCGTGCGTCTGGCTGTCGGGTTGGCGGGACGGCATTGAGCCGTTGCGCTTCACGATCGACCCGGCCCATCGCACCGTGGAAGCATGCAGTTAGCCGAGCAGGCGTGCGTATTCGATTTTCAGGCAGCGATCCATGATCACATCGAGGCCGGCTGCCTGTGCTTTCGCGGCCGCGTCCGGCACGATCACGCCAAACTGCAGCCACAGACAGCGTGCGTCGATGGCGATGGCATCGTCGGCGATGGGAGGGACTTCTTCCGGCTTGCGGAATACGTCAACCATATCCACCTTGACCGGGATATCGCGCAGGCTGGGGTAGCACGTCACGCCCAGGAGCGTTTCGCAGGCGGGATTCACCGGAATGACGGTGTAGCCGCGCTCTTGCATATATTTGGCCACGGTATGGCTTGGCCGTTGTGCGTTGGCGGACAGACCCACCACGGCGATGGTTCGTGTCGTTTGCAGTATGCGGCGCAGGTCGGCGTCGTCGATCATTGCGCAATCCTCAGGAAAAATCCGGTGCCACGGCGTGCCGGCAGCGTGGCACGGCACTCGAGCGCCAGTGAATGAAGGCCCAGGCCCAGATTTCAGCCAGTGGTGCGCCTGTGAGCATGGGTGGCGGATTTTGGCCGAGAAAACGCAGTGCCGCCAGCAATGCGGTGGTTGGTGGCATGTCGTCGATCGCGCGTGCGAGCGTTTGCTTGGATAGCTTTTCATCTGCTGCATTGGTGGCCACCGGCAGATGTGCGTAGGCCGGTACAGGGAGGCCGAGACAGTGCTGCAAATGGATCTGACGGCCGGTGGAATCGAGCAGATCGGCGCCCCGCAGCACATGTGTGACGCCGGCATCAGCGTCGTCGACCACCACGGCAAGCTGGTAGGCATGGAGACCGTCTGCGCGCAGTACGACGTAATCGCCGACGTCGCGGGAAAGATCTTCCTCTTGCACGCCTTGAATGGCGTCGTCGAAACGCACCAGGCCGTCCGCACGTACCCGCCAGGCGCGCGCGGTGCGGCCCGGCGGCAAGCCGTTACGGCAGGTGCCGGGGTAGCGCCGCGAGCCGTCGCGTGCCAGGGCGGAGTCGGCCATCTCGCTGCGCGTGCATGCGCAAGGGAAAACGTGCCCATCGGCGCGCAGGCGCTCGAACGCGGCGGCGTAAGCGTTGCGCCGACGGCTTTGCCAGACGACGGTATCGTCCCATTCGAAGCCGAAGCGTTCCAGCGTGGCGAGAATCGAATCGGCCGCGCCGGCGACGATACGCGGCGTATCCACGTCCTCCATCCGCACGAGCCAGCGCCCGCCGCGTGTCCGCGCTTCCAGGTAGCTGCCGGCAGCGGCGATCAGCGAACCGATGTGCAGCGGCCCGGTGGGGGAGGGAGCGAAGCGGCCGACGTAGCAGGGTGAATTGTTCGTCATCGATGGGAGCGAATGATGGCAGGACGGCGGAAACGGGAGATATTTGAGCAGGATATTCCGTGCGTTTTTACATTGACACGGATCGATGCGTTGCGACACCATCCCGGCCGCAGTTCAAGAACAATCAATAACTTTTATCTGAGGTCTCGCATGAAATTGCTGAAAAGCCTTGTCGTTGCCGGTTCCGTGTTGTTTAGCCTGAATGCCGCGGCGGCATCAAATTATCAGGATTGGTGGTGTGATGCATCGAAGGACGGCATGGGCCTCAACGTCGGACACCAGGGTAACGTGCTCGCCGTGTCCTGGTACCACTTCGGTACGGATGGGAAGGCGAGCTATGTACTGCTCGCGGGGACACTTGACGAGAGCGGCATGCTCGTCGGTGATTTACAGTCGGCAACCGGCCCCGCTCCTGGCCCTGCATACAATCCCGGCAGCGTTCAGCGCAGCGTCATCGGTACAGGCAAGCTGCATTTCCTTTCCGATACCAGCGCGACTTTCGAATACACGATCAATGGCGTCGCTGGCTCAATGAACCTGACCCGTTTTTCCATGGGCGATCTTGCGCCGGAAGGGACATATAAGTTCTTCGGTGAAACTTTCAGAAGCAATTGCGCGGTGGCGAGCAACAATAGCACGACACCAGGAACGTCCATGGGCGGCGGGAAAGTGGTCAATAACGGCGGCGGTAATTATCTTGTAAGCATTGCTGGGTGCGATTACACGCTGCATCTGACCCAAGCTGGCTCTGTGCTGTCCGGGTCTGGTACCTTCGAGTGCAGCGCCTGGGGTAAGAAAGGGACGGCAAAGTTTGATCGTATGCGTGTGCAGGAAGGTCAGATGAATATTCAATATACCGCTCAACACAACCCTCCGCTTAGCTGTATGGAAACGGGAACGGTAGGCGGAATCAGATCGGATTACCCGAATACGGTTACAACATTCTGAGGCTGTATTTGGCGGCGGAACAACGCGGATTCAGTTTGTTCCGCCGCGTGCTGGCTACATGCCGTGCTCGTGGAACCACTGCTGCAGACGCCACCACCCGTCTTCGGCGCCTGCCTTGCGGTAGCTCGGGCGATAGTCGGCGTGGAAAGCGTGGGGCGCGTCTGGATAGACTACGATCTCGCTCCTGTTGCCTGTTGCCGTCAACGCCTTGTGCATCGTTTTCGTGCTGTCCAGTGGAAATAATTTCTTTTATTCGAGGTTTCGCATGAAATTGCTGAAAAGCCTTGTCGCTGCCGGTTCCGTGTTGTTCAGCCTGAATGCCGTGGCGGCATCAAATTATCAGGATTGGTGGGGGGATGCATCGAAGGATGGCATGGGCCTCAACGTCGGGCACCAGGGTAATGTGCTCGCCGTGTCCTGGTACCACTTCGGTACGGATGGGAAGGCGAGCTATGTACTGCTCGCGGGGACACTTGACGAGAGCGGCATGCTCGTCGGTGATTTACAGTCGGCAACCGGCTCCGCTCCTGGCCCTGCATACAATCCCGGCAGCGTTCAACGCAATGTCATCGGTATGGGCAAGCTGCATTTCCTTTCCGATACCAGCGCGACGTTCGAATACACGATCAATGGCGTAAGCGGCTCGATGAACCTGACCCGTTTTTCCATGGCTTCTCCTGCGCTGGATGGAACGTACTACGTTGCGACTGAGTACCGTTGGAGTGACTGCACGAACGCGAGCGACAACATGCCATTTCCTGACGTGATGGAAAACGACGTCAGAATAACTGGAAAGGGTAATGGCGTTTATGCTGTAAAAATCGACACCTGTGAAGGTACGATAAATTTGACGCAGTCAGGTTCTATCCTGTCTGGGCAGGGAGCCCTCACATGCCTTTCGGGGACGCTGAAGGGAACAACAATGGTTTTTGAGCGTGTACGCCGGATCGAAAACAATCTGAATGTCGATTATTCGATCAAATATGACCCTCCATTCGGTTGCACAGAGAAAGGCACCATGGGTGGAGTCAGGTCAGATTATCTGCAGAACCTGTATCCCTTGTATCCGTTTTGAATATTAACGCCGAGAAGGCCGGGTGGGGGAACTGCAAGCTTGACGTCGAGCGTTTGCTTGCAGTTCTGGATTACAGCCGTGTGTGCAACCATTGCTGCAGCCGCAGCCATCCGTCTTCGGCGTCTTCTTTGCGGTAGCTTGGGCGATAGTCGGCGTGGAAGGCGTGGGGCGCATCCGGATAGACCACGATCTCGCTCCTGTCGCCGGCCGCCGTCAGGGCCTTGCGCATCGCTTCCACATCGCCCAGTGGAATACCTTGATCCTGCCCACCGTACAGGCCCAGCACCGGGGCATGCAGGGCGCCGGCAAGATCGATCGGATGCTTCGGTGTGAGCGCGGATGCGGCGCCACGCAGCTTCCCGTACCACGCTACGCCGGCTTTCAGCGCGGGGTTATGTGCGGCGTATAGCCAGACGATACGCCCGCCCCAGCAAAAGCCGGTGATCGCCAGCCGGGCGGGGTCGCCACCTTGTGTTCGCGCCCAGGCGGCTGCGGCATCCAGGTCGGCGAGAACCTGTGCGTCGGACACTTTGGACACGATGGTTTCAAGGATTGCGGGAATGCTGCCGAGCTTGGCCGGATCGCCCTGGCGGAAGTAAAGCTCGGGCGCGATTGCCAGATAGCCGAGCTTGGCAAGGCGGCGGCAAACGTCGCGGATATATTCGTGTACGCCGAAAATTTCCTGAACCACCAACACGATCGGCAAATCCTTTTCACCGGCCGGGCGAGCGAAATAAACCGGCAGGTTGCCGCCTTTCACGGCAACGGAAGCCATGCCCGCGTCCAGCCCTGCCGCTTCGGTAACGACAACGGTTTGCGCCTGGATCGGTTGCACCGCCAGGGCGAAACCGGCGGCAAGCGCGGTGGCGACGAAGTCGCGGCGATCCATCGAGCGGGCGGGGAGCAGGCTGTCCAGTTCCTTTGGCATATTCATGGCGTTCTCCTGGGTTGCTTTGTCGCGTTGTGGGACGAGGGCTGGCAGGGTGCGCGGGAATAGACAGCGGCTTGGCCGCCGCGTTTCCGCTATTGCCTTCGACGGGTGTTCATGGTGTATTGCCATGGCCGTACCCTGTACAGGGTCCGGTTAACCATCAACTATAAAGGAGACAAGCTTGAACACACTTCCCATCAGCCGCTTCCCGGTGCCCGAGCTGTCCGGTTTACCCGAGGACGTTCGCGCCAAAATTCTCGCCGTGCAGGAAAAGGCGGGGTTCGTTCCCAACGTTTTTCTTTCGCTGTCTCACCGGTCCGACGAATTCCGTGCTTTTTTCGCTTACCACGATGCCTTGATGGAAAAGGAAAGTGGTTTGACCAAGGCGGAGCGCGAGATGATCGTGGTTGCCACGTCGGGGGCGAACGATTGCCTGTACTGCGTGGTTGCCCATGGGGCGATTCTGCGTGTGAGGGCGAAGAATCCGCGCGTGGCCGATCAGGTCGCCACCAATTACCGCAAGGCGGAAATCTCACCGCGTCAGCGTGCCATGCTGGATTTCGCCATGAAGCTGTCGCTGCGTCAGGCGGAGGTGGATGAGGCCGATTTCGACGCACTGCGCGCGCATGGGTTCAGCGATGAAGACATCTGGGATATCGGCGCCGTGACCGCGTTCTTCGCCATGAGCAATCGTCTGGCCAACCTGACCAGCATGCGGCCCAACGACGAGTTCTATCTGATGGGCAGGCAGCCGAAGAACTGACCTGGCGGTTGCCCGGTTCGGGTGGCATTCGATTTTTCAGCTGGTTTCGGCCAACGTAAAACGGCCCTTGTTTTTGGCAGGGGCCGTTTTTTTTGAACCCGGGACTGTATTGCCCAAGGCTCTACGCAAAGGTTACGCCTTCATCATGGTTACCGGAAAAGTAGGTACCGCATGGCGGATGGCGTTGGGTCCACAGGTTTGCACGCACAGGTCACAACCGGTGCAGGCCGCGGTTTCGATGTTGACGAACGCCAGGTCCACTTCCTTGCCCGAGGGTTTTACCGCCTTTTCGCGGCGTGTCACATGAATGGCGGGGCAACCCACGTCTACACAGTTGCCGCAGCCGGTACAGGCGGCCTCGTCGACCTCGTAGGGCTTGAGCTTCTCGTAGTGGTCGATCAGCACACAGGGCCGGTCGGTGATGATGACCGACGGGCCGGGCGTCTTGGTTTCCTGGCGCAACGTCTTGAACAGCACCGGCAATTGGTAGGGGTCGACGACGTGGATGCGCTCCGGGTCGATGCCCAGGGCTTCGACCAGCTTGGCGAAGTTCACGCGCGGCGCGGGATTGCCGTAGATGTCGCGGCCGCTGCCGGGGTTTTCCTGGCCGCCGGTCATGCCCACGGCGCGGTTATCGAGCAGCAGCACGGTGACATTGCCGCGGTTGTAGGCGATGTCGAGCAGGCCCTGCATGCCCATGTGCAGGAAAGTGGAATCGCCGATGACGGCGACGACTTTCTTGTTTTCGTCACCCGGACCGCGCCCTTTGTCCATGCCCAGCGCGACGCCCATCGACGCACCCATCGAAATACAGGTGTCCAGCGCATTCCACGGGTGGCCGGCGCCCAGGGTGTAGCAGCCGATGTCGCCGGAAATATTTACATTGCGCAATTGGGCAAGGGTGTAATAGACCCCCAGGTGTGGACAGGCCACGCACATGGTGGGCGGGCGGGGGAATACTTTCAGCGCTGGCCGCTGACCCACATCCCCGGCGGGAACGACCGGGCCGCCGAGCAAGGGCGCGAGGCCCTGGCGCAGCACGGTGGGGGAGAGTTCGCCTGCCGCGGGCAGCAGATCCTTGCCGTGAACGGCAATGCCGTGCGCCTTGATTTCGGTTTCCACCAACGGCTCGGTTTCCTCGACCACGACCAGGGTTTCGACTTCCTGGGCCAGCTTGCGCACCAGTTCCATCGGCACCGGGTGGGAAAAGCCCAGCTTCAGGATGGGCGCATCGGGAAAGGTTTCGCGCACGTGCATGTAGGCCGGGCCGGAGGTGACGAAGCCCAGTCGTGCATTGGTGCCGGGTTCCAGCCGGTTCAACGGGCTGGCGGCGGAGGCGGCGGCCAGGGCCTTGTCCCGCGCCAGCATTTCCGGTACGTGCTGCTTGGCGTTGGCGGGCACCATGACCCAGCGGCGCGGGTCCTTGGTGAATCCTTCCGCGGCGCGTCGTTGCTGGCGCTCGCCGACGGTCACGAGGCATTTGACGTGGCAGACGCGGGTGGTCATGCGCAGGATGACCGGCGTGTTGTGCGCTTCCGACAGCGCGAACGCTTCCCGGGTCATCTCGTAGGCTTCCTGGGAGTCTGCCGGTTCCAGGATGGGCAGGTGGGCAAAGCGGCCCCAGTAGCGGGAATCCTGCTCGTTCTGCGAGGACGAAAAGCCGACGTCGTCGGCCACGGCGATCACCAGCCCGCCGACCACGCCGGCCAGGGTCTGGGTCATCAGCGCGTCGGAGGCGACGTTCATGCCCACGTGCTTCATCGCGCAGAAAGCGCGCGCGCCGGTCAGGGACGCGCCGATGGCGACTTCCAGGGAGACCTTCTCGTTGACCGACCATTCGGCGTACAGGTCGGGATACAGCGAAAGATTTTCCAGAATTTCGGTGGAAGGCGTTCCGGGATAGGCTGCGGCGACGCGCACGCCGGCGTCCCAGGCGGCACGGGCCACGGCCTCGTTGCCGGACATCAGGAGGCGGGTGCCGGCGGCGGGGGGCGCTAACAGGTTCGGATTCACGGTTTTCTCTTGAGTAGGTCGTTTCGTCTGGGGTGAGGTGTTTCGTATCAGTGGCCGGGTTTGTCGGAAGCGCCCGCCTTATGGCGGTGATCGACGACGCGTACCGCCTTGCCCATCGAGCGCTCGATGGAGCCGGTCGGGTGGATGTGCACGCGACAGGACAGGCCGATGAAGTCCTTGAGGTCTTTCTGCACCTTGGCGGAAACCCGGTCCATGTATTCCTGGCCCTTGGCGTACAGCGGCGGGCTGGCTTCCACGTTGATGACCATGGAGTCCATGAAGCCTTCCCGGAAGACCTCGATCTGGTAGAAAGGCGAGAGGGTTTCGGTGCGCATCAGGATCGCTTCGACCTGGGTGGGGAAGACGTTGACGCCGCGGATGATCAGCATGTCGTCGGAACGGCCGGAGATGCGGCGCATGCGCACGTGGGTGCGGCCGCATTTGCAGGGGGCTTGTTCCAGCACCGAAATGTCGCGGGTACGGTAGCGCAGTACCGGGAAGGCTTCCTTGGTCAGCGAGGTGAAGACGATTTCGCCTTGTTCGCCGTAGGGCAGGGGTTCGCCGGTGTTGACGTCGACGCACTCGATGAGGAAGTGGTCTTCCCAGATGTGCAGGCCGCGCTTGCTTTCCAGGCATTCCATGCCGACGCCCGGGCCCATGACTTCGGACAGCCCGTAGATGTCGAGGGCATCGATGTCGAGGCGGGATTCCAGCTCGTAGCGCATTTCCTCGCTCCACGGTTCGGCGCCGAAAATGCCTACCTTGAGTGCGAGCTTGGAGACGTCGACGCCGAGGGTTTCGGCTTCCTCGGCGATATTCAACGCGTAGGAGGGGGTACAGCACAGGGCGTCGGCGCTGAAGTCGCTGAGCAGCATGACCTGTTTCTGCGTTTGCCCGCCCGACATTGGAATCGCCATGATGCCGAGCGTTTCCGCGCCGTAATGCAGGCCTAGCCCGCCCGTGAACAAACCGTATCCGTAGGCGTTGTGCAGTTTGTCGCCCGGACGCAGCCCCGCTGCGCTGAGCGAGCGTGCCACCAGTTGGGACCAGTTGGCGATATCCCGGCGGGTGTAGCCGACCACGGTGGGTTTGCCCGTGGTGCCCGAGGAGGCATGGACGCGCACGACCTGGTCGGTGGGAACGGCGAACATGCCGAAGGGGTAGCTGTCGCGCAGTTGTTCTTTCTTGGTGAACGGCAGGAGCTTGATGTCGGCCAGCGTCTGGATGTGGTGGGGCTTGAGCTCCAGTTCATCCATGGCTTCCCGGTAGAACCGGGTGGTTTCGTAGCAGCGCTCCACGGTTCTTTTGAGGCGTTGCAGTTGCAGCGCTTCCAGTTCCTCGCGGGGAAGCGTTTCGTTATCCACGTCGAAAATCATGAGACTTTTGCCCGTCCACGGTTTTTGGATAAAACCATGATGATACCCACGTTTCGACGTGGAAAAGGGATGAAAGCGCGTCGATCACGCCGCGTTTCATCCCTTTTTCGTTGTGTTTTCACCGTTGGCCGGACGTTGGCGCGTCCGGCCGGTTCGTATCAACAAGCGTAGGCAGCGATCCCCAGTTCTTCAAGCGTGGCGGAGATGGCGCTCACCGCGGCCCGCATCCCGTCGGCCCCGATGGTGCCGATGCAGCCGACGCGGAAGGTCTCGACGGTCGTCAGCTTGCCCGGATAGAGAATGAAGCCTTTTTCGCGCACGCTGCGGTAGAACGCCTGGAATTCGTAGGCAGGATCTTCCGGTGCGTGGAAAGTCACGATGATCGGCGCCTGCGCGTCGTCGGCGAGGAAGGTGCGGAAACCGAGTTCGCGCATGCCGGTGATGAGCGTGGCGCAGTTTCGCTCGTAGCGCGCGAGCCGCGCGGGCTGTCCGCCTTCCTCGATGTACTGGTCGAGCGCCGAGCGCAACGCGGCGACGACATGCGTCGGCGGTGTGAAGCGCCACTGTCCGGTCTTCAGCATGTAGCGCCATTGATCGTGCAGATCCATTGCGAGCGAATGGCAACGATGCTCGGCTGCTTCCAGCGCCTGCCGGTAGGCGATGACGAAGCCCATGCCGGGCACGCCTTCGAGGCATTTGCCGGACGCGGCGATCAGCGCGTCGACCGGCAGGGTGCGCACATCGATCGGCAGTGCGGCGAACGAGCTCATCGCATCGACGATCATGCGCCGGCCGTGCGCGGCGACGATGTCTCCGATTTCCCGCAGCGAATTCAGGATGCCGGTGCCGGTTTCGCAGTGGACCAGCGCGACGTGGGTGATTGCCGGGTCGGCCGCCAGCGCTTGCGCGATCCGCGCGGGGTCTGCGCGCTCGTCCTCGGCGAAACGCAGCACGACGGCTTCGCGCCCAAGGTAGCCGAGAATGCGTACGATGCGCTGGCAATAGGCGCCGTTGTCGGGCACGAGCACCTTGCCGCCGCGCGGCACGAGCGTGCCAAGTGCGGCTTCCACCGCGAAGGTGCCGCTGCCTTGCAGCGGGACGCATACGTGCGTGGCTTCGCCGTGCACGATCCGCATGAGATCGCGACAGACCGAGGCGGTGAGCGCGTTGAATGCGCTATCCCAGGATCCCCAGTCGGACAGCATCGCCGTTTTCGTTCGGTGTGTCGTGGTCAATGGGCCCGGGGTGAGCAGGATGGGTTCGGACATGGATGTATCTCCGGATCAGCAAGGGACGATCGCGGCGCGCAGCACGCGGCGCGCGGCGGCGTCGGCCATTGCGTCGCCGACGCGTTCGAGCGGGTACTTGCCGTCGACGAGTCGATGGAACGGGAAGCGCATGCGGTTGGCGACGACGAAGTCGAGCGCTTCGACGAGGTGGCGCGGGTGATAGTTGTGCACGCCGCGCAGTGTGAGCAGTTTCCTGAGCAGCAGATTCGCGTCGAGCGTGACCTGTGCGCCGGGATTCACGAGCCCGCCGAGCACATAGGTGCCGCCCGTGCGCAGCATGTCGACGCCTTGCGGGATGACGGCGGCGCTGCCGCAGACTTCGATGACGGCATCGGCGCCTTCGGGCTGGCAACGCTCGCGGATCGTGCGCAGCAGCGTATCCGCGTCCATCGACGGATCGAGCGCGAGATCGACGCCGAAGCGTGCCGCGAGTTCGCGTCGCTCGGCCACCGTGTCGAGCCCGATCACGAGCCGCGCACCGCGCGCTTTCGCGATTGCCGCACCGTAGAGCCCGAGCAGGCCGAGGCCCTGCACGACGACTGTCTGGCCGATGCGGATATTCGCCGCCTCGGTCACCGCGATCATCGTCGCCACGCCGCAGTTGAGCGGTGTCGCCTCCTCGTCCGTCAGTTCGCCCGGCAATCGCAGGATCCACGACTGCGGCAGGATGTAGCAGTACTCGCCGAAACCGCCGTGATGGTGCGGTGGCGTGCTCGCGGCCATGTGGCCGTACTTGTCGACGCCGCGCGATTTCTGCGGCAGGTCGAGCACTTCGGTGAAATAGTTTCGGCCCGAAATGAAGTACTCGCTCCAGGTGATGCGGTCGCCCGGTGCGAGCGGTGCGCCGCGCATGTCGGTATCGAGCCCGGCGCCGAGCGCGACGATCGTGCCGATGATTTCGTGGCCGAGCACGCCCGGGCAGGGGTTGGGGCGATGGCCCTGCCACGAGTGGATGTCGGAACGGCAGATCGTCGACATGCGGATGCGCACGAGCGCCTCGCCGGGCATCGGTTCGCGCAGCGGAAAGCTTTGCAGCGCGAAGGGGCCGTTCGGCGCGTCGTAGACCGCGAGCCTGCCCGACGCGGGAATGCTCATTGCGTGAACTCCACGCCGTTGATGGCGTATTCGAAGATCTGATGACTCTTCAGCGTTGTGCTGTCCGCGCGTGCGCGGTAGTCGGCGTTGAGCGGCGTGTTGATGATGAAAGGCACACGCGCCTCGGTGATCGCGCCGTGGCTGCGCAGGCGCGCGTCCGACAGGTTCGACAGGTCGTGCTCCGCAGCCGAGCCGCCGATCACGGTGCCGATGTCGCCGATCACCGCGACGTCGCCCTCGCGGTCGAGCGGCAGATCGAAGCGGCGGCACACGGTTGCCTTGTCTAGCGCTTCGGCAATGCCCGGCAGTTTCGACGCGATGTCGATGACTGCCTGCGGCGTGGCCTTGCCGCCGCGGCACCACACGCGCACGAAACCGCCGAGTGCGCCGTGGTGGCGCACGAAGGCGTCGGTGATCGGGCAGATCACCTTGGTGTCGCCAGCGCCGAAGGCCGCGTCGAGGATGTCCTGCAGGAAGATCACGTTCGGTGCGCCGTAGGCTGTCGACTTGTCGTTCATGCCATGGTCGGCGGTCAGCGCGACGGTGGCGCCGAGCGCGGCGAGCCGTCCGAACGCATCGTCGATGCGGCGGTAGAACTCGTTCGCGACGGCGTGTCCCGGTGCGTACTTGTGCTGGACGTAGTCGGTCAACGACAGGAACATGAGATCCGGCCGCTTGCGTTCGAGCAGCTTCACGCCGGCTTCGAGCACGAACAGCGAGAGGTCCATCGAGTACATGTCGGGCTTCGGCATGCCGACGAGTTCGAGCACGTTTTCGATGCCGTTTTCTGCCAGCGTGCAACGGTCCGCGAACTCGGACGAAAAGCACATGTTGCCGTGCGTCATGTCCAGTCCCTTGCCGAGTTGGCGGCGCAGTTTGTCCTTGGCCGTGATCGCCGCGACCTTCGCGCCGCGGCCGGCGAACTCGGCGATGATCGTCGGGCTGCGCAGTAGCTCCGGCCCGGTCATCACGACCGCTTCGCCGGCTTCGTTCAGGTAGAAGTTGCCCGAGATGCCGTGCACCGAGGGCGGCGCACCGGTGATCAGCGACATGTTGTTCGGGCAGGTGAAGCTTGGCACCGTGCCGTCGGCGATGGTGGAGAAGCCTTCGTGCATGAAGCGCGCGATGTTCGGGATCACGCCGTCGTGGATGCCCTGTTCGATGTAGGCCGGGTCGCCGCCGTCGATGCAGACGACGACGGTGGGACGTTGCGGCCAGCGGTAGCGGACGCCATTGAGCTCGATGCTCGGAGAGTTCATTGGGAGATTCCTGTTGTTGGGGTCAGATCGTCCAGCGGCGGATGCGCGCGGAGATCACGTCGATGAGCGTCACGGTCACGATGATGATCACCATCACCGCGCCGGTTTCGCGGTACTGGAAACCGCGGATCACGTCGAAGAGCACGACGCCGATACCGCCCGCGCCGACCATGCCGACGACCGAAGCCGAGCGCACGTTGGATTCGAAGCGGTAGAGCGAGTACGAGATCCACAGCGGCAATACCTGCGGGATCACGCCATAGAGCACCTCTTCGAGCGCATTCGCGCCGGTCGCGCGCACGCCTTCGACGGGGCGCGGGTCGATCGCTTCGACCGCCTCGGCGAAGAGCTTCGAGAGAATGCCTGTGGTATGGATCCAGAGTGCGAGCACGCCGGCGAACGGCCCCATGCCGACGGCGACGATGAAGAGCATCGCGAAGACCATCTCGTTGATCGCGCGGCAGGCGTCCATCAGGCGGCGCACCGGCTGATAGACCCAGGCGGGCACGATGTTCGAGGCCGAGAGCAGGCCGAACGGAATCGCGCAGAGAATCGAGAGTACGGTGCCCCACACGGCGATGTGCAGCGTCACCACCATCTCGCGCAGGTAGGTCTTCCAGTCGGTGAAGTTCGGCGGGAAGAAATCGCCGGCGAAGTGCCACATGTTGCCTGCGTCGCGCACCAGCGTGTCGGGCCGCATCTCGGCGCCGAACCAGGACCAGCCGAGCAGCAGTGCAAAGACGGCCCAGCCCATTTGCGTGCCGAGACCGGCGCGCGGCGGTGCGAGCGGTACATCGCGGATAGTGGGTTTTTCGATCATGTCCTTTCAGTCCAGCAGGCGGCTTCGCTCGTGGCAAAGCCGACCGCCGTCATGCCTTGCGTATTTATTTGATCTGGGAAGTGATGCCGGCGAGTTTCGCGTCGAGTTCGGCGAGTTTTGCCTGTTTGTCGTCGTCGTTCATTTCGGAGGCTGCAACCTTCAGGCGCTCCTTGAAGACTTCGATCTGGCGGATCGGCAGCAACTGCGTGTCGTCGGACGCGACGAAGCCGCCGTAGTTGTATATGTTCTTCAGGACCGCCTTATCTTCCGGCGTATTGCCGTAGGAGAGCATGAAATCGCGCAGCCTGGTCTTCACGTCGGCCGGTAGGTCCTTGCGATAGACGAAGGGGTCGGACGGGATCAGCGGCGACTTCCACAGTACCTGGATCTGTGCGTATTTCTCCGGTTGCTGCTCCTTCAGGCGCTCCATTTCCTCGGTGTTGTTCGTCGCGACGTCGACATGCCTGGCAAGCACGGCGAGGATGTTGGTGCCGTGGCTGCCCACACGCACCGCCTTGAAGTGCTTCGTGATGTCGATGTTGTTCTTGCCCCAGAGGTAGTAGGTGGGCACGAGCGTGCCGGAGGTCGAGTTCGGGTCGCCGGCGCCGAAGGTCCACTTGCCCGGATTCTTCAATACGTCGTCGAGCGATCTGATCGCGCTGTCCTTGTTGGCGATCAGCACCGAGTAAAAGCCCTGCGAGCCGTCGGCGAAGACGACGCGCGCAAAGACTTCGCCGTTGGCGCGGTCGACCGCTTCCATCGCCGACTTGTTGCCGTACCAGGCGACCTGGATCTTGTTGAAGCGCATCGCCTCGATCACGCCGTTGTAGTCGGGCGCATAGAAGGCCTTGATATCGAGGCCGGTGCGCTTCCTCATATCGGCGATGAAGGGCTCCCACTTGTCTTTCTGGACCGAGGAGGAGTCGGTGGAGATGATGCCGAAGTTGATTTCCTGCGCCTTTGCGCCGGCATTGATGCCGATGCCGAGCGCAAGCAGCAGGGGAGCAGCGAATTTGCGGATCATGGTGGTTCCTTGTGTCGATGCGGGTGAGGTGAAAGTCAGGGCTGGAAATCAGGCCGGCGCCGCGGGCGCGTGCAGATGGGACGGAACATCCTTCTGCGCGTGCGTCGTGGCCGGTTTGCCGTAAAGCTCTCCGACGGAGGCGCCGTAGAGTGCGCGGAGGAATTCGGGCGTGAGCGCTTCGCTCGGGCCGTCATAGACAACGGCGCCGCCGCGCATCGCGATCGTGCGCGGGCAGTAGCGCACGGCGAAGTCGACCTGGTGCAGCGAGACGAGCACGGTGCAGCCGCGTGCGCGGTTGATGTTCGCGAGGTGGTCCATGACCTTGCGCGCGGATTCCGGGTCGAGCGAGGCGATCGGCTCGTCGGCGAGCACGACCTTCGCCTGTTGCACAAGACAGCGGGCGAGTGCCGCGCGTTGTTGCTGGCCGCCGGACAGCGTCGTCGCGCGTTGCCATGCGTACTGTTCGATGCCGACCGTGGCGAGCGCTTCCATTGCAAGCTGGCGTTCGGGCATCGAGAAGCGCATCGACAGCGAGCGCCACAGGCTTGCGCGGTAGAGCAGTCCCGTCAGCACGTTCATCATTACCGGCAGGCGGCCGACGAGGTTGAATTGCTGGAATACGAAACCGATGCCGGCGCGCTGGGCGCGGATGTCGCGCGCGATGCGGCCATCGCGCTGCACGCAACGGCCCATCACCGAGATCTCGCCGGCGTCGGCCGTGATGAAGCCGCCGATGTGGCGCAGGAGCGTCGACTTGCCGGCGCCGGATGCGCCGATCAGCGCGACCATTTCGCCTTCGTCGATCGTCAGCGTGACGTTGCGGAGCGCATGGTGGTTGGCGTAGCGCTTGTCGAGGTTGTGGATTTCGATCGCTGTGGTCATGGTTTTCTCAAGCTGAATCGCGGGCCTAAATAAAGCTGCAACACTCGGTAATCTAAAATCCAGGCGTTACAAATTGTTTACAATCTACAAATTGATGACGATCATCTTTCCCTTTCTAGATTGCGTGGCGATGACCGAAAA
Organism: Azoarcus sp.; assembly: GCA_031556475.1. Lineage (GTDB taxonomy): Bacteria > Pseudomonadota > Gammaproteobacteria > Burkholderiales > Rhodocyclaceae > Azoarcus. Next base: position 20,352 of record JAVBSY010000103.1, read on the forward strand.
ATGACAAGACAGATATCTGCCGTTCCAGAATCCGAGATTTCCATCCGCCATCTGCAGAGCCATTCGCTGCCCACGCTTGTGCAGCAGCAGCTCGAAAACCTGATCCTGGACGGGACGCTCGTGCCGGGTAACAAGCTGGCCGAGATAGCGCTGGCGGATCGGCTTGGCGTGTCGCGCGGACCGGTGCGGGAGGCTTTTCGGGGCTTGGCCGCGAAAGGGCTCGTGCGCGTCGAGAAGAATCGCGGCGTGTATGTGCGCACGATCACCCCCGAAGAGGCGGATGAGATCTACGAGGTGCGGCTGGCGCTCGAGAACCTGATCGTGCGGAAGCTGGCTGCGTCACCGGTTGCTTTCGATGACTCGGGGATGGACGGGTTGCTCGCTACGGCAGCGAGGTTCGCCGAGAAGGGGGATTTTGCGAATTGCCATCGCTGCAACATGGAGTTTCACGACCGGCTGGCCGCGGCGACGGGGAATCGCACGTTGGTCGATAGCTACCGGCGGCTCGTCAATGAGCTATCGCTGTTTCGGCACCAGGCGCACGTGAAGGTGCGGGATGCGTCGAGCTTGAAGGCGTCCGTTGCGGATCACCGGGCGATCCTGGCAGCCGTTCGCAAGGGCGAAGGCGCGCTGGCGAGCAGGTTGATTCAGCGGCATATCGAGGCGAGCCGGAAGCGGTTGCAGAAGTTGCTGGGGGATCAGGAGGGGTGAATGCCCTCTGTATCGCTGCCGTGTTCTCGATGTATTTCCTTGTGCAAGGCGCGTGTGCCGCGAAAAAGTGAAGTTCGGGCAGCCCTCGCCATTGCGCCTCGCGCGACCGGCGTTCGTTTTTCCGTTGCCTGGCGACGGAGAGGGCCTCCATGCGCCGTTTTGTTTCGTGCAGGCCGAACTTGCCGGACTGCGGATGAATGTACCAATCAAGGAGTTGTGATGGAGTTTCGTGAAGAGGCTTTGCGTATCGGTGGCGAACGTGTTCGCCGCGACCGCGTCATCGAAGTGCTGAATCCCTACACAGGCGCGTGTGTGGGCACGGTGCCGAAGGCGACGCTCGAAGACGTGCGGCGTGCGTTCGGCATTGCGCATGCGTACAGGCCGCGTCTGTCGCGTTACGAGCGCAATCGCATCCTGCATCGCGCGGCGGAGATCGTCGTGGCGCGTACCGAGGAGATCAGCGACCTGATCACGGCGGAGTCGGGGCTGTGCAGGAAGGACAGCCGGTACGAGGCAGGTCGTGTGTGCGACGTGCTGGTATTCGGTGCGAACGCGGCGCTCGAGGACGACGGGCAGGTGTTTTCATGCGACATCACGCCGCATGGCCGTCAGCGCCGCGTCTATACGCAGCGCGATCCGCTGCTCGGCGTGATCTCCGCGATCACGCCGTTCAACCATCCGATGAACCAGGTCGCGCACAAGGTGGTGCCAGCGATCGCGACGAACAACCGGATGGTGCTGAAACCGTCGGAGAAAGTGCCGCTGTCCGCGCTGCTGCTTGCCGATATCCTCCTCGAGGCGGGCCTGCCGCCGCCAATGCTCCAGGTCGTCACCGGCGATCCGGCGGAGATCGCGGACGAACTGCTGACGAATCCGGCGATCGATCTCGTGACCTTTACCGGTGGCGTGGCGATCGGCAAGCACATCGCCTCGCGCATCGGCTATCGCCGCACCGTGCTCGAACTCGGCGGCAACGATCCGCTGATCGTGATGGACGACGCGGATCTCGACGAGGCGGCAAGCCTCGCGGCGGCGGGCTCGTACAAGAACTCCGGCCAGCGCTGCACCGCGGTCAAGCGCATCCTCGTGCAGCATGCGGTGGCGGATGAGTTCGTCGCGCGGCTCGTCGAGAAGACGCGCGCATGGAATTACGGCGATCCGGCGGACGAGACGGTCGATATGGGCACCGTCATCGATGAGAGCGCGGAGCGGCTGTTCGAGGCGCGCGTCGATGAAGCGATCGGGCAGGGGGCACAACTGCTCTGCGGCAACGAACGGCGTGGCGCGCTGTATTCGCCGACGGTCATCGATCGCGTGCGTCCGGAAATGACGGTGGTGCGGGAAGAAACCTTCGGCCCCGTCTCGCCGATCATCCGCTTCGGCTCTCTCGACGAGGCGATCAACATCGTCAATGGAACGGCCTTCGGGCTCTCGTCGGGCGTGTGTACGAACCGGCTCGATGTCATCACGCGGCTCGTCAACGAGCTGCACGTCGGCAGCGTCAATGTGCGCGAAGTGCCGGGTTACCGGCTCGAACTCACGCCCTTTGGCGGCATCAAGGATTCGGGGCTCGGCTACAAGGAAGGCGTGCTCGAAGCGATGAAGAGCTTCACCAATACCAAGACCTATTCCCTGCCCTGGCCGAATGCATGATCTCCACGCCCGTCGCGCTGCTGGTCATCCTGGCGGCGCTGATGCATGCGAGCTGGAACTACCTGATCAAGTCGAGCAGCGATCGCCTGCTCGATATGCTCGGCGTCGCGCTCGGCGCAAGCCTGATCTCGGCGTGCCTGCTGCCGTTCGTGCCGATCCCCGCCCGCGAAGCGTGGCCCTGGCTCGGACTCACCTTGTTCGTGCATGTCGGCTACTTCGTCGGGCTCGTCGAGACGTATCGGCATGCGGATCTCTCCGTCGCCTATCCGCTGATGCGCGGTTTCGCGCCGGTACTTGTCGCGCTCGCGGCGCCCCTGTTTGGCGAGCGCCTGACTCCGTCGCTCGGATTCGGCATTGCGCTCGTCGGTTGCGGGATCATGCTGCCGGTGTGGCTTGGCCTCCGGCGTGGCGCGGTCGCTGGCTCCGGCATCGGCTACGCGGCCGCGAATTCGGTCGTCATCGCCTGTTATACGCTGTCCGACGGCATGGGCGTGCGTCTTGCAGGCAGCGCGGAGAGCTATACGCTGTGGCTTTTCTTCCTCAATGCCTGGGGTTTCTTCGCGTTTGCATGGTGGCGGCGCGGACGGCCGCTGCTCGGTGCGCTGCGGTGGCGCTGGGCGGCTTCGCTCGGCGGCGGTGCGCTGTCGATCGGTGCCTACGGCATTGCATTGTGGGCGATGACCGTGGCTTCGATTCCCGCAGTGGCGGCGCTGCGGGAAACCTCGGTCATCTTCGCTGCGCTGCTGGGAACCTGGGTGCTCAAGGAGCGCATGGGACAGGTGCGTCTGGCCGGCGCCGCGCTGGTGGCGCTCGGGGCGGTGGCGGTGCGTTTCGGCTGAAATTCTTGATTCCGTGCGCCCGGTAGCAGATAAAAATACGATACGGAGATTTACGGTAACGTGCCGATTTGCGCCGTTACCACAGCGCGTACAGCAAAGGAGGCGTCATGGGCAAGAACAAGCGGACGAAAGCTCATCAGGCGATGGGCGATGCGCCGGCAAGGCTTTCCGGCAAGCAATATGAAAAGGAACTCGCCAGGCTGCACGGAGAACTGGTCAAGCTGCAGGAATGGGTTGTCGCCACCGGCGCCAAGGTCTGCGTGGTCTTCGAAGGCCGGGATGGGGCCGGCAAGGGCGGTACGATCAAGGCGATCACCGAGCGCGTGAGTCCGCGCATATTCCGCGTCGTGGCGCTGCCTGCGCCGACCGAACGCGAAAAATCGCAGATGTACATGCAGCGCTACATTCCGCATCTGCCGGCAGCCGGCGAGGTCGTGATCTTCGACCGCAGTTGGTACAACCGCGCCGGCGTCGAACGGGTGATGGGCTTCTGCACGGATGAAGAAGCGCAGCATTTTCTCGTCGGTGTGCCACTCATGGAGAAGGCGATCGTCTCGTCGGGCGTCATCCTGATCAAGTACTGGCTCGAAGTCAGCCCGGAGGAGCAAACCCGGCGGCTCAGGGCGCGGATCGACGATCCGCGGAAGATCTGGAAGCTCTCGCCGATGGACCTGAAGTCCTACAGCCGGTGGTACGACTACTCGCGCGCTCGCGACGAGATGTTCGCCGCGAGCGATACCTCATGGGCGCCGTGGCATGTCGCGGACTCCAACGACAAGAAGCGTGCGCGGCTCAACATCATCACGCACTTCCTCGACCAGGTTCCGTACGAAACGATTCCGCGCAAGAAAGTCGCATTGCCGAAACGCCAGAAACCTGGCGACTATGCTGAACCCCGGATGGAACTGCGCCGCGTGCCGGAACGGTTTGGCCCGTCTCCGGCTCCGTAGCCCCCGATAAGATGTCCTACGCTTTTCAAGCGCGGTCCAGGCCGAGGCGATGGCAGATTTCGGTGGTGAGCCCGGCCTGGTTCATGCTGTAGAAGTGCAGTCCCGGCGCGCCTGCGGCGATGAGTCGTTCGCACAGGCGGGTGACGACGTCGAGGCCGAAAGAGCGGATGGCATCGGTGTCGTCGCCGTAGCTTTCGAATACCTTGCGCATCCAGCGCGGGATTTCGGCGCCGCAGGCGTCGGAGAAGCGCGCCAGCTTGGTGAAGCTGCCAATGGGCATGATCCCGGGCACGATGGGCACGTCGATACCGAGCTTGCGCGTGGCGTCGACAAAGCGCAGATAGGCGTCGAGGTTGTAGAAGTATTGTGTGATCGCGGAATCGGCGCCCGCGTCGATTTTGCGCTTGAACGCGGCGAGGTCGTCGCGCGGGCTTTTCGCCTGTGGGTGCCATTCGGGATAGGCGGCGACTTCGATGCGGAAGCGCCGACCGGTTTCGGCGCGGATGAATTCGACCAGTTCGTTGGCGTAGCGGAATTCGCCCGGATCGCCCACGCCGGAGGGCAGGTCGCCGCGCAGCGCGACGATGCGCGTGATGCCTGCTTCGGCGTATTCGCGCAGGATGGCGCGGATGCCTTCGCGGGTGGAGCCGATGCACGACAGGTGC
>JAVBSY010000013.1:0-11550 GCA_031556475.1 Azoarcus sp.
GACGGCCCCACCCACCAGCCGATCGAACAGACCGCCACCCTGCGCCTGATCCCCAACATGGATGTATGGCGGCCCTGCGACACGGTCGAATCCGCTGTTGCCTGGGCATGCGCGATCGAGCGCGCCGACGGCCCGTCGTCACTGCTGTTCTCACGCCAGAATCTGCCTTTCCAGGCGCGCACGCCAGCGCAGGTCGCCGACATCCGCCGTGGCGGCTACGTGCTGTCCGAGGCCGACGCCGGCGTGCCGCGCGCGGTGATCCTTGCCACCGGCTCCGAGGTCGCCCTGGCGCTGGCAGCACAGCGTGCGCTCGCCGCCAACGGTATCGCCGTGCGCGTGGTGTCGATACCCAGCACCAATGTCTTCGATCGTCAGGATGCGGCCTGGCGCGCCGCCGTGCTGCCGCCGGGCGTGCCGCGCGTGGCGGTGGAGGCTGGCGTGACCGATGGCTGGCGCAAATACGTGGGGCTGGAGGGTGCGGTAGTCGGTATCGACCGCTTCGGTGAATCGGCCCCTGCGGGCGAATTGTTCAAATATTTCGGCCTCACCGCCGACGCCGTCGTCGGCGCGGTGAAATCCGTCCTGTGATTGGAGCCGGATCGGCGCTATGTTCCGGGCATCGCATTTAGACTTCAGCATTCCAGCAAGGAGACGCATCCCATGACGATCAAGATTGCCATCAACGGTTACGGCCGTATCGGCCGCTGCACTTTGCGTGCTCTGTACGAATTGGGCCGCCGCGACGAATTCGAGATCGTCGCCATCAACGCCTCGGGCGACCTCAATACCAACGCCCACCTGACCCGTTACGACACAACGCACGGCCGCTTCGGCACTTCGGTGGAAACCGAGGGTGAGAACCTGATAATCGTTGGCGGTGATCGCATTCCGTTCTATTCGACCAAGAATCCGAAAGAAATCGACTGGACCCGGCACAACGTGGATGTGCTGCTCGAATGCACCGGCGCCTACACCTCCAAGGCCAAGGCGCAGGTGTTGCTGGAGCAGGGTGCGAGCAAGGTGCTGATCTCCTCCCCTGGCGGCGACGATGTGGACGCTACCGTCGTCTATGGCGTCAATCACGAGATACTGCGCGGCGACATGACCGTCGTTTCCAACGCCTCGTGCACCACCAACTGCCTCGCCCCGGTCGCCAAGGTGCTGCAGGATGAAATCGGCATCAAGCAGGGGTTGATGACCACCATCCACGCCTACACCAACGACCAGGTTCTGGTGGACGTGCGCCACAAGGATCTGCGCCGCGCCCGCGCGGCCGCGCAGAACATCATTCCGACCAAGACCGGCGCCGCCGCCGCAGTCGGCCTCGTGCTGCCGGCGCTCAAAGGCAAGTTCGACGGCTTTTCCCTGCGCGTACCCACGATGAACGTCTCGCTGGTGGATCTCACCTTCACCGCCGAGCGCGCCACCTCCAAGGACGAGATCAACGAGTTGATGAAAACCGTCTCCAACGGCGCGCTGAAGGGCATCCTGGCGGTCAACGACGATCCATTGGTGTCGATGGACTTCAACCACGACTCGCACTCGTCGATCTTCGACGCCACCCAGACGCGCGTGATCGACCGCAGCCTGGTGAAAGTGCTGGCCTGGTACGACAACGAGTGGGGCTATTCCTGCCGCATGCTCGACGCCGCCAAGGCCTTCGCCAACGCGAAATAAACCCCGTAACCCCGCCGCCGGACGTGACCCGTCCGGCGCGGCATGTTGCACCCCGACAACTCCCGATCAACCGATACCTGCGCCCGGATCCTCGAACCATGCCCCTGCGCCTCGCCATCAACGGCTACGGCCGCATCGGCCGCGGTTTTCTGCGCGCGCTGTACGAATCGCCCTGGCGCGACGAATTCCGCGTCGTTGCCATCAACGAGCCGGCCGAACTTTCCAGCATCGCCTATCTGACCCGTTTCGATTCGACCCACGGCCGCTTCCCCGGCCGCGTCGACATCGTCGACGGCAAACTGGTCATCGATGGCGAAGCGATCAGCGTCAGCCACGCCTCCACGCCCGAGGCTGTCGACTGGGCGTCGCTCGGCATCGAACTCGTCGTCGAGTGCTCCGGCCACTACGCCGACCGCGCCGACCTGCAACGCTTCATCGATGCCGGCTGCCCGCGCCTGCTGCTATCGCACCCCGGCAACAGCGGCGAGGACGTCGATGCCACCATCGTCTATGGCGTCAACCACGACCGGCTGCGCGGCGACGAACGCATCGTCTCCAACGCCTCATGCACCACCAATGCCGCCATTCCGGTACTCGATCTGGTGGAACGTGCCTTCGGCATCGAACACGCCCTGCTCACCACCATCCACTCGGTAATGAACGATCAGCCGCTGATAGACGGCTACCACCATACCGATCCACGGCGCACCCGATCGGCCATGCAGTCCATCATTCCGGTCTCCACCGGTCTGGCGCGCGGCATCGAACGCCTGCTGCCCGACCTTGCCGGACGCATCCTCGCCAAGGCGATGCGGGTGCCGACAACCAACGTTTCTGCCATCGACCTCACCCTCGCGCTCCATACCGACGTCACCACCGCTATGATCAACGGCCTGCTGCGCGAAGCGGCCGAAGGCCGCTATGCCGGTTTGCTGAGTTATGCGGAAGAGCCGCGCGCTTCCATCGATTTCAATCACGAAACCTTCTCGGCCATCATCGACGGTACTCAGACCCGTGTCGGCGGCTCGCGCCTGGCCAATCTTTTCATCTGGTTCGACAACGAATGGGGTTTCGCCAACCGCATGGTCGACGTCGTCCGCCATTGGCGCGCGCGCTGGCATGCCATCGAATGAAGCCACATATCCATAAAACTGCAGGAGCCCAGGAATGAACGTACTCAAGCTCACCGACCTCGACGTGCGCGGCAAGAAAGTCTTCATCCGCGCCGACCTCAACGTACCGCAGGACGAAGCCGGCAACATCACCGAGGACACCCGCATCCGCGCCTCCATTCCATCGATCCAGTATTGCCTCGACAACGGCGCGGCGGTCATGGTCACCTCCCACCTCGGCCGCCCGACCGAAGGCGAAGTCGGCCCCGACGACACGCTCGCCCCCCTCGCGGTACGCATGGGCCAATTGCTGCACCGCCCGGTCAAGCTGATCCAGGACTGGGTGGACGGCGGCTTCACCGTCGCCCCCGGCCAGGTCGTACTGCTGGAAAACTGCCGCTGCAACAAGGGCGAAAAAAAGGACAGCGAAGAACTGGCGAAGAAAATGGCCGCGCTGTGTGACATCTATGTGAATGACGCCTTCGGCACCGCCCACCGCTCCGAGGCCACCACGCACGGCATCGCCCGTTTCTCTCCCGTGGCCTGTGCCGGCATGCTCATGGGCGCCGAGATCGACGCGCTGTCCAAAGCCCTGCACGCACCGGCCCGGCCGCTGGTCGCCATCGTCGGCGGCGCCAAGGTCTCTACCAAGCTCACCATCCTCAAGACCCTGGCGGAAAAGGTAGACCAGCTCATCGTCGGCGGCGGTATCGCCAACACCTTCCTGCTTGCCGCCGGCCACCGCATCGGCGAATCGCTGGCCGAACCGGAGATGGTGCGCGAGGCACAGCAGGTCATGGACATCATGAAAGCCCGCAACGCCGAAGTCCCGTTGCCGGTCGACATCGTCGTCGCCGACGAAGTCTCGGCGCTTGCCCGCGCCAACCGCATCCCGGTCAGCGAAGTCGGTCCGCACGACCGTATTCTCGATTTCGGTCCGAAGACCATGGCACGGCTGACCGACATCATCACCCATGCCGGTACCATCGTCTGGAACGGCCCGGTCGGCGTCTTCGAGCACGCCCAGTTCGCCGGCGGCACCAAGATGATGGCTTCCGCCATTGCCCACTCGGAAGCCTTCTCCATCGCCGGCGGCGGCGACACCCTGGCCGCCATCGCCAAATTCGAGATCGCCGGCGACGTCGGCTATATCTCCACCGGCGGCGGCGCCTTCCTCGAATTCCTCGAAGGCAAGACCCTGCCGGCCATCGCCGCGCTGGAAGAACGGGTGCGCTGACACATCCGGTAACCCAAAAAAGCGGCCGCCCCTGAAGGCGGCCGTTTTGCTTTTCCGTGCGTGCCCTCAACCCCAATCGGGGTAATCCGCCTCTTGGCGAAGAAGTGGTCAGTCCGGTAAAACCGTCCTAGAGTAAGAACGGCGGGCACCGTCAGGTTCCCCCTTCGCCCACCGCGCCAAACACAGGTCGCCCATGAACAAGTCCCCTCGCGCACTTGAGCAGCACTTCCTGTTGCCCTATATCCGCCAGATCGAAACGAGCCGACCGTTCTCGTGGCTGCTCATGGGGTGGAACGACCTGCGCGAAAACCTGACCGCCAGCCTAGCCTACGGCGCTTTCTTTGCCGTACTGGGGTATCTGCTGCTGGCCTACGCGATGAATACACCGTACTTGTTCACCGCGGCCGTCTCGGGTTTTCTGCTCATTGGTCCGGTCGCCGCGGCAGGTCTGTACGAAATATCGCGCCGCCACGACAAGGGCGAAAGTGGCGTGAGCTTTGCTGCCTCGCTCAAGGGTCTGGCTCGACGCAGCGACGATCTGTTTTACTTCGGCGCGTTTCTCGCCGTTGCGCTTATCGGCTGGGAGCGTATTTCGGCCATCCTGTTCGCCCTGTTCTACCGGGATACGGCGCCCGATATAAACCATTTTTTCCGCGACGTTTTCCTGTCCGGCCACTATTCCGGCTTTGTCGCCGCCTATCTGGCGGTCGGCGCGATACTCGCGGCGGTGGTATTCGCCTTGTCGGCCATCGCCATCCCCATGCTGATGGACCGTGACATCGACCCGATCACTGCGGCGATGACCAGCCTCAAAGCAGTCAGCGTCAATCCCGGCGCCATGATCGCATGGGCTGTACTGGTCGCCCTGTTCACCGCACTGGGCTTCGCCACGCTGATGATTGGCATGGTCATCCTGTTGCCGTTGCTCGGCCACGCGAGCTGGCACGCCTACCGCGACATGGTCGAATAACAAAGGGGTTACATCACCGATCAGGGCGCTTGCAGGCGCCCTTTGCGCTTTTTCGGCACAATATCGCCCAATCTCTTTCGCACCCTCCCAGCTCATGACTCTGCCCACCGACGCCAACCCGCTGCTCGATTTCGCCGCCCTGCCGCGTTTCACCGATATTCGTCCGGCCGACGTCGCTCCCGCCCTGCGCCAGTTGCTCGGCGATAGCCGCACCCTGATCGAACGCCTCGTTGGCGATACCTCGCGGCCCACCTGGGAAAACTTTGTCGCTCCCTTGACCGAGGCGGGAGAACGTCTCGGCCGCGCCTGGGGTGTCGTCGGCCACCTGCATAGCGTGATGGACGTGCCCGAGTGGCGTGAAGCCTACAACGACATGTTGCCCGAGGTTTCGCGTTTCTACGCGGAAATGGGGCAGAACCTTGCCTTGTTCCATAAATACAAGGCGCTGTGCGACAGCGCCGAATACGCCACCCTGTCACCCACCCGGCGTCGCATTCTCGACCACGAGATACGCGACTTCCGCCTGTCCGGCGCCGAACTGGCCGATGAGTTCAAACCACGCTTCCAGGCCATTCAGGAAGAACTCTCGCAACTGGCGGCAAAGTTCTCCGAAAACCTGCTCGACGCCACCAACGCCCATGCCGAATGGATTACCGCCGAAGAGGAACTCGCCGGCATTCCCGACGATGCGCGTGCCGCCGCGCGCGCAGCGGCGGAGGCGGAAAATCGCGCCGAATGGAAATTCACCCTGCACATGCCCTCTTACCTGCCGGTCCTGCAATACGCCGACAATCGAGGGCTGCGCGAGCGCCTGTACCGTGCCTACGCCACCCGTGCGTCCGAGCAAGGCGATGCCGCCTGGGACAACGGCCCACTGATCGGCCGCATTCTCGCGCTGCACGAAGAAGAAGCGAAGCTGCTCGGTTACAGCAATTTCGCCGAAGTCTCGCTGGTGCCGAAGATGGCCGATACGCCACAGCAAGTGCTCGCTTTCCTGCGCGAACTCGCCGCCAAGGCCAAACCCTTCGCCGAACGCGACTTGCGCGAACTGGAAAGCTTCGCCGCCCGCGAACTCGGCCTCGACCCGCTGCAACCCTGGGATATCGCCTACGCATCGGAAAAACTGCGGCAGGCGCGCTACGATTTTTCCGAGCAGGAAGTAAAGCAGTACTTTCCCGAGCCGAAAGTACTCGATGGCCTGTTCGGCGTCATCCGCACGCTATACGGTGTCGACATCCTGCCTGACCAGGCGCCCTGCTGGGATCCGGACGTACACTTCTTCCGCATCGAAAAAGCCGGCAGCCCCGTCGGCCACTTCTACCTTGACCTTCATGCCCGCGAAACCAAGCGCGGCGGCGCCTGGATGGATTCCGCCCGCAGCCGCTGGCTGACGCCTGCCGGCCTGGAAACCCCGGTGGCTTACCTCGTCTGCAATTTCCCCGGACCAGTTGCCGGCAAACCCGCCACCTTCACCCACGACGACGTACTCACCCTGTTCCACGAATGCGGCCACGGCCTGCACCACCTGTTGACCCGGGTAGACGAACTGGCTGTTTCCGGCATTAACGGCGTGGAGTGGGATGCCGTGGAGCTGCCAAGCCAGTTCATGGAAAACTTTTGCTGGGAATGGGATGTGCTGCGTGGCATGACCGCCCACGTCGATAGCGGCGAACCGCTGCCGCGTACGCTGTACGACAAGATGATCGCGGCGAAAAACTTCCAGAGCGGCATGCAAACGGTACGCCAGATCGAATTCGCCATGTTCGATCTGCGCCTGCACAGCGAAATCGCCGCCGACGGCCAACCCGCAGCGATGGAACGCGTCTTTGCCCTGCTTGAAAACGTACGGCGCGAAGTCGCGGTCATCATCCCACCACCCTGGCACCGCTTCCCACACAGCTTCTCGCACATCTTCGCCGGTGGCTACGCAGCCGGATACTACAGCTACAAGTGGGCCGAGGTGCTGTCGGCCGATGCCTTCGCCGCCTTCGAAGAAGCCGGTGCCGGCAAGGAAAGCCTGCTCGACGCGGATACCGGCGAGCGTTTCTGGCGCGAGATCCTCGCCGTCGGCGGCAGCCGTCCGGCGCTCGAATCGTTCAAGGCATTCCGTGGACGAGAACCGCAGGTCGACGCACTGCTACGTCACCATGGTATGGTAGACGCATGAATACGCTTGCCTATTTTCCCCGTTTGGTTGCCCCGCTAGTTCTCTGCCTGGGGCTCGGAATAAGTAGCGGCGATGTCTCCGCGCAAAAAACCTACCGCTGGGTCGACGAACAAGGCCAAGTTCACTATACGGACCAACCGCCGCCATCGACCGCCAAAAAAACGGAAGTGAAAAATTACAACCCAGGCGGTGCGGATAACACCCCCGGTTTCGCGGTACGCAAAGCCGCCGAGAATTTCCCGGTTGTTCTATACAGCAGCAACGATTGCGGGGATCTGTGCGCTTCCGCCCGCGATCTCCTGAAAAAACGCGGCATTCCGTTCTCGGAACGCAAAATAAGCACCCAAGAAGATTTCGCAGCCTATCGGGAGCAATTCGGCACCCCTGAGGAAGTACCGGCTGTCACCATCGGCCGACTGACACGCAAAGGCTTTGAAAGCGAAAGCTGGAACCGCATGCTCGATGACGCCGGTTATCCGAGCATGGCAATACCAGGGCCCGCCACACCACCGGCTCCCACTACGCCAGCCCCCGCAGCAGCACCGGCTCCTCCCGCCGCTCAGTAATTGGAACCCAGCACATGAAATTCGGCTACGCCATCGTCTATGTCCCGGACGTTGCGGTGTCGCTTAGTTTCTTTGAACAGGCATTTGGCTTTTCTCGCCGCTTCCTGCACGAATCGGGCGCTTATGGTGAACTCGACACCGGGGAAACCACCCTGGCCTTCGCCTCACACGCATTGGGCGCGGCACACTTCACCGCCGGCTACGTCGCTGCGAGCGCTTCAGCTCAGCCTCTCGGGATGGAAATCGCCTTCGTCACGCCATCCGTAGCCGAAGCGCACAACAAAGCCATTTCCGCCGGCGCTACCGAAATCAGCGCCCCGGAAGAAAAACCGTGGGGGCAGACCGTATCCTACGTGCGCTGCCCCGACGGCACCCTTGTCGAACTCTGTTCACCCATCGGTAGCTAAAGCGGCCAAGACATCAAAAGAGCTTGCCCCGGCTTATTTCCGTAAGCGGTACGTTAACGTCGAAAATCTTCGCGTTGACCGAATCGATTCCAAAGCCTTTCAGACGCACGGTATGCATCTCGATGTAACGCTCCGCGTCTTGCCCAGTCTCGAACAGGTAGATACCGCCGCCCTCCCCGGTTTCCCGGTTTTCGGTCCATATTTTCCAGATCAGGCCTTTTTCACCTGCAATATCAGCCGCCAAACCGGAAAACGCCTTGGACATTTCGTCTCCCCACGGCCCCTCCATCTTGAAATCGACCTGTAGTAACTTCATCTTTCCGCTCTCCTTCCATTGAAACCAACTTGCGGCGAATCACTCATACAGCTTACGCTGTGCAGTGTGGAAACTCGGCGATACGCATCGTTTTTGCAGCTTCCAGCATATCGCGAGTAGCATAGACAACATAGCCAGACGGCTTGCAACATAGTTTTCGCCTTTCAGCTATCGCAAACCTCAGGAGATCAATATGAAAGCGATACTCGCCCTCATTATCGCAGCCAGCTTTGTTCTTGGCGGATGCAACACGATCGCCGGCGCAGGAAAAGATATCGAACGCGGCGGAGAGAAAGTTCAAGATACCGCCAAAGACGTACAAAAGAAGATGTAAGTAGGTGCTTCAAATACTGGCGGCATCCGCTCGAAACACCCGCGCGGATGCCGTTTTGCCACTTTCCTGCATAAACTGCCGTAAAAGTCTCCACTCGAGATCCCGCATACACGAAACGGCGAACAAGGCATGCAAAAGAATATTCGCTGGGCGGCAGGCCTGCTCTGCGCGGCATTGACCTGCAGCGCCTCTGCACAAGATACACAGATATACCGTTGGACAGAACGTGACGGCCGTGTCACTTATGGCACCCAACCTCCGCAGGGCGTGCGTGCCGAACCTTTGGGCGAACGCGGCAACCTTACCGTCGTACCGGCGCCGCCACTTCCGTCGCCGGAAGAGATCGAAACACGCCGCGCCGAAGAACGCACCAAACGCCTGGAACAGGAACTGCAGGAAGAACGGCGTTTACGGCAGGAAAGCGAGACTCGCGAAGCCGAACGCGCCAGAGCCCGCGCCGAGTGCGAAGAAAAATACCGGGAGGAATGCAACGACTATGGCGAACCCGTCGGACAGCGCTACATCATCGTCCCACAACGCCGTCCAGGTTGGGGGGAACGCCCACCGCCTCAAACCTGGCCAGAACCCCGCCCCCCTGCTCGCGAACCTCACAAACCATCACAGCCATCGACGCGCCCGGGAAAAAATGAACCGGAAAAACCATCCGCGGTGATTCCGAGCAGCAGCACCAGACCGGCGCAAAGAGGGATCCTGTCCGACTGAGCGCAAATTGCCTGGCTCCCTCCCATGCCGAGCTTCGCTCTTTTCACGCCACTTACTGTCCGCGCATAAAAAAGCGATCCAAATCAGCCAGGCTCAGTTGCGTCCACGTCGGACGGCCGTGATTACACTGATCCGCCCGCTCGGTCGCCTCCATATCGCGCAGCAGTGCATTCATTTCCGGCAAGGTCAGTTGGCGATTGGCTCGCACGGCGCCGTGACAAGCCATCGTCGCCAACAGTTCATTCCGTCGTGCAATAACGACCTCGGATACCGGGTAGGCGCGCAGATCCTCCAGCAATTCACGCACCAAATCACCGACCGGCGCGGAAGCAAGCAGCGCAGGCACGGCACGCACAGCCAATTCCTGCGGGCCAGCCACACTCACCTCAAAGCCCATCCGAGCGAGAACATCCATGCATTCCCCGGCGGTAGCCATTTCCACGGGTGACACGGTAAACACCGCCGGAATGAGCAAGCGCTGCACGGCCGGCGTGCCATCGAACACAACCTTGAGTTTTTCGTAAAGGATGCGTTCATGCGCGGCATGCATATCGACCAGCACGAGCCCTGCGCTATTTTGTGCCAGTACATAAATGCCATGCAGTTGAGCCAATGCATAGCCAAGTGGCGGCAGCTTTTCTTCCTCCGCAGACGGTACCGGCGATGGCACCTCGATATCGGTCGAACCTTGCGCCGAACCTTGGCGCGCGTGACCGACGAAATCGAAATACGAGCGACTGGCCGACTCCATCGCAAGATGGCTTTGCACAGGTACAGGTTGCGACCACACCCCGCGACGCAGCGGCGGCGCGACCGACGCTTCTGTATGACGTTCGCCAGAATCCGCGCGCACCACATTGGATGGCGCCAACGTATTTTTCAGCGCATGAAAAACAAACTGATGCACCGCACGCGCCTCACGGAAACGCACTTCGATCTTGGCCGGGTGAACGTTGACGTCGACGCCCCCCGGATCCAGTTGAAGGAACAGCACGTAAGCCGGATGGCGACTGGTATGCAGAATATCGGAATACGCCTCACGCACGGCATGCGTCAGCAGCTTGTCGCGGACAAAGCGGCCATTGACGAAAAAATATTGCGCGTCACGACTGGAACGTGAATACGCGGGTAACGACACGAAGCCGGTCAAACTCAGAACGCCGCCTTCGGCATGCACCGGACGTGCATTCTGGAGAAAATCGTCTCCCATCAAGGCAGCGACCCGGCGTACCTGCTCGCCCGCAGCGAGTCGGTGCGCTACGCGTCCGTTATGGGCAAGTTGAAAACCGACATCGGGACGCGCAAGTGCAATGCGGCGAAACGTTTCATCGCAATGGGCGTACTCGGTGCCTTCGGATTTCAGAAACTTCCGCCGCGCGGGCGTGTTGTAATAAAGATCCTGAACATCGACGACGGATCCCGCGTTCAACGCCGCCGGCGTCAAAGCGCCATCCGTCCCATCGATTTTCCATGCATGGGCACTGTCCTCGGCGCGACTCGTGATGGTCGTACGCGCCACCGCCGCAATCGCGGCCAAGGCCTCACCACGAAAGCCCATGGTGCCGACGCACTCCAGGTCGCCGAGCGTCGATATCTTGCTGGTTGCATGGCGTTCGAGGGCTAGGCCAAGTTCATCACGAGCGATGCCACAACCATCGTCGGCAACGCGGATACGACGCACACCCCCCTGCTCCAGCTGCACTTCGATCGCATGGGCCCCCGCATCGAGCGCATTCTCCAACACCTCTTTGAGCACCGAAGCGGGCCGCTCGACGACCTCTCCGGCTGCGATCTGATTGATGAGCAGTTCATCGAGTCGGTGGATATGTGTCATAGGGAGTCGCCCCTCAGTTTTCGCGTTCGAGTTTACCGGAGGGAGCCCCAGGAGTCGTCTAGCCGAGCGTCTGTCTATTTTTTTCGGGATTGTTTTGTAAACGTTGTCTGTAGACGTACGAAACCCCCTAGCTCTAACAAAGAGCCAGGGGGTTTTGTTGTTGGTTAGTCTGACGATGACCTACTTTCACGAGAACGGATCTCACTA
>JAVBSY010000098.1:0-28445 GCA_031556475.1 Azoarcus sp.
AGCACAAACCATTTCAACATCAAAGGGAGAAATACAACAAGATTCACTAAACTTATACACAGCCGCATGCATGATATGTGGCTATCGACCCTGGTCAATATTCAATGCGCACCAGTGGTCAAATTTAAACGCGCGCAGACATACGGACAACTACGCCGCTACCGCGCCGCGGTCACTTCCTGCGCGCAAACAGCGCATCGTAGGCGGATGGAGAGAATCCCTGCACGCGCTGGCCGTCGGCGACCAGCAGCGGCACGCCCTTGCCGCCACCCGCCTGGGCAAATGATTCCATGCCGTCGGGGGTGTCGATGTCGATTTCGCGGTATCCGATTCCTTTTCCCGCCAGATAGGCCTTGGCTTTCTTGCAGTAGCCACACCAATCCGCCGAATACAGCACCACGCCGCTCGTCGGCGCGCTGGTGACGGACGATTTGCGCAGCGTTTGCAGTTGCTGTTCGAGGTAGGCGGTTGTCGTGGCGGGCAGCGTGCTGCTCGGCAGGTTCTCGAAGGTCATGGTTTTTTGGACCTTGCCGTCGGTGGGCGGGCGGTCGCTATAGACGACGCGGCCGTCCGGGCCGATGGATTTGTACAAGGTCTGCGCGACCGACGGCGCGGCGGCCAGCACCGCCAGGCAGGAAAGGGAGACGATGCGAAGGTTCGGTTTCATGGGTTGTGGCGATGATTCGATGACGGTATACGCGGGGCCGCGGCGCCGGCTTGGGCCGGCGTTCGCGTTTTTCCCGACAGCATACCGGCAAACGCCGCGGTTCAGACCAGTGCCGGGTAGTCGGTATAGCCTTTTTCCCCGCCGCCATACAGGGTCGTCATGTCCAGCGTATTGAGCGGCGCCTCTTCGCGCAGCCGGCGGACCAGGTCGGGATTGGCGATGAACGCTTTGCCGAAGGCGACCAGATCGGCGCCGCCCGCGGCCACCATGGCTTCGGCCATCGCGCCGTCATAGCCGTTGTTTACCATCCAGGCGGCCCTGCCGCCAGCTATGGCATAGGCGGCGCGCAGCGCGGCGTAGTCGAAGGGGGCGTCGCCTTGCTGGAAATCGCGCGGGCCGCCGGTCGAGCCTTCGATGATATGGATATAGGCCAGCGGATAGGCCGCAAGCCGTTCGACGACGTGCGTGAACAGCGGTTGCGGGTCGGCGTCGGCCGCGTCGTTGGCCGGCGTGACCGGCGAGATGCGGATGCCGGTGCGGCCGGCGCCGATTTCGCCGGCGATGGCATCGACCACTTCGACCAGCAGGCGCGTGCGGTTGGCAATGGAGCCGCCGTAGGCGTCGGTGCGCTGGTTGCTGCCGGAACGCAGGAACTGGTCGATCAGATAGCCGTTGGCGGCATGTATTTCGACGCCGTCGAAGCCGGCTTCGATGGCCGCGCGTGCCGCGCGCCGGTAGTCGGTTACGATGCCCGGCAGTTCCTCGATGGCAAGCGCGCGCGGTTCCGACACCGGCGCGAAGCCGCCGCCTTCGGGCGTTTTCAGGTACACCTTGGCCTTGGCGCGCAGTGCCGACGGGGCCACCGGCGCGCCGCCGCCGGGTTGCAGCGAATCGTGGGAGATACGGCCGACGTGCCACAACTGCACGACGATCCGGCCGCCGGCGGCATGTACCGCTTCGGTCACGCGCCACCAGCCGGCGATCTGTTCGGGTGAGTACAGCCCCGGCACGTCGGCGTAGCCCTGGCCTTGCTGGCTGATGGCGGTCGCCTCGGTAATCAGCAGGCCGGCGCTGGCGCGCTGCGCGTAGTAGGTTGCGGCGAGCGTGGTGGGAACGGCGTTGGGCGAGCGGTTGCGCGTCAGCGGTGCCATGACGATACGGTTGGCGAGGTGCAGTTCGCCGGTGGTGAAAGGATCGAACAAGGTAGGCATGGCGTGGCTCTCCTGTACGGGGTGGGGTAAGGGGTCCGCGCGGTCAGCGCGTGGCGACGATGAACAGGCGCGGAAAGGAAAACAGGCGTTTGCCGTCGGCACATGCCGGGTAGGCGGCGTCGATGGCGTCGCGGTAGGCGGCGAGGTAGGCGGGCCGCTCGTTTTCGGGCAGCGCGTCGAGGAAGGGGCGCAGCCCCGTGCCCTTGACCCACTCGACGATGGCTTGCGCATCGGCCAGTACGTGTTCGTAGGTGGTGCGCCAAAGGTCGATGCGGCGCGCGTGCGGTGCGAGCAGGTCGTAATAGAACGCCGGCGCTTCCACCGGGGATGCGGCGCGCACGGCACCGGGGCGCGAGTGCCAGGGGCCGGGCAGTTCGCGCATCGCCCGGTGGCTGGGTTCGCCGAATGAACAGGGCATTTGCACCGCCAGTACGCCGCCGGGGCGCACATGGCCGAGCAGTTCGGGAAACAGCGTGTCGTGGCCCGGTAGCCATTGCAGCACGGCGTTGGCGAACAGCAGGTCGACCGGCGCGGCGGGCCGCCAGGTGCGCAGGTCGGCTTCGATCCATTCACACGCGGGCAGGTCGGCGCGCGCGCGTTGCAGCATTTCGGCCGAGTTATCGATGCCTGTCGTCCGCGCCCGTGGCCAGCGTTCGTGCAGCAGTGCGGTGGAGTTGCCGGGCCCGCAACCGAGATCGACGATTTCCCGCGCTTCGTCCAGCGGTACGCGGGCGAGCAGGTCGCGCGCCGCGCGGGTGCGTTCGTCGGCGAATTTGAGGTACTGGCGGTCGTCCCACGTGGGCATGGCGCATCTTCTCCTGTCGAAAAGTTGCCAATGTGTCCGCTGGCGAATCAAAGCGGCAAGCGTTTCATGCTTGGGCCGCCCATGTCAAACCGCCTGCCTGGCCGCGCTCGTGCGGCACGCCAATACGAACACGCTCAGCGTGCAAACCGCTCGCCGAGCCACACCGTGAGAATCAGTGCCAGCGGCACGCAGACGATGAACGCCCGCACGACGCCCGCGATGAAAGGGTGCGCCAGGTGCGATTCGATGAAGTACCGCGCCACCACCCATCCCTTGAACCACACGATGGCGGCAACCGGCAGTTGAAGCCACACGGCATGCCCCGACCACCGCGCCAGCCACACGCTGAACCCCGTCAGCACAACCAGCCCGAGCCAGGACCACACCAGCGGCACCAGGGATGTGGAGGGCGTCGAATCGTGCGTTTTCATTTTTCAGGCCAACACGTAGAAAAGCGGGAAGATGATCAGCCAGATGATGTCGGTGGCATGCCAGTAGCTCGCCAGCGCCTCCAGCCCGTTGTATTGCTGCGCCGTGTACCCGCCGGACATGTGGCGGCCCAGCACCCACAGCATGCCGAGGATGCCCCAGGAGGCGTGCACCATGTGCGTCAGGGTCAGGTAGTAATAGACGGTGAAGAAGATCCCCGCGCCACCCTTGATGCCGTGCGCCATGTTCCACTGGAATTCGAAGTACTTCGCCAGCGGATACCCCAGGGCGATCACCAGTGCGCCGATCAGCCAGTAGATCGATTCCCGCCGGCGCCCCGCGCGGATTCGCACGACCGAACAGGCGACGAAAAAGCTGCTGGTCACCATCAGCAGCGTAATGGTGGTGCCGGCGACGACCGACAGGTGCGCGGCCCCCTGGTGAAACAGGTCGGGGAAATAGGCGCGGGCGACGAAATAGACTGCGAACAGCAGGAGGAATTCGACGAACTCGCAGGTAATCCCCACCCAGATGCCGTGATTACCCGGAATGCGCCCCCGCCGCCCCCGTTGCCCCCCCAACCCGGCCTCGCCTGCCTCTTCCGACGGAACAGCCGCTGCTGTGCTCATTTGCGCTCTACCGATTCATGCCACACGCCCGGGCCCGGTCAACAACCCCCTGCCCCCCGGCTGGAAATTCCGCGCGCTCCCTCTCGAACCGAACCGCCGCCAGCCCACCTGCCATCGGTCATGCTAACGCCGACGGCAGGCATGATTCCTTGATAAAGGTAAAGTGTTTGATGTTTCGTTTCGCACGGCGCTACGTGTGGCGCTATGTGTGGCCGCATCCTGCGGGCGCGAGTCCTCCGGCCGGTGATTTTTATATGTGTTTGCCGACGCAAACCGGGAATCCGATTATCGATTTGATTGAACGCTTCGCATGGAAATCCAGATCGCGGACACGATGCAGGAAATTCCGACCCGCGAACAATGCAATTCAGATTTTTTCCGTTCTATTGAATCGAATCGGCCTGGGTCGGATTCGGTATGCCGGGCCGGGCGGCAGGCCGCCCGCCGGCCGCGCTCAGTGGCTTTCTTCCTGCGACGCCTTGAGGCTGTAGCACAAAAAGGATCCCACTCCCGAAAACGGATTCGACGCACGTTCGCCAAAATCCGTCTCCCAATGCGAATTTCCCTGGTCGTCGGCGATCACGAGCATGCCGTTGCCCGTAGCGCAATCCTTGCTGGCGACGTACCAGTATCCATCCACCAGCGTGCCTCCCAAGCCATTGGCAACCCGCAACTGCGCCACGATGGCAGGGTTGCCGCCGCGGTCGAGCATGTGACGAAGCGACCCCTCCGCAACCTCCACCCTCAACCCGCTCCTTGCTTGCAAAAACGGCGTAGGCACCCAGACAGGCGCCGTGGCCGGCGCGGAGTCAGCCGGAATCGTCACCCCCGCCCGCACACCGGCCGACGTACCTCCCGCCCTGCGCTCGGACTCGCGCAACGCCTCGACGGAATCTTTCGTTTTCTCGTCGAACAGCGCGCAAAACCTCTCCACGATTCTGGAAGCGGCATCCTGCCCCTTGGCCGCAAACGCCTCCTCGCGCTGGAACCCGGCGGAATCGTACACCCGCGCCTTGCCCGCAACGCCGGATGCACAGGGCTGTTCCGCGAGGCTGACGGACCAGCGCTCGTCGGCCATCTGGCCCGTTGCATCGCCACGGGTCCGCACTTGCAGAAAGGCTGCGGGCAGGCCGTTCGAATCCACCCCGTAGTAGAAAGAATCGTCCTGGACCTGCCAGACGCTCCCACCCGCCCCCTGCGCAACTTCCGCCCATTCCATCCGGCCGAAATGGCCGCGCGCCGAAACGATAGTAATCACGCCGATCACCGCCATCGTCACCCCGGTTACGATCGCCACCCTCGACAGCGGCGACCCCGTGCGCGCGGCCTTCGGTGTATCCGCCGAAGCATCCGTAGCGGGGAGGGGAGAAGACGGCGAGGTGGGCTGCCCCGCCGCATCCCCGAGCCGGGCGTAAGTGTTCTCCACGCGCCACGAACGCAGCAGATAGGCCGTCCAGAGCACCGCCAGGACTATGCTGGTAAAACCCGTCTGGATGGCCTCGAGGGTAACCCCCTTGGATAGCTCCCCCACAAACCACGCATTGAGCGCCAGTATGCATATCACCATGGCGGCGGCCGTGCCCCACATCACCCCGATGGTCCAGCGCACCGACGACCAGCGACGGATCCTGCACAGCGCGTACCCTGCGGAAAAGTTCGCCACCGCCAGTATCCAGATCAAACCCCAGCAGAGCGTCTTGTAAACTTCGTATCTACCGTAGGAGAGCAGTTCCGGAAACTTTGTCTCCATTTCGACAAAAGTGCCTAAACCCCTGACCATGCCCAGCAGACACCCCACCGTCAAAGAAAAGACGAGCAGCGCAAGCCACCCTCCCACGCCGTACAAACGGCGGACTTTTTCTCCGGTGTTCCTGCCCCCGGCGTCCGTGCTTGCGATACCCATGTTGCCCACGCTTTGGTTTTCCATATGATTTTTCTCAGGTGGCGAAAAGCGGTGCATCGTATAACGTTGCGGGCCGCATGGGTAAAGCGTCGTGCCGCGCAGCAACGGCGCAATGGCCGTAACGGCCGCCCGCGTAGTGGCGCGGCCGCGCGTTGCCCGCGCTCAGCGCGATGGATAAGCGGCTAGCCCGCCTGCATCACCGGACCGCCCGCCGAGCAGCCGCTTCGCCACACCGATCGCCTGGGACACCGGCTCGGAATAACGCAGCGACACCATCACCGCGCCATCCTTGCGGCGCAGCGTCGGCGCGTCGGGCGCAATCGCCTTCACCACCTCGGCGGCGTTCTCGCCGGTAACGATGATATTGCCGGCCGGCGTATGCACGACCTCGATCCCCGCCAGCAACGGCAGCGCACCGATTGGATCCACGCCGATTGCGTCCGCATCCGCCCGCATGGCCGGCTGCCTCGACCGGCCGCCACGGCGATTCGCTCCGTTTCCGGCTCGTGCCGGCACCACCGCGCCACCATCCCTGCGGCGCAGAACCGGTGCGGGTGCCTCCTGCGCCTTGATGCCATATTGCTGGATTTTGTCTTCGATGCCGGTAACGTCCTTGACGCCTCCCGCGGCGGCCCCCGATACACTGGCTGATGCCATACGCTTGCCGACATCGGCAGGGTTTAAATCCTTCGCCGCCCCCACTATCTCGCCGGCAATGTTGCCAACTTCATCTACCGCCCCCTGGGCACCTCCCTTGCCCACCGACAGCAGGAATTTCTTGACGGCATCCAGGCCGATGCGCCCCGCTTTCAGATCGCCAGCCATCTTCTCGGCCATCTTTCCCTCGGCGCCGCCGCCCAAGGCGATACTGCCCAGTATCGACACCCCAGCGGCGAAGATCGCACCTTTGTAGCGGTCTTCCAGCGACCGGTCCTCCAGCGCCATGAAGGTCTTGGCGGCGTTCTGCGCGGCCGACGCGCCGATGGTGGCGACGGTCTTGAGCTTGGGCGATACGCTCATGCCCAGCATCGTGGCGCCCGAGGTGACACCCTTGGCCATGCCGCCGGAAAGGATCGCGCTGCCCACGCCGGTGATGGTGTTGTCCACCAGGATGGACGGGTTGTCCAGCATGAAAACGAGCATGTCGCCCATGCCCTTGGAGTCGTCGGCCATGATGGCCTTGAGGGCTTTTTTCTGCTCGTTGAGCCGCTTGCTGCCCACCACCTCGTCGATGGATTCCATGCCGCGTTCCATGGTTTTGGAAAGGCCGATATCGACCCAGTCCCCTGTCGCCATGTTGGCCAGATCGGCAGCACCCTTGACCGCGGTCGGGCCGATCTTGAGCGCGCCGGCGACCACGTTCCGGCCGGTATCGATCGCCATATCCACAAAGTCGCGGTTGTCGGGCTGCAAGACCGCGGATTTTTCGCGCGCAAGTTGCGCCTGTGTGCGCTCGGCAGCCGGCGCCGGGGGCGGCACGTAACCGATCGCGCGGTTGAATTCCTCCGGGGAGAGATCGCGGGCATAGTGCTGGCGCAGCATCTCCACCGTATCTTCGTCCGGCAGTTCGTTAAATAGCGGGCGTTTGGCGCGGAAGTTCTCGAGTCCGGTGAACTCGTCGTGAAAGTCTTGTAGCGTGCTCATGGGAATCGTCGCAGGAATGGATGATTCGCATACGCTCCCACAACGCCCGGCGCGGGGGTGCCCTTGCGTTCCGGTCAGGGCCCGAACCGCCCTTTCTCCGCTCTTTCTCTTTATCCCGCAAAAACGGTGTGCGGCTCAGTGGCAGCGTAATAGCCTTGGCAGCCGCGCATCTGCACGCGCAGCCGCGTCTTGCCAGCTCTCCGTGGCGTCCCGTGCTTACCGCAATGGGTAGCCGGCAAGCCCGCCCGGATCGCCGGAGCGGGCGCCGAACAAGCGCTTCGCCATGCCGATTGCCTGGAGTACCGGCTCGGAATAACGCTTCGACACCATCACCGCGCCATCCCTCCTGCTCAGAACCGGGACATCGGGCGCAATCGACTTGACGATCTCCGCGGCGTTCTCGCCGGTAACGATGATGTTGCCGGTCGGCATACGCATGATCTCGATCCCCGCCAACACCGTGCCCAGACCGATTGCGTCCGCATCCGCTTGCATGGCCGCTTGCCTCGACTGGCCGGCGCGGCTAATCGCCTCGCTTTCGGCTCGCACCACCGCGCCGCCATCCCTGCGGCGCAGAATCGATGCATCAGGCGCAATGGCATCTATCGCCCTTGCAGCATCCTCACCGGAAACGGCCGCGCTACCGCCCGGGAGATGCATGGCCTCGGCCACTCCACGCGAAAGTGCCCCTGCCGCAGCGTTAACGCCTCCTTTTTCAAGCGCTTTCCTCCAATCGATGGGAGTATCTGCGTTTGTTGTCGCCTTCCGGATCGCGTCTAGCAAGACCTCTTCGGACACTGTCTGTATCCCTTTTGAGGCGGCGGCTTCGCCGGTACGGACAATGGAAGCTGCCATCGGCTTGCTCAACGCTCTCTGCACCGGCGTCAGTTGCAAAGCTTTTTCGAGCCTCAGGCGGCCTATCGCCGCCGAAACGATGCCGCCGCCGAGTACCGCCAAATCTTTGGCCCCCTGGCTGGCCGAATCGTTTTTCACCCGATTGTCCATTGAATCCGCCCCGCGCATAAAAGCGCTGGCCCCGCCTGTAAGGTAATCCGAGAGGGCCTCCCCAGCCACTTGCCCAACATCGGATATCGTATTGTCGAAACCAGTACGTCGATCCGCGGGAATCTTGATAGCGTTATTGGCGCACTCGTTGGCGTATTTCGCTACCCCCAACCAATCGCCCCCCATCTCCGAAAGCCCGAGCGACTTCGACGTAATCTTGGGCACCTCCCCGCCTGCCGCAGGCTTCGGCAAAAAGTGACTGAACACCCCCAGCAGATTGCGCTGCGCCATGTTAAGAATCTTCCCTGGGCCGGAGACAAGGCCAGTGACGGCCCCTTCCAACGCACCACCGCCAAGCTGCCGCACCATGCGTTCGACAAGCCAAGGCTCATCGCTATTACCCGCTATCTCCAAAAGGCTATCCCCGATCCGCGGAAGCCCAAGCGACCGCGAAGTCATCTCGGGCACATCCCCGCCTGCCGCAGGCTTCGGCAAATAGCCTCCCACCACGCTCAGCGCCTTGTCCTGCGCGGCGTTGAGTGCCTTCCCCACGCCATAAATGGTATTTCTGGGCCAATCCGGCACATCGAGGTCAAATTCCTGGTCCACACACCCGGTAATCTCCGCCCAATACTCCGGCAACGAATCGGACTCCGCCGTCTGCGGCGCATGATCGACACTGCGCAGATCCACCCTTTTCCTCATATCGTCGCGGTAATACCGACGCAACGTTTCCGCCAGTTCGGCGTCTGGCACATTGTCATATCCTGGATACGCGCCGCGCAATGCTTGAAGTGAGCTCATGAGAGTGGGACCAATAGACATACGAAGATGATGTCCACGGTCCCACGGCTGGCCGCACAGGGGTGCCCCTGCATTCCAGCAGAGGCTCTCGCGCCGGCCACCGCCCGTCATCGTCCGCTTGCGGCGGGGCATGGGCGCCGCCACGCATATCGGCGGGTCCGGCGTCTGGCCACGGGGCTTATTGGAGCGAAATACCGAACGCCACGCGGCTGGGGCTTCCGCATAAAGTCATGCGGAAAAATCCGGACGGCATCGCGCCGATGGGGGATGAAACGGGAGCGGAACGGCAAGGCAGGCGCTTTGTCCGTGCGCCTCCCCTCCTCGCCAGCCCACCGGGCGAACAATGCAAACAGGCAGCAGCCCCTGGAATCGATCCGTCAGGACGCGCCGCGCGGCTTGCCCATACCCGCCGCGGCAGGACGAACCGTGGCCGGCGGGATGCCGGCCGGGCCGGCGGCGTTCGGGTTCGCAACGGCTTGCCTGCCCACATCGAGATTTTTCAACCCGGCGCGCCGCACGGCATCGTTCCTGCGCCGGGCCTGCTCGGTGCGCGCGGCCTCGTAGCGGGCCTTTTTCTCGCGTTCGCGGGTGTCGAACAACTCATCCACGCCCAGCGCCGCGCCCAGCCCCGCCGCCGTAATGCTGTCGAGCTGCCGGCCGTCGGATGCGAACACCGTATAGACCGGCGAATCGCCACCCCACTCGTCCTTGCCCTGCTTGATCTGCGCCGAGGCGCCCGCGCCGTACAGGCTTTCGATGCTGCTTTGGAGCAAGGCGGGGTCCTGCGAACGCAGCGCGCGCATGATGCCGGCCTCCCTGAACCGCATCACCGAGGGCGTCAGCTTCTCGATGTCCTTTTCGCTCAGATCCCCGCTGCCGATCATGCGCTTGAAAATCCGCGCATTGACGGCGACCGGATCGGGATCGTCGCCCGCCGCGGCCCATTCGTCCGCATGTGCCTGGCGCACGCGCAGCGCGCGCGCCTGCTCCTGCTCCGTCGCGGCCTGCCTTGCCGCCCTGTCGTTGCGGTCCCAATCGTGCCTTTCCTGCGCCATCGAAAGGTTCGCCTGCCGCGCCCGCATCACCTCGTTCTGCTCCTCGCGCCGCTGCGCGAGTTCCCGCTGTTCGTTGATCGCCTGCGTGCCCTTGGTCAGCCCGGCGCCGATGCCGCCCAGAATATCCAGTCCCGCCATGTCCGGTTCCCTCCTCAGTGCAGCGCGGCCAGGCCGACGGTTTTGATCGTGTCCGGCGTCTTGCCCTGCTTGCGCAGGCGCAGGCCCTTTTTGTTCAGGTCGTCGAGCGTTGCGTGGCCGACCAGCTTGGCTGCCTCGGCGTTCACCACATGCTCGGTTTCCACCAGCAGTGAGGGCACCGTATCGACGTTGCCGCGCCAGGCGCCCTTGACCCTGCCGCCACGCTCGCGCAAGTCCTGCACCTTCTTCACCTCGCCACCGTCGGCGAAGGCCAGCCCGCCCAGCACGCTGCCGAGCACCCCGCCCACCACCGTTCCGACCCCCGGCATCACCGCCGTGCCGATCGCCGCGCCGGCCTCGCCCCCGGCATAGCTGGCGGCGGCGCCGGCTACCGCTTTACCGGCGTCCTGCCCACTGGCGATATTCGCCCCGGCTTTCAGAATGGCGCCATAAGGCACGGCGGACTCCGCCGCGCCGGTGGCGGTATTGCCGGCAACTTCCGTGGCTGTGTCCGTCGTCGCATCGGCGAGGGCATCCGTTCCTGCGTCCTTGGCGGTATTGGCCGCCACGTCCGTCACGGCATTGCCAACCCCGCCGGCACCATCCGCGCCGCCCGCACTGAACGGCCCGCTCGGGCCGAACGGGCCGGCGTTTCCGCTTTCGAGCTTGCTCGCGATCCCCTTGTACATTTCCGCCTGCGCCGGATCGCTCGCCCGCTCGGCCGCCGCCCGGTAAGCCGCCGAAGCCGCCTTGGTTTCGTCCGCCGTCATGTTCATGCCGGACTGGTAAGCCTGGAGTTTTCCAAGGCCGGTTTTGATGTTCCCGGCCATCTTGCGGCCTTCGTTGTACATTTGCGCCCCGCGTATCACGGTGCCCAGCGCGCTCTGCTGCTGCGGCTGGGCCATCTGGGCCGGGGGCGCCGATGGCGCCTGCATCTGGAAAAAACCGTGGTTGCCCTGTTGCCCGCCAACCGCGCCACCAAGCATGTGGCGCTCCAGCGCCTTGAACCGCGCCGGCCTTTCCACCTCGCCACCGTCCTTCCAGTTCGCCATCAGCCCGCCGAGCGCCATCGCTCCGCCCACGGCGTTGCCGATGTTCTGCGACTGCTGCGAGGCGGCGGCCTGCTTGTTGGCGTTTTGCTGGCTGTACAGTGTCGCCAACCCAGACGCCGCGCCGGATGCCTGCGTGGCCGCGCTGTTGCTCTGCCCGGTGAAGGTGCCCACCGCATCCTGCGCCACCGCGAGCTGGTATTTGCCGGCATCGTTGCGCGCGATGTTCCTGCCCGCGGCCAAGCGCGCGGCGTTGTTGATTTCGGTCGAACGGTTCGCCCCGGCAAAGCGCGCATCGTTCGGATTGACCCCCATCGACATCATTTCCCGATTGGTCGCCGCGCGCTCCATCGCGTTGGCGCTGGCCATGTCTGTCGCCACCGTATCGGCTTGGCGCTCGGCGTAGCCGGGGTCGGCAACCTTGTTTACTTCCCGCATGTACGCGCTCACCGCGCCGGGCAGGTTCTGTTCGGCCTGGGCGCGCAGCAACTGCGCGGAAGCCGCCTGCTCCTGGTAGAGTTTTTCCAGGCCCATGTAGTGGTTGTCGCTGCCGCCGCTACCGCCTCCACCGCCGCATACCAGCCTGCGCCCTTCCACGCGCGTGGCGCCATCGCCGAACGGCTCCCCCAGCGCGTAGAGCCTGTGCCGAGAAATAGTCTTCATGTGATCTCCATAATGGGAACGCAGTAGGCGGTATCGAAGCCATAGCGGCGGTACAGCGCCGCCACCTGCGTCCGGCAGCGGGTTTCGATCCAATCCGCGCCAAGCGTCGCGGCGGCGGACAGGAGCGCTTCCCCGGTGCGCGCAGCACCCCGCCCCGCGCCCACCACGACATACAGAACCCGCTTGCGCGGATAGACGATCAGCGAACAGGCCGCGGCAAATTCGACCCGCGCGGCGTCATCGACGACGCCGATGGCGAACATCCGCCCGCCTTCGATGGCTGCCCGGATATCGTCGAGTTCGTATTCGCCCCGCCCATAAGGCAACGCGCGCGCCAGCAACCCGCCGATCTGCGGCCACAGCGCGCCTGCCGCGAGGTCTTGAGGAATGACGCCGATGAATGCCATGCCGCCGATGGTGGCGGGGCGCGACGGGCAGGGGTGCCCTTACGGGTGGCGGTGCGTATGCGCGATGCCCATCGCGCATCTGTCGCACTCGCCAACCCGAATACCAATATGCCACCATGTAACGTTTTTCATGAAACGTCAGTAGTCACAATATTCAAAAAAGGGAAAACATGACACTGTTGATAAAGGCTGCGTGGGTTATTTTTTTCGCTCTTGGCGCCTCGATTGTTGCCGCAGAGGAGTTTGAATGGGTCGATATTGCAAAATATTCCAATGGCATGCGCTTGCAGGCTGCAAAAGGAAAACTGGCATATGGTAAAAATAAAAAAGGCGAACCCATTTCGACTATGCTACTACGAGGCATAAAGAGCGACGAATCCGCGCAGGTTATGCATTGGCGCCTTAAAGTGGCCGATTGCCTGAACGGAAAAGGTGTGTTTGAAATTTTTGACCCTGAGGGGACACTCTTAAAAGAGGCCGCCTTCGCAAAAGATCAATCGGACACCGCATCCTTGGTAGCCAGTGTCATATGCGCCGCCACCGAGATGCACGCCACCGCGAAGCAAAAAAACAAACACAAAAACCTGGATGCTATCGACACCCAAGCCGCCATGAAGTCCGGATGGTTCGAATTTACACCCCTCCCGAACGGGGTTGAGACACAACTCAACTCAGACTCATTCAGCCGCCGCACGACGCTGGGAGGAGAATCCGTTCTCGCCGCACTGATACGGTTCACGCCGGATAAAATCAATGCGACTCAGATTGAACAATGGTATGTCAAGGAAAAGGATTGCGCGTCTGGCAAAGGGGAGATGGTGAGGGTCGATGCGGAAGGGGGTTTCCTGTACGAAAATCCGTTTGATACTTCGACCGCTTTTGTGTTTACAGGAAGTATTTTCGACACATTGGCATTCATGCTTTGCACTTTTGACAAAGAGGACAAAGAAAAACAAAAAGACGCTCGTGAAAAGAAAACCAGGAACGACAAGCCAAATCTTAAAATCCCCGATATGTCAAAATCTGAAAAAAATATGGAATGAATTGATCTTTCTTCAAAGAGCGAAGGCAAGCAAAATTGGCTGTTTCGAAAAGGAAGGACGCATCTGGGTGAAAATCAGGCGGGAAAAACCGTTGTCGCTCAGCAGACACGGCTTGTTGACAGAGAAACGGGCCGTGTTACGTTCGAGGGGTGGTGGTACATCGAAACCCAAGACTGCGAAGCCGGAAAAGGGCAGCTTGCCATTGCTGACTCCGGTGGAATTTTCCGGGAAGGGCCGGATTTCAATTTCAAAAAATAATAATGACATCCCCGCCCCGCTCACCGTTGCTCATGTCGCCTGCAATGGTGTCATCAACTCAGCCAGAAAATAGACGGATTTCCGCCAAACCTGCGGGATGGACAAGGCCGATGCACGCAGGCTGCCGCGCAGAATGGCGATGCGCGGGATGAGGGTGGCGAGGCGCGGCGGGCCGGGCCGGGGCGTCAGGCGATCGCCACTTTCTGCACAGGCTCCGCATATGTGTTCTCCACGCGCCGGGAGCACAGCAAATACGCCGTCCAGATCTTGTTGAACAGTACGCAGGCGGCGAGATATACAGCGGCCCTTGCAAAAACACCGACGAGGCGCAGATCGGCGCTCTTCCCGAAAAACTCGTCGATAAACGGGGACAGAAACCACAGCTCGGCCACCACGTCGGCCGTCACCTTTACGAAGGGCAGACCATACAGCACCCGGATGGCCCAACGTACCGACGACTGCCGGTGAATTTGCAACAGCACATAACCGGCGGAAAAGCTGCCCGCCGCACACCCCCAAATCAACGCCCAGTAGATCGGCTTGAAAATTCCGAGCTGCTCGAAATCGATAACCGTTGATAGGCTCTCATCTGTCAGCGGGAGCGAATACACGCTCGTGCTCAGGCTCACGACCGGCCACAGTACCATCAGCAAAAAGATGAGAAACGCAAGCCATCCGCCTACCCCATGAAGGTTTCGAAGCCTGTTCTCGGCAGCCTCATGAAGGTCGCGGAGCCTGTTTTCGGCAGCTTCGTTTTCCGCGCGCCCGCTTTCCGCCCCCTCTCGATACGTGTTCGCCACGCGCCGGGAACGCAGTAAATAAGCGGTCCAGGCTCCGATCGCCATCACACCGACAATGGCGGATGGAATACTCTCCACAACAAGCGTCTCGAAAAACGAATTGGCGATTTCTACCGAAAAAAACGCGTCAGGGGAGGTGTTGAAGAACCACATTTCGAGCGACACACCACACACCAGCCTTGCGGCGAACATGCTCCACAATACCCAGATGGTCCACGACACCGACGACCGCCGGTGAATTCTCCAGAGCGCACAACCGGCTGAAAAGCTGAGCGCCGCACACCCCCAAACCAGCGCCCAGTAGTGCGTTTTGTAGAATTCGTAGTGCTCGAAAGAGACGACCGCCGAGCCGTTCCCCTCCAGCGTGGCGAACATATTCGCAAGGGCAGACAGACTCGCCACCGGCCACAGCACCATCAGCGAAAAGACGAGAAGCGCGAGCCATCCGCCCACCCCATGGGGGCCGCGCTCCCGGTTTTCGGCAATCCAATCCACCCCGTGCTCGTTTTCCATATTCATATTCTTTTCTCTTCGCCGGTAGCGACCGATATTCGGAGCGCGCATTGTAACGATCCCGGCATCCGCGGCCGGACAATTCAGCGGGGGCTACCCGATGATATCTCGCGGTGTATGCCGGCGGGCCTCCGCTGCGCGCGCGGCGCCTCGGGTATTCGCACCTCAAGCGGAACGGACGAGACCACGGCTGCGATCCCGCATGATCAGCCGCATCGCATCCGGTTACTGACAAAGGATCGATGACAGGTGAAGAAGTCCGGTTGGGCCTGTACGAAATTCGGCAAGACCGGAGCTCGGGATTGGAGATTCGGCAGTATGGTCTTCATCGGTATCGGCATGGCGCCGCTGATTTTCGCCCGGGGGGCTGGAATGGCCGATTCCTTCCTGGTCGCGCGCAGTCGTCACCCCCGCCACCGGACTGCAAAACGGCCTGTTGGGCATCGTACCAGGCTCGCCGAGCCTGGGTTACAAGCTTGCTCATGAACGATGATCTACTCAAACCGGCTTCAAGCCGACACCCAAATCTGCCCCCTTCGGGCGGTGAGCACCGAGCGGTAAAACCGTTTTGTTCCGCTTCCCTATATCTGCACGGACGAGACGCTTACCCCGGCATCCGCGGCCAGACGATAGCCAGCGGATCAGGCTGCTCGGTGACATCCCGCAGCGCCTGCCGGTAGGCTTCCCACTGCGTGCGCAATTCTTCGGACATCTGCACGTCGGGCAGCACGGTCCAGTCCGTTTCGGCGATGCGCCGGTTGCGCCTGGCGCGCACTGCCGCCCATGCGGCATCTGCATCGAACCGCCATACCTTGTCCGCATAATCGAAGCGGTGGCTTTCGGAGGGTCTTGGAGGGAAAGCGGCCACCCGCCCATCGGCGACATAGTATTCCGCGCCACTCCACCAACCCTCGATGGCCCCTTCCGGTAAATCGGGGGCAACCCCCGTCCCGATGATCCTGCCTTGGTCATGCACCGTATATTGCTTCATGTCTATTTCATACTCCCCAAAGCGACAACCGACACGCGCGATACGTGTACCGGCCCCCCCGTCGGCCAGCTATCCCCCAGTTCAACGGAATAAGTCACCTCCCCGGACGGGGGCGTCCGATCAAAAAATATGAAATTGTGCAGTTCCGTGATGAGCGCACCCACGGTGGATAACTGATCGCCGATGATGGCGCCGTTTCGCCGCACCCTACACCACAGATTCGTTATGGCCCCCAAGCTGCCTGCCGTAACGTTCACAAAAATCGTCACCCCATTCGGTGCCTGCACGTAAGTCGGTTTGACAGACGTGAAAAAGGAGGGATCGGTGCCGGCCGCGATGGCTCTGTCAGGCATTATTTCGGTATGAACCGGCACCGTCACCGCATTGTTCCCAATGCGCAGCGTATCCACCGCCGCCAACCCGATCTTCGCCTGCTTGATCGATGCGTTCTTGATGAACGCATCGTCCATGTACACACCCGGCGGATTGCCATCGGCGTCGGCGCTTGTGAGCACCACGAAAGGAACCCGTCTCGATACCCCCGGCGAACCGATCGCAAACCGATCCGCGCGAACATAGAATTCGGAATACGACAGGTCATTATTGGCCGAACTCGCAAAGCCGAATCCACTTACATACCCGTTGTTGTCGATCTTGACCGTGTATTGCGCGAGTAGATGCCCGTCCGTACCGCTACGTATCTCCGCCTCCTGCGAAATGGCTTGGCGGATGGTCTTGCCGCCCGAAGTAAAAACCTCGGCCTGCAGCGTGTTCCACCAGTTCGCCTGCGCCCAGTTCCAATTCGTCTGAACCGTGCCGCCGGTCTGGATCAGCGCATTCGATGTGCCGGTCATCGCCCACATCGTATTGATGGCCTGCACGAGCGCCGTGTCGCTGGTGGCGCGGGTGTTTTGCTCGCTGAGCAAACCGGCCTCTGCCACACCGATACGGGATACCGCACTGTCGATCTGCGAGGTCATCGCCTCGTCGGCCGTGGCGCGCGCCAGCGCCTCCGGGTAGAGCCCTGCCTCCGCCCCCGCAGCGCGTGCCACCACCGCATTGATTTGCTGCACCACCATTTCGCGCTCGGTCGCGCGCACACTCGTTTCCGTCGTCAGCCCGGTTTCGAGCGCGGCGATGCGTTCTCGCACCGTGCCGGGGACCGGGATACGTTCGATCGCGCGGCCCAGCGCCTGATAGAGCCTGGATTGCAGGATGCTCGAAATCATGCCGGCGGTAATGCCACCTTCGTCACCATCGGCAGCCACGGCCCCGGGTACGCCACCGCCGCGCAGCCCTTGTTCCAGCGCGGTAACGAGCGACTGAGCGGCGAATTCCGCGGAGTTGATCGACTGCACCGCCTGCGTCACCGCATCGGCGAAGCGGCGCGCGGCGGGATCTTGAATCGCGGTCGTTGCCGGCAGGGATTGCACCGCGGGCTTGATCTCTACGGCCATGCTCAAACTCCTTGAAGCTCGGCGAAGGACGCCCCCAGATCGAGCGCGCGCAACGTGCCCGTGCCAGTGGCCTGCACCGCCCAGCGCCGCGCGGGCGCATGCGGGGGAAGCCTGAACGGTTTGTAGCCGGAGACGTATTCGGTGTGGATGCTCACTCCGTCGGCGATGAATTCGATCGTCAGCGTGCCATCGCAATCGGCCGTCACCGCGGCAAACGAAGCCGGGCGCGGGAAAACGTGGATTTTCGACCGCCATGTCTTGCTGGTTTCGCTTCCACCGGCGAACTCGGCAAAACCGTTCACGGTGCCGCAATACAGCTTGTCCGTGGCGCCGCAGGCCACCGCGCAATACAACGGCTGCCCGAGATCTATATGGCACAGCGAGCCTGCCGCCTCATCGAGCCGCAGCAGAAAGGCCTGCGCAGGCAAAGTCAGCGGATAGCCCGGATCGACGATTCCGAGCACATAGCCGTCATGCGCGGCAAGGCGCAGATTCTGGCGCGTATCCGCGTACTTCTTCCGCCAGTCCTCGCGGGTAAAAAGCTGCTGGCTCTCGGCCAGCGAAGGTTGCCCGCCGAACACAGACACCAGTCCGTCGTTGCTCGCGAACACCGCAGCACCGGCAACACGGGCCAGGCTCGTATCCGACCACCCGGACTGCTCGGCCGGCAGCAATTGCTGCGACATCTGCGTGGGGTGCGCGCCGTTGACGATCCAGGTCTGCGCCTGCGTGGTCACCAATACGCCGCGCTCGACCTCGATCACGCCGACGATGCCGTGCGGAAAGCTCATCCGGTACGGCCACGCATGCGGTTTGTACGGCTCGGAAAAAACCAGATCCTTGCCGGACGATACGCAGAACGAACCGTTGCCCGCATAGGTCAGATTGCCCGCGCCGTCGGGCGGCGGATCCCATTCGGCGCTTTGCAGCACCGCGGTGTTGTTGATCGTGGTCGTGGTATCGACCAGCGTAAAAACCCCACCGGATTCGGCCACCGGCATCGGGGTCAGCAGGTAGTAGTCGGCGCTCTGGCGCGAGGCGTAGGTGCGGTAGAACAACATGCCACGCAACGGCACTTGGTCCGGGTCGCCGCTGTGGGTGATGGACAGGCGCACTTGTTGGCCGGCGGTCTTTTCGACCATCACCGGTGGCCCCGGCGCGGATTCCTCGCCGAATAGGTTGACCGCCACGGCAACATAGACCACCGTTTCGCGCGTCTCACCGCTGGCGCTGGCCTGCGGGCTGATCGACACGGTAAAGGTCTGTCCGCCCGACGTGGCCCCGCCGGCGACGCCCAACGTTTCCTGCTCGTAATAGACGACGCCAGCACCAGGGTTTTGGATGCTGACCCGAAACGCCAGCGTTTCCGCCGTGCCGCTGGCGTAATTCGCCGCCGTGCCACCGGTAAGCGCGGCGTACAGTGCAGTCGCCGGCATATAGATCTTGCCGAGGTAGTCGATGGCAGTGGGGTTGAACTCGTCGAATATGGTTCCCCCGACTCGGTTGGCTCGTCCGTCGGCGCGCAGCTTGAGGCCATTGGCGGCCCAGGCACGCGCACCGCCGACGATAAGAGGTATGGCACCGCCTTCTTCGCCAACGGTGTACTGGTTGATCGCCGGCTGGTGCGTGATGCAAGCCTCGGGCACGACGAGATAGCCGTCGCCCCCAGGCGCAACCGGCGTGGAACTACCTGTGCTCGACGGCATGGCCGCATCCGGCACCGTCACGCTGTACGTACTCCACTTCGTGATCTCTTCGATGGTGGTCAGCGGCGTTTCCCGCACCACCGCATCACCCACCTTACACAATGCGCTGATGAAGACCCGCGCGCCAGGATCACCGGCCCAGTATTCCGAGGCTTCCACGGCGGCCGACAGAATGCCGGCAGGTGGCGCCACGCCGAGCTTCCAGCTTTCGGACGGCGGACCAGGCTGCATGCCGAAAAGCTTCATCGTCGCCACCTGCGCCACCCGCACCCCTTCACCGTGGGTCTGGTAGATCACGCGTCCCAGCGTGTCGTCGAAGGTGGGATGCAGATGCGCGCGCGTCGGCTTGTTCCAGCAGAAGAACCGCAGGCCGTCGTCGGTAAAGAGGCCCCGCACCGGACGTGCGGCCGACGCGGCGAGAAAATGTGCCCCCAGCCCTTTGAGGCTGCGCAGTTCGCCGTGGGCGAAATCGCAGTTGGTTGCCGCCTGTGCGCCACCATCAGGAAGACGGTCAGCCGGCAGGCGGGGTATCTCGCCGCTGAAGGATTTGATCGGGAGTGGCATTTCAGCGGCTCAACATGCCACGACCTTCTTGCTACGGATCGTGTTGTCAGTCAGCCCATTGCCGTCCAGGAATGCGCGCGGGTTCTCCGCGAGCGCGCGGGCATTCTGTCGCCAGAACAGCCAGCCGCCGGCCCGAACCGCCACGTACATCGCCCAGCGCTGCGACCAGCGCACCCCGCAATCCTCCATCGCTTGCAGGAAAATCCCATCAGTCTCGGCGCGGGAAAACTGCTGTGTGACGAACAGGTAGTCATGCACGATCGCCGCCTGGCGATGATTCCCATTGACCGGAATCAGCGCATGAAACACGCGCGGAATAGACGCCAGATCGGTCAGGAACCCTGTCGGCACGGTGATACATTGACCATCGTGGGTTTCGTAGATCAGTGGCGCGGCAACGCACCAGCGGCCACAGTCGGCAACATCAAGGCGAGCAAAAGTCAGAAAAGGCATCTCAAGTCTCGATCAAGTTGGAAGCGATGCGCCGCGCCCAGCCGCGCCCGAAATCAGGCCATGTGCCAAGCCCGGCCAGAAAGCGCAGCCGTAGGCCCGCAAAGCGCCGGGCAAGCAGATGCGCATCGGCATGCCGCACCGCATCGAGCGTAACGGGGCCCAAAACCCCATCCGCCTTCACCCCCGCCGCGCCCTGCAACCACCGCACCGCCTGCCTCACACCGGAATTCACCGCCGCATCGAACACCTCCAGGCGCAACGCATCCGGCAAACGCTCGGCCTGCACCGCATCCCAATACGCCACGCGAAAAATCCGCTCCGCAACCGCCTTCGGCATATCGCGCATATCCCCGGCGTAGCCGTGCGCACGCGCCACGGCCTCCGTAATGCCCCACGCCGTCTTGCCCCCAGGGTCACGCGGATGATCCGAGTAACCGCCCTCGTGCCTGGCGAGGGTTTCGAGTGCGAGACTGAAATTCATTTTCCGCCCTCCCGGTCGATGCGTCGCTGCACCAAGAACCGCGCCCAGATGCGTACCTGATCCGCACCAAGCAAGCCGATTGCCCCGCCGAGAAACGTGGAGTGTCCGGACGAAAGGCCGAATTCTTCGGCAGCGGCGGCCACACACAGCGCAATCGCTCCGCACAACGCGGATTCAAGCAGGCGACGCATCAGGCGAGGTTCGCTGGAGTCGTACATCACCCTGATCAGCGCAATGACTGCGCCGATGATCGCCGCCCTCACAGGACCGGACAGTGCATTAAGCAGATCTGGAATCTTGTCTGGCATTACTGCGCCCCTCTCAGGATCTGCTCCACGCGGTCGGCGGACGGCTCGTCCAATAATTCGAGCGAACCAAGCAGCGTCACCAACCGTATCGTCGCGGGATCGTCCAGATCTACGTTCTGCGCATCGCGGAATGTCGCAATCGCAGTACGCACCTCCGCACGCTGCATCACGCCAAGCGCCTGGATTTTCGGATCTGCCTCGGCGTATTCGGCCACGCTGAAGTTATCCAGCAGCAATTGCTCGCCGAAGCTCAAGCGGTCACGGAACTGCTTGTGCGTCAGCACCCTCGGGGCCGGCGTAAGTTCTGGCTCTTCGGAAATCAACGCCCGCACCACCGCACCGCCCGGATACCTGCGAACCAGATAGCCGTCGACGACTTCTTCCTCTATCGCTGATACCATGTCATGCCCCGATGTTGTAGTCCGTGTATGCGGTCAAGCCCGCAGCATAGTTGGCCTGCAGTTCGATCTTGAGCGCCTTCGCAAATGTGAAAGCGCCATTCGGCTTTACGCTCAAAAACACCGCGCTGCCCGGTGCGCCACTGGTTGCACTGGAACAACCAAGCGCCAGGATGGCGACTTGGTTAAGCCCGCTTTCGACATTCAGCGCTTCTTCGAAAACACGCCCATCCAATGTCACTCTCGCAGTGACCTTCGATCCCGCCGTGGAAACCCCATTGGCCGTGAAAGCGAAGCCCCTGAAAACACCTGAGCCTGCAACATCGAGCAGCGTTTTCCAGGTTCCTGCGCTCAGGGATACCGACGATGAAGATTCGACGAACGAAATCGTCATCACAAAAGTATCGAAGTAATTGTTTGATGTCGTATAAATATGCTTCTTGAATTTCTGCAACGCCAGTACAGGAAGCCCCTGCCCCCTAAGCGCACGCACTGCACGCAGAATCACCGCGCTCAATGGATCGGACATCTCACCCTCCTGTTTCAGTCGTTGTCGTGCCGCTCAACTCGCCGTCAGCGTCGTAGTGATACGTCGTCGTACTGGCTGCACCCGCATACGCCGCCGACACACTCTCCAGTTCGCCACTGGCGTCGTAGTGGTACGTTGTCGTTCGCACCCCGCCCGGCAACGTTTCCTCGACGCCGATCAGTTCGCCCTCGGTGCCGTAGGTGTAAGTAGCTGACGCCGGGGCTACGACCGCATCCCGCAGGGACGTGAAATTCCCATCCAGTTCCGCATTGGTCAGCGGACTGCCTTTGCCTGCCCGCGTAGTAATCCGAGTCATGAACACTCCTGAACGTTAAGTGATCGACGCCACCACCGGGTGTGCGTAACTAAGGGTGATCCGGGCATTCAACGGTATGCCGCGCGTATAGGCGGTAATCCCTGTCGGAATCGAAGCGGTGGCGGCCGTGCCGCACAGCAGCGCAACCCCGGTACCGATCTCCAGATCGAGCCCCAGCGACTGCGCCACACCGGGCTGGCACCCGATCTCCGTTCCCTCGGAAACACGCACCGGCACCGACACCCCGGCGGCCATGCCGGCCCTGGCTTCGATGAAAACGACTTCCTCTGCGAATGCGGGCGCGTTGAACCCCCACGCCTCACAAGCGCCCACGCCGAACAACACCCCATCCGCGGCGATCGCCTGCACGCCAAACGCCCCGGCCACCCCGGACGACAACAGCACATCCGTGCACTGATCCACACGCGCTCGGATACCATGCGCCCGCGCAGCACCAACGGTGCAAGAAACCTTGTCGTCCGCCGAAGCGCGCACGCCGAGCGCATGCGCCAACCCATATCCAAAGAAAACGGACTCGCTGATGCTCGCCCGCACACCGCGCGCCACCGCACCGGCACAAGCCAGCGCAAGCCCCTCACCAAGATTCGCGCGCACCCCGACGGCCTTGGCCACACGGGGCGGTGACAAAAGCGCGCAGTCCGCGACCACGCCAACGTAGTCCTCGGCGAAATACGCCCCGGACCCGTAAGTCTGATAAACGCTCCCGCTCCAGCCGCGGAAGCCTCTCGCCACGACCTCGCAGGCGGACAGATCGACCCGCTCCGTCACGATGTTTCCGACCGAGCCGGAAACCCCTTCCGCCCTGGCCCCACCCGCGGCG
The DNA here is from genome assembly GCA_031556475.1 of Azoarcus sp. Taxonomy (GTDB): domain Bacteria; phylum Pseudomonadota; class Gammaproteobacteria; order Burkholderiales; family Rhodocyclaceae; genus Azoarcus. Next base: position 23,068 of record JAVBSY010000098.1, read on the forward strand.
GACAGATCGACGACACTTACCGCCACGATCCCGGCGCGGCAGAAACCCCCATCCGCCCCGGCCCAGCCCACAGCGGTCAAATCCACCTCATTGACCAGCACAGTCTCGGCCTGGCAGGGAATCCCCACCGCCCCGGCTCCGCCGACGGACAGATCCACCACGGGCGAATCGAGCAGCGGCGGCCGCCACGCATACAAACCCGCCTCGCCCAGCACATAGAACACCCCTCGGGCACCGTCCCAGGCATAGGTCGCATTCACATTCCCGGCATCCGGCATCGCGCCGGCCGCCGTCCACACATCCGCCTTCGGCCAATACGCCCAGGCCTGGCGCGGCGCCGGCGTATTGCTCACCAGCAGCCAACAGCCGGACGGATGCGCCAGCAGCGCCCCATTGCCGGTCGCCTCCATATGCGCATCCGCCGGCGCATCCGCAACCCGCGCAAAACCGCCATCCGCATCAACGAGCGTCGCCCGCCGCGCCGTCGTCGTCCCCCCCGCCAGCAACGCCTTCCCATGCGCCGGGTGATAACAGAGCAAGGCATGCAACGAATGCCCGGTCGGCGTGCTCCCGGCGTAATCCCAAGTATCCGTACCCGGGTTGTAAACCTGGATGCGCTGCCAGTCCCCGCCGTGATACATCAACCCGCCGGCGCCCGAAAGCGCCTCCGGGAACCACGTATAAGAAGCGGTCGCCCCATTGCTCCCGCTGTTCGGGCGCGCGGACCACACCTCCGTCTCCGCGGTGTCCGTACGATACGTCCAGCCGGCCAGAAAAACCCGCCGCCCCGCCGCATCGCCCGCCGTGCGTCCGTACCAGTGATTGAAAGCGATGACCCCGGCACAACCGGCCGGCATCGCCTCCTCCCGCCACTCCCCGGTCACGTCCGAATAAACGATCACCTTGTTACGCTTGCGCATCCCGCCATGCACAAGCTGCTGCGTGGCGGGATCGAAAGCGTTGTGCGGCGTCCAATCGACGATCTTGTACGCCGCGCCGCTTCCCGGATCTTTCTGCGTAACCAGCCCGCCCGACACCTCCGCAAGAATCGGCGCGTACCCGCCCTGCGCGAGCGCGGCAACAACCGCATCGATCCTCGGCCCATACGGCACATGCTGCGAAGGCCGCAGCCAGTACTGTGGACCGCAGGCCGTCGCACCGCGATAAGTCGCGTGCGGCGCCTGCGTCAGAACGAGCGCATTACGGCGGGTCATATGGACGTAACAAGCGCAAAGCCGCTAAAGGCGCGGATCGTACGATCGGCCGGCGCAACGCCATCGTCGTACTCCTGAATCAGCACCTCGGCCCAATCGCCGGCGACAAACGGCGCAGTCAGATCGATCGCCAGCAGACCGGACGCATCGGTCGTCACCATCCCCTGCTGCACAACCGCCCCGCCCGCACTGAAAATCCGGTAACGCAGCCCCGTCTTGTTCGCCGCCGCACCGCCGCGCTCCAGATCCAACGGCAGCACCAGACGGCGCACCGCCCCCCCGTCCCCGGCACTAACACCCGTGGCGGCGGCCACATCTCCCGCCTCCACCACCGCAAGCGCCGCCAGAACCGGCACGGGCACCGCCGCCCCGGCAATCGCCACGGTATCTCCCGCCTCGACCGCCGCAATCGCCGCGGACACTCCAGCCCCCAGCGTGGAAGCGCTGAAATTGTCCAGGCGCAGGCTTACCGTCGCACCGCGAAACCCCGTGTACCCCGCCGCCGCAATATCCCCATCGGTCCGGGAAATCACCTCCGCGCCGTTCCACAGCGCCTTGATCGAATCCCCCTCCACCCGCAGGCCGATCCGGTGCGTACCGCCCGTCGTCACCGAACCCGCGCCGTAATTACTGCCAAGCTGCGTCAACGTACCGGCGACGGATTTATAAAGCTGCACGCTCCCCGAACTGTAGCGGGCGTAGTAATACGTACCCGCGACCGCATCCAGCCGCGCGCACACACCGTAATAACCCCCCGTGCCGGTGGCCATGCAAATGTCGGCGAACACCTCGCAATCCGCAGACGGCGCCACCGTATCCATGTAATAAAGCTGGACATCCGAACCGGACGAAAGCTTGGCCTGCCCACTGCGGATCTCCATCCTGTCCGACGTGCTCGTCGGATGGACGGCCCAGCCCCCATAACCGGCAAGCGGCGTACCATCCGCGGCGTCGAAGGTGGAAGCGGCGAAAACGCTCATCGTCGCCCCGCCGTCAGGCGTTACCTTCCGTAATCGTCAGCGACGTCACATCCACCGGCTGCCCGGCCGTGCATACGGGGAAAGACACCACATCGAAGTCCAACACCCACGTCGTCCCATCAGCCTTCAGCACCCGTACCCACTTCGGCGCCCCCCCCGCGTCGGCCGCGGTATCGCCGGTCAGCGCATCGAAGGTCAACACCCCGGAAGCCACCGTGCCGAACGAAGCGCTGCAGGTCAGCTCCGCAATCAAGATCTGCGACGTCACCGCGCCGCCGCCCGCCGGGCGCGTACCGTCATACAGCCTGAGCAAAGCCCCCGCCCCGGCCTGGGCAACCACCGCCTGCAAGCGCACATCGCGCAGCGGCGTCGAATAAGCAACCGACATTACCTCGCCTCCTCGCGCTTACAGCATGCTCACCAGCTTGCCGATGCGGTTCGTCACCCCGCTCGCCGCCGCGTCGAAATCCAGAATCAATGGCCCGCCGACGTTGCTCTTGTTGCCGCCGAAATCGAAAAACCCGATCGCGCGCTTGCTCGGATCGGTCACGTTGAACACAACCCCGTAAGCCGCGTTGGAAAACCCTGTCGCCTCGTCGCGCGCAACCGTCACCGAATCCACCCCGGCCGATAGCGTCGGCTCCCCGCCGAGCAGCGCCCACGTCGTATCGCCCAACGAAATCGGTCCGGTATAAGCCGTTCCCAGCCCCACCTGCGTCGTCGCGAAATTGGTCGTGCCCAACCCGCCGAAATGCGGCACCGGCGTATCCTTCGTCGGCACCGTCCCGCCCGAAACCAGCGCGATGCTGAACGTATCGGCATCCAGGTCATGCACCTTCTTGCCGAGATCGAGCAGAGCCTGATTGAAAAAAACGAAATCTCCCGCCGCCATCTTCCTTCTCCTGTGTCAAAACTGTGGGCGCACCTTGAACTTGAGCAGTTCGTAGAGCGTCTGGATGTCCCCGCCGAAATCCATCTCGATCTCCCCCTCGTAATCGCCCGCCGGCACATCGAGCGTCGCGCCGGGAAAACCGAACGACAGCGCCCCCTTCTCCGCATCGACAACGAGCATGGGCAAAACGGCCAGCACCCCACTCCCGCCCGCGGCACGGAACTTCAGCACCGCCGCATCGAGCTGGGTCAGATCGATTGGATCGCCGGAAACCTGGTCAGCCAGTTCGACCACCACGCGCGGCAGGTTGTCGCCCTGAACCAGTCTGATTTTTTCGGCCATGAGAAGGGGCCCGATATTCGATGGCCGTAAGGTATCGGGCGCGAAAAGGCAGGGGTGCCCTTATCGGGGAAGGCAAGCGGAGGCAATCGAAAGACCGGGGATCTGAGGTAATCCGCCGGGCGGGATGGTCAGACGACGCTATAGATATCGCCTGCCAGCGGGGCAATGGCCAGCGTCACTGCCCTGTAATCCACCCCTGCTTCAAGGCGAGCGCCCAACGGCATTGGCCCCGCCGAAAGCACAGGCCGAAGGAAGAAAAAGAAGAAACAACACGCACGCACGGCCGACCCGCGCCATTCACCCGCGCAAGGCGGCTCAACCGGGCAACCGGCCACAATCAAACACCGACCCGGCACCTCTCCCGCCCCACCCCCCGCGCGAATAACGCGGCAACACCCCTGCCCAGCGGACGCTCGACACCCAGATAAAGGCCATGCCCCACAACAACGCAGACAATGCCAGTCACAACCATATAAACATCGGCGGGCAAATAAGGCATCAACCCGGCCTCGAACCCCAGCCTGCCCAACGCCGGCAAAAGAATGAAATGCGTCAGGTACAGGGAATAGGAACTCGCCCCCAGCGCCTGCCACAACGGCTTTTCCCAGAAACCGCCCTGGCGCTCGCGGGAGATGAACCAGACAACGACCCCGGCTGCCGGAATACCCCACACAAACCCCCTGAAGGCCTCAGGCGGAGGCGAAAAACCGGCGGCAAGCGCCAGCAAGCCAATGCCCACGGCAAGCGCCCCCCAACCGACCCGCCGGCCGATACCGCCGAAGCGCAAATAAGCCGCGCAGATCAACATCCCAAAATAAAACTCCAGCACCAGCGCGTTCGTCATCATCGCCGGCAGCGCGGCGAGCGGAGGCAAGAAAAACGGCGCCAGCACGCAAACGGCAAAATAAACACCCAGGCCGGCAATGAAGGCCCCGCGCGGCAAAAGCAGCCCGAGGGCCGCCAAGATGTAGAAATACATCTCGTAAGACAAACTCCAACCCACGGCAAGAATCGGCGCGAAATTGCCGCCGGTGGGCTTATAAGGAATGAACAGCAGCGACAACGCCACCGACGCAAAGTCCATCGTCTGGCCGAACAGCCGCGGCGCAAGTGCGACGAGGAACACGGTGTAGAGCCAGTAGATCGGCACAATGCGCGCCAACCGCCGTCCGATAAAAGCACGCATCGCCGCCACCGTGCGCGGCGCATGCCACGTCGTGTAGAGCACAACGAAACCGGAAACGACAAAAAACAGATCGACCCCGAAGCCGCCAAAGCGCCGCAAAACCCCGAAATCGAAAAACAGGGCCGGGGCAAAGCCGTATGTTGCTTGATAACTATCGACAAAAAACCGCGCGTGGAAAAACACCACCAGCGCGGCCGCCACAGCCCTTATCGCCTGAATCGAAAAGACTTTTCGCATGATTCCCCTGAAGCGCGCCATCAACGCCGGAGCCAGAAAAGCGCATCGCCCGGCATAAGGGCGAATTGAACCGGCCGGGACTCTACCCGAGCACCCGTGCGCGCATCAAGCACAGACAAGGAGGCAACCCATATCGCATCCTCCGCTATCCGGCTCATCCTGGCCGCGCTATCCTCCCATGCCGCTCCATCGTCGCGCGCAAAGCCCGCCCCGCGCCTCGATCCACCCGCCCCGAAAAACAAATGAAACCACCGGCCGATTTCCCCACACGCTTTCGAAACACCTGAACCATGAATGCCCTACTGGACCTCGCCCCCGCCGAATGGCTGCGCCCCTGGAAACTCGCCACCCTTGCCGCCGGCATGGGCTGGCTCATCTGGGGCGCCCTCACCCTCGACATCGGCGACTGGGACATCGGCGTCTCCCTCCTCATGGGCGGCTTCACCTACCTGCTCGCCCCCTATTCCGCCCGCATCGTCATGCACCGGCGCTGGAAAATGCTGCCCATCGCCCTGTTCGGCTGGTGG
>JAVBSY010000073.1:0-11089 GCA_031556475.1 Azoarcus sp.
CGCGCTATGAGAAAGTGGGGCTGAAAGACCTGTGCGACCAGATCCACAGCTTCTACAAATCGCATGATGTCGCGCGCCTGACCACCGAAATGTACTTGTCGGACATGGTGCCGGCGATGAAACCCGCCGATGCCTTCGCCAAGATGGCGCACCGCGAGATCGAGCGGGTACCGATCGACGATCTGGAAGGCCGTGTCACCGCGATGCTGGTCACGCCCTACCCGCCGGGTATCCCGCTGCTGATTCCGGGCGAACGCTTCAACGCGACGATCGTGCGTTACCTGCGGTTCGCACGCGATTTGAACGCCCTTTTCCCTGGCTTCGAAACCGATATCCACGGCTTGGTCAAGGGCGAGGACGGCCGCTATCACGTCGATTGCGTGCGCGGGAATTGAATCGTTTGCTGAAGAGATAACGCAGGTGGCGGCGCGGGCTTGCCCCGCGCCATTGGCCGCTCAGTTGCGGTTCGGGCGCTCCGTGCGCCGGTATTCGACAAAGTCGAAGTCGAACTCGTTGTCGGCATCGGCGCGATGCGTCTCCCGCTGCGTTTCGACGAACTGCTGGCAGTCGAAAGCGGGAAACCACGCATCGCCGGCGACGTTCGCATGTACTTCGGTCAGTACCAGCCGGTCGGCCGACGCCAGCAATTGCCGGTAAAGCTCGGCGCCGCCGATCACGAACACCCGCGCGCTACCGCTTGCGGCCTGCAGGGCGGCGGCAGGGCTGGAAAAAACCTCCGCGCCATCGGCGCGATAGCCCGCATCGCGGCTCACCACCAGATTGCGCCGGCCGGGCAAGGCCCGTTTGAGCGATTCCCACGTTTTACGCCCCATCAATATCGGATGGCCCAGCGTGCTGGCCTTGAAGTGGGCGAGATCGGCTTTCAGCCGCCAGGGCAGCGCGTTGTCGAGGCCGATGACGCCATTGCGCGCCACGGCGGCGATGAGCACGATTTCCGTGGTGTCGCTATGTGTCTGTGCGTTCGTCGGCATGAGATGGGAGCGTGCGGCGTGGGACAGGAAGCGCGGGCGGGCGCGTCAGTAATCGGCCGGATCGGCCACCGGTGGCAGAGGGCGCAGCTCTGCCTGGTAACGGCGGGCGTTATCCACGTAGTGGGCGGCGTTGCGTTTGATGTTCTCGATATCCGTATCGCTCAGTTCGCGGATGATGCGCCCGGGCGAACCGACCACCAGCGAGCGGTCGGGGATGACCTTGCCTTCCGGAATCAGCGCCTTGGCGCCGATGATGCAGTTTTTGCCGATCACCGCGTTGTTCAGGATGATGGCGTTGATGCCGATCAGTGTGCCGTCGCCGATGGTGCAGCCGTGCAACATCGCCATGTGGCCGACGGTGACGTTGGCGCCGATGGTGAGCGGCACGCCGGTATCGTTGTGAAGGACGGTGCCGTCCTGGATATTGGTGTTGTCGCCGATCTCGATGGGATCGTTGTCGCCGCGGATCACCACGTTGTACCAGATGTTGACGTTGTCGCCCGCGCGTACGCGGCCGATTACCGTTGCGTTGTGCGCCACCCAGCAACCCTTGCCGAAGTGGGGGCCAAGTTCGCCCAGGGCGTAAATACTCATGTGTCGTCTCTCGTCGTGTCCGGCTTACCGATATGCGCGGACCTAGGGGCGGGAATCATAACAAGCGGTTGAGCTTTTTGGCTTACAAAGCAGAGGTTTTCCAGTGCGTCAACCCGCCTTGCGCCCCGCGCGGCCACGCCGAAAAGGCAAAGAACGGAGGCGGTGATGGTAGCATTCGCTGCTCATTCATCCCCCGATTCCCCATGCTGAGCTACCGCCACGCTTTCCATGCTGGCAATCATGCCGACGTTTTCAAGCACTTCGTCCTTGTCGAACTGCTCGACTATTACCGACTCAAGGACAAACCCTGGTGGTACGTCGATACCCATTCCGGTGCGGGATGCTACGCGCTCGGCAGCGAAGAGGCGACAAAGAACGCGGAGTTCGAAACGGGCATCGGCCGGCTGTGGGGGCGCGACGACCTGCCGGCGCCGCTGGCGGCGTACATGAGTGCGGTGGCCCAGTTCAACCCGCATGGCCGGCTGCTGTTCTACCCCGGATCGCCGGCCCTGGCGATGACGCGCGCAAGGCCGCAGGACCGCCTGCGCCTGTTCGAGATGCACCCCGCCGACGCCGATACGCTGGAAGCCACCTTCGAGCGCGAGACGGAACGGGTTCAGGTGCGCCGCACCGACGGCTTCGCCGGCCTGCCCGGCCTGATGCCGCCACCGGCACGGCGCGCCGTGGTGCTGATCGACCCTTCCTACGAAGTCAAGGACGACTACCGGCGCGTTGTCGACACGCTCAAGAACGCGCTGCGGCGCTTTCCCACCGGCACCTACATGGTGTGGTACCCGCTGCTGGCGCGCGAACAGGCGCAGCAGTTGCCACGGCGCCTGGGCGAACTGGGCGCCGATAGCTGGCTCGACGCCCGCCTCGTGGTGCAGGAACCATCGCGCCACGGTTTCGGTCTGTTCGGCAGCGGCCTGTTCGTCATCAACCCGCCGTGGGTGCTGCCCGAGCGGCTGGAAGCCGTGCTGCCGTGGCTGGCCAGGACGCTGGGCGAGAATGGCGAGGGCGCTTTCGACCTGGAACATCACATCGAATGAGCGACCACAAAGACGATGCCCTGATGGACGACGCCCTGATCGCCCTGCGCGACGAACTGCGCCTGTTCGCCAAGGCGCGCGACTGGGCGGTGTTTCACACACCGAAAAATCTCGCGATGGCTCTGGCGGGGGAGGCGGGCGAGGTGCTGGAGCATTTCCAGTGGCTCACCCCCGAGCAATCGGCCGCGCTGCCGCCCGAAGCGCGCGCCGAAGTGGCCCTGGAACTGGCCGATGTGCTGTGTTACCTCGTGCGCCTGGCCGATGTGCTCGACATCGATCTGGCCGACGCCGCCCGGCGCAAGCTCGCGATCAACGCCGAACGCTACCCGGTCGCCAAGGCGCGCGGCCGGGCCGACAAATACGATCGCCTCTGATTTTCCCCTGTCCGCCATGTCCCTTACCGAATTGGTCGCCCTCATGCTGCTGTGCCTGTTGGCGTGGTTCTGGTTCAACACGCTCAAGGCCCGCGAAGCCGGCGTGCGCGCCGCGCGGGGGGCTTGCGAGCGCGAAGGCGTGCAATTGCTCGACGAAACCGTGGCTGGCCGTTCGTTGCGGCTGGTGCGCGGCGACGATGGCCGCCTTGCGTGGCAGCGTGTGTATGACTTCGATTACTCCGGCTCCGGTTACGACCGCTTTCGTGGCTCGGTCATGCTGCTCGGCCATGAGGTGACGATGCTCGACGTTTCCGAGCACAAGGGGCCCCGGCTGGTGCAGTGAGGCGTGCGAGGCAGTCGAGGTGCGCCCGCCCGAGTACGGCTGGCGCCAGGGTTCCGAATTACCCATGTTTCAGGGACCGGACGGTTCGCCGTGCCGTGCGGTACATCCAATCGAAAAGCCATCGATCCGATGGCGCGGTGAGTTATAGTCGCGCCGCCCATCGTGCAGCCGGCTCGCGGACGGCGGATGAGATTCATCCGCGCCCTGCGGCATCGAACACACGGCAGTAGTAATAAAACGGCTTCGTGCCGGATCAACCTGTGAAGGAACGCATACATGTCATCTCCCGCCGCCCGCGCCAACTGGGGGTCGCGCCTGGGCTTCATTCTGGCTGCATCCGGCTCGGCGGTCGGCCTGGGAGCCATCTGGAAATTTCCGTATGTCGCCGGCCGTAACGGCGGCGGCGCGTTTCTGCTGGCTTACCTGGCTTGTATCTTCACGCTCGGCCTGTCGCTGCTGATGGCGGAAATGCTCATCGGGCGCATGGCGAAACATTCGGCCACCTCCGCCTACCGCCTGCTCGGCAATGCGATGTGGGCGTGGGCGGGGCGGTTGTCGGTGCTGTGCGTCTTCATCATCTTCGCGTACTACAACGTCGTCGGCGGATGGACCGTCGCCTATCTGTTCCGCTCGCTCACTGGCGAGGCGTTGACGCACGATACGGCGCGGCTGAACGAAATGTTCGGCGTTTTCGTCGCCGATCCCGTGTGGTCGATGGTCTATACCGCGCTGTTTCTCGGGCTGACCGCGGGGATCGTGCTCAAGGGCGTGGAAAAGGGCATAGAACGCATGAGCAAGGTACTGATGCCCGCGTTGTTCATCCTGATGCTGTTGCTGATCGGCCGTTCGCTGACGCTGGACGGGGCCATCGAGGGCGTCCGGTATTTCATCACCCCCGATTTCTCCAAATTCACCCCCGACATGCTCGTCGACGCCATGGGCCTGGCGTTTTTTTCGCTGTCGCTGGGCGGGGGGATGATCATCGCCTACGGTTCCTATATCTCGCCCGAAACCAAGCTGACCGGCGCAACCTTCTGGGTTGCCACGCTGGCTACGCTGGCCTGCGTGCTGGCGGGGCTGATGATCCTGCCCGCGGTCTTCGCCTTCGGCGTCGACCCGGGGCAAGGCCCGGGGCTGACCTTCGTCACCATGCCGGCGCTTTTCGCGCAGATGCCGGCGGGGCATTTCTTCTCCGTGTGTTTTTTACTGCTGCTGCTGTTCGCCGCGCTGACTTCGTCGGTATCGATTCTCGAACCGATCGTCAGCTTCCTCATCGACGATTTCGGCCTGTCGCGCAAACTCGCCACGGTGCTGGTCTCGGTCGTGTCGTTCTGCCTGAGTTTTCCGGCCGCATGGTCTTTCGGCACGATGTCCGAAACGCGGTGGCTGGGTGCGCGCAATCCCTTCGATTCGATGGACTATCTGGCGCAGAACGTCCTGATGCCCGCCGGCGGCCTGCTGGCCGCGCTGTTCGTCGGCTGGGCCATCTGGCCGAAAGTGAGCGCCGAACTGAGCCAGGAGCGCGCGCCCGCTTTCTTCTTTACGCTGTTCCGCGGCGCGTGCGCAGTGTTTGCGCCCATCCTCATCTGCATCATCTGGTATTACAAGCTCACGGGGAAAAACTGAGCGCCCTGGCGCTGCGTTGTTTCCTGCAGCCGCCGGGCCGCCGCGCGAAAGCTCGGCTCCCGCTATGGAATCCGTAAGGTTTTCCCCTCGATTCTTTTCCTATCGCGCCTGTGTGCCGATCCGTGCGAGCCACCGATCGAGGCGCTCGCGGTAAACCGTCACCTCTTGCAGCGATGCCCGAAGCAATTCGGTTTGATCGCTTTCCGTCAAAACACTGGCCTGCACCATTTTATGCAATTCCCGCTCGATCGAGCGCGGCAATCCATCGAGCCAGGCGAGCATGGCCGCGGTCGCTTCCGGCATGTCGCCCCTGGCGGCGTGGAACAGCACCAGACTGCTCGGTCTGTGCCGTTGCATGCAGGCGATGACGTTGTCGATGTCCTCGAAGCGCGCCAGCCATGGCACTGCCGTATCGGTGAGCCATTGGGAAGCTCTGGCGGGAAATGCCTCCACGTCGTTTGCATCGCGGATCCGCCAGCCTCCGTGCGCTTCCGCCTCGAGCAGGCGGTATTGAAAATGAGTGAAGGGCGTGTCGTAATCCGGCGTGGCAAGCGATTGAGCCTTGCCGGTCAGCGCGATCTGCACTGCTGGAACGAGGCAGTATAGGTCGACGTACAACTGGCCACCGTGCTCCTTGGACCACCATTTATCGCGATAGAAGCTGATTTGCTGCTGCGTCGCGGCGGTTTCGTGGTGAAACAGGCGCATCTGTGATTTGATTTTGGCGAACGGTGATAGAGCCGGCGTGTCGCGGAAAATTTGGTCCAGTGCGGAACCGAGTTTTTTGCTCAGTGACATTGTCTTGCTCCGGTGGTCGTGGGCATGTCAAAACGACTGGACTACGCGACTGGACGCGGATTCGGCGGGGCCGATCTCGATTCCAGGCAGCGTCCGGGTGCGTTCGGCCAATGAATACCACGCCGTCATCGCTTTCGGCAGCGGTCCGCGTCATTTCCCGCATCTGGATCGTGGCTTGCCAGTGGTATTCACACGCGTCGCCCCGATGAAGGTCATCGGGAATCGCGCTAACTTCGTTGAACCCGGTATTCGTGGAAATGTGGAAATTTGCGAAACGGTCAATGCGGTGGCCGCTTGTTTCGGATACGCGCGCATTTCGTTCCTTCCGCCACCGGCCTTCTTTCCGCGGTGAGCGTCACTTTCATGTCGCCGGTGTAGTCGCCACACGCGGAAGGGTTTCCAGGCATCGTCTACACGGGATGCCTTGTCAGCCATGACATTACGCGCGGCTCAAGAGAGCGGGGCACGCATGTGCCCATGAAAAGTGCTGGATGACGTGACCGGCATGAAAAGTTTCTCATGGGGTGGCGTCTTGGCGAGTGCCACTGAGTATTCCACTTCCGTGGAGATAGCCTGCCTGATAGTAATCAAACATGAACTGTTTTTCGCCCGCTTGCAGGCGATGGACCACGATAGTCCCGTCCGCGATGGACTCTCCCTTGTCGTCGGTGCAGGAGATTTGGCCGTCGCCAGTGAACATCGAGCCGGTTTGGGTAAGCGCCAGATCATACGCACAGGTATGGATGCTGGATTTCGCGGGATTTGTTTCCCGGGTCGTCAAGCGGTAGTGGCTGTCGTTGGTCTTTTCCATCGTGGCGGTACCGATGAAAACGGCGGGAGTAGAGGGTACTCCCATGTAAGGCGGTGATATGTCACGGTCGGCGAAGTACTTCCATGTACCCGCGAGAGGAATTTCCTGTGCGGTGAAACGGACAAGGTTGAGCGTGCCGCTGTACCCGTTTGGGAGCGTGTATTCGAAAATGGCGGAGGTTTCGGATGTGAAGCTGATCATTCCCGTACCGGCGAATTCGCGCGAAACCGCTGCCGGGTCGTATCCAGGACCGGGAGGGGGGCCGAAAGCTTTCTGTAGCGGCCCGGTCAGGATTGCTCCGCTAACGGACTTGCCCGCGAGCAGCGTGTAGGTGGGCGAGCGATCCTCGTCGAAATGGTACCAGGCGAGTGCCAGCGTGTCGCCTCGCTGCTCGATATTGACGCCCATGCCGTCTTGCGCGGGATCCCACCACCAGTCGCTCTTGGAAGCGTTGTTCCTGAAAAAAGGGGTGGTAACGAATGCCGGCGTATCGCTGCAGCCCTGCTGCGACCCTTCGGTATGCTGGCGCGAGTGGTCGAATATCAGGGCGCCGTTTTCGATTTGCAGGCGATTGACCGTGATGGTTCCAGAATGAGCGCCGTGGGTGTTGTCGCTGTTGAGCCCATGGCAATAAAACGTGCCGCTTCCGGTCAGGCCGGTGGCGGATTGCCTGAGATCCCTGTGGTACATGCGGTATGAACAGTATCCGCTGGCATTGGGGGCTCGGGTTGTCAGGGTATAGTAGTAGTCTGAGGGACTGTGCCACACAGAAGCCCATACGCTCAATGTGGCGATGCCGGCGCTTGTCGATTCGCCGCAGCTTCCCGAATGATTGGACGTGTATTCCCATGTACGGAATTTGTCCTGTGTGCTGTTGTCTGCGGGCAAGCCTTCCTGCATGGCGAAGCGCGCAAGCTCGAACGAGCCGTTGCGGCCGTTCAGCGTGTACTCGAACGTGGCGGTGGTTTGATCGGAACCGGGCTCCGAAGGTTTGAACGTGAGCGTGGCGGTGCCGATGGCATTGCGCATGACGTCCGCCGGGTTGTAGCCGGGGCCGGGAGGCGGGCCGGAGGCGGCCTGCAGTTCGCCGCTAAGCACCCCATCGACGAGCTTGCCCGCGAGCAGGACGTAGCTGGGCGAGCGGTTTTCGTCGAAGTGATACCAGGCCACCCCCATCGTGTCGCCCTGCTGCACGACGTTGAGCCCCATGCCGTCGGTTGCTGCGCTCCACCACCAGCCCTGGTAGTCGGCGGCGTTGGCGCTGCCGGCGCCGAGCAGGATGGCGAGGGCAAGCGCCGATGCGGTGATTTTCATGTTCTTTCTCCCTGTGTGTCACTGAGTGGAGTTGTGTCGTGCGGCACTCGCGTTTTCCAGAGCGGGCGCCGGAAGTAGTGGCGACTCACGGGTTGGTGCCGGTGCGCAGCATGCCGATGAGGCTTCCGTCTTCTTTGCACAAGGCATCTTCTCGTCCGTGGTTGGAAAGTGCGTAGTCGAATATGAGCATTCCGTTTTTCGTTTGCAGACGTTTTGCCGTGATGGAGCGTATGGCGACGATTCGTCCGGTGTCGTTGAGGCATGTGCCATGACCGCTCCCGGTGAAAATCGAACCGGACTGGATCAGCACCAGATCATATGTGCAAGATGCGAAGAGGAAGCTGGGCTGGGCTTTCAGGCGATATTGGTTGTTGCCCGTTTTTTCCAGCGTGGCGGTACCGATGGCCCCCCCCGGCCAAAGTTCGACGACGAGAGGGTTGGCATCCGCGCACTCCCGTTTCATATAGCCGGATGCGTATTTCCACGATCCGGTGGAGAGCGGTATCCGCTCCCCGGTGAAACGGGAGAGATCGAGCGAGCCGCTGTGGCCGTTCAGCGTGTATTCGAACGTGGCGGAGGTTGCGGAGGTAAAGCTGAGCGTGGCGGTGCCGGCGGTTTCGCGCGACACGTTCGCCGGGTCGTATCCCGGACCGGGAGGCGGGCCGGAGGCTTTCTGGAGCGGACCGGTCAGCACGTAGCGAGCGGTCTGCGGATCTTCCGCGATCGTTCCCGTGAGCAGCGCATAGCTGGGCGAATGGTCTTCGTCGAAGTGATACCAGGCAACCGCTATCGTGTCGCCCTGTTGTTCGACATTGAGCCCCATGCCGTCTTTCGAGGGATCCCACCACCAGCCGCTCTGGTAAAAGCCGGAGTACGGAGCCGGTGGGAAGCCGCTCGACGCGCCTGCGTTGAGGGGCGGGAAGCCATATGGAGGAACGCCTGCCCTGAGGGGCGGAAAGCCGACAAGTATTTCGTGGACGGATCTTGGAGAAACTTGATCGACGCCCCATTCCTTGGTGACCGTGCTCACATAATCGAAAATCAATACGCCGTTTTCCACTTGCAGACGTTTGACTTCGACAGTGCCTTCGGCAGCCCCTTCGGTCAAGTCTATGGTATCCGAAAAGCGACCGCTTCCAGTGAAGATCGAACCGGAGCCGCTGAGATCCAGGTCAAAAACATGGCGTGGGAAAAAATCGGTACCACCGAGGCTCTGATATCCTATTGCCAAGCGGTAGTGATTGCCACCTGTGTTTTTCATGAAGGCGGAGCCACCGATCCTATTGGGCGCGCTGCCCGCTGTGCTGTAGCTCACGCTCCACGGGCCGGCAGGTGGCGCCGGTTGCGTGGCGAAGCGCGCAAGCACGAGCGAACCGCTGCGGCCGTTCATCGTGTACTCGAGAGTAGCGGTGGTTTGATCGGAACCGGGCTCCGAGGGTTTGAACGTGAGTGTGGCGGTGCCGATGGTATTGCGCACGACGTCCGCCGGGTTGTAGCCGGGGCCGGGAGGCGGGCCGGAGGCGGCCTGCAGTTCGCCGCTCAGCACATCATCGACGAGCTTGCCCGCGAGCAGGACGTAGCTGGGTGAGCGGTCCTCGTCGAAGTGGTACCAGGCCACCCCCAGCGTGTCACCCTGTTGTTCGATATTCAACCCCATGCCATCGGTTGCCGCGCTCCACCACCAACCCTGGTAGTCGCCGGCGTTGGCGGTAATGCTGGCGCTGAGCAAAGCGGTGAAGGCGATCACCGATGCGGTGGTCTTCATATTTTTCCCTGTCTGTCGATTATTGGGATTGTGCGATGTACGGCGCCCGCCTTTTTCAAAGCGGGCGTCGGGAACAATGGTGATTTACGGCTTGGTGTTGTCGTACGGGGTGCCGCTGAGGCTTCCATTTTCCATACACGAAGCAGGTGCCTCGGTGGAATTCCGCTGATGTCCGTAACTGGACGACGTGTAGTCGAATACGAGAGCCCCGTTTTCTGTTTGCAGGCGCTTGACCGTGACGGCATTGATGGCGACGGGATTCCCGCCGCGGTCGACGCAAGAGCCTTGGCCGCTTCCGGTGTAAATCGAGCCGGATTGGGTGAGTTCCAGGTCGTAGGCACAGGACTCGATACCGTTATCGTCTTGGGTCGTCAGACGGTAAAGCTTGTCGCCCGTTTTCTCCATCGTGGCGATACCGCTGGCGGTGTTTCCCCAGGAAGGGAGGGACATGACGACAATGCAGCCCCATTCCGCATAAGCGGCGTCGTATTTCCATGATCCGGTGGCGAGCGGTATTGGCTCCGCGGTGAAACGGGAGAGGTCGAGCGAGCCGCTGTGGCCGTTCAACGTGTATTCGAAGGTGGCGGAGGTGGTGGAAGTAAAGTTGAGTGTGGCGGTACCGGCGGTTTCGCGCGACACATCCGCCGGATCGTATGTCGGGCCGGGAGGTGGGCCGGAAGCCGTCTGCAATTCGCCGCTCAGCGTGTTACCGACAAGTTTGCCCGCGAGCAGCGCATAAGTGGGCGAGCGGTCTTCGTCGAAGTGATACCAGGCGACCGCTATCGTGTCACCCTGCTGTTCGACATTGAGCCCCATGCCGTCTTTCGAGGGATCCCACCACCAGCCGCTCTGGTAAAAGCCGGCGCCTTCGATGTACGGATAACCGTCGTTCGGAGGGGGGAAGCCGACGATCGTATCGGGAAAGGTTTCTGGCGAGGTCGGGTCGACCCCCGAACCTTTGGTGAGTGTATTCGCGTATTCGAACATCAAGACGCCGTTTTCCACTTGCAGGCGTTCGATTTCAATGGTTCCCTCGGTAGAAGTGCGATCTTCCGAAAAACGGCCGCTTCCAGTGAAGACGGGGCCGGAGCCGCTGAGATCCAGGTCATAGACGTGACGTGGAAGAAAAGCGCCGTCGAGGTCATACCCTCCGGTTGTCAAACGGTAGTGATTGCCGCCGGTGTTTTCCATGGTGGCGATACCAGGGTATGGGGTAGAGGAGTATCCAGCGGAACTGTAGAAGATTCTCCACGAACCGGTGAGGGGTGTCGGTTGCGCGATAAAACGCGCAAGCTCGAACGAACCGCTGTGGCCGTTCAGCGTGTATTCAAGGGTGGCGGCGGTTTGATCGGAACCGGACGCCGGGGGGGTGAATGTGAGCGTGGCGGTGCCGACGGCATTGCGCGTGACATTCGCAGGGTCG
>JAVBSY010000104.1:0-4989 GCA_031556475.1 Azoarcus sp.
GCCATGTGGCGCGACATCCGCCGCATCTGCGAAGAACCGACGGACGAGGACCGCCGCTGGTTCCCCGACATCGCCGGCAGCAATTGGCGCGAAACCTTCGATTTCGCCATGAAGAACTTCAAGGACGAAAGCTTCATCGCCCAATACCTGTCGCCCAAAGTGATGCGCGACTTCCGCCTGTTCGCCGTGCTCGACGACGACCGCGAGGAAAAACTCAAGGTCTCGGCCATCCACGACGATTCGGGCTTCCGCCGCGTGCGTGAAATTCTGTCCGAACACTACAACCTCGGCAGCCAGGAGCCGAACATCCAGGTCTGGAACGTCGATCTGCGCGGCGATCGCTCGCTCAC
This sequence comes from Azoarcus sp., assembly GCA_031556475.1. GTDB lineage: Bacteria > Pseudomonadota > Gammaproteobacteria > Burkholderiales > Rhodocyclaceae > Azoarcus. The sequence goes on from JAVBSY010000104.1 coordinate 351, forward strand.
CCTGCGCCTGCAAACACACCGCCGCCGCCCGCTCGGCGGCAATGTGGAGGAAGTCATGAAGCACATCGCCCGGCTGTGGGGTTTCACCGTACGCCTGGAAGCCATCGGCGAAAACGGCGATATCGAACCCGTGTACGAAATGCGCCTCGAAAAACGCCACCCCGACTGACATTGAAATCGGGCGGCCACCCGGCCCCGCCACGCCTGCCGGAAACGGTCGCCCTCGCCTGATTTACATACACTCGTACCGCACAGGGGCGCGCGAGCCCGTAAAATCGTTTCCTCCGCCATACCGAATACCGGAAGCGCCCCATGTTCCTGCCCTCCCAGCCCATCTACCCGGTCGCCGGCATCCGCGAAATCGAAAACAAGCTCATCCCCAGCGCCCATCCATCACTCATGGAGCGCGCTGGCCGCGCTGCGGCGGAAGACGCGGTGCGTCTCATCATGGACCGCCCCGGCCCCATCCTCATCACCTGCGGCCCCGGCAACAACGGCGGTGACGGTTTCGTCATGGCGCGGCATCTGCGCCAGGCCGGGCGCGACGTCATCGTCGCCTTCGCCGGCACGGCGGAAAACCTGCCGCCGGAAGCAGCCAAGGCACACGCGGACTACCTCGCCGCGGGCGGCAGCACCGTAACCGAGCCGCCCGCCACACCCGCCCAGGGATGGGCGCTGGTCGTCGACGCCCTGTTCGGCATCGGACTGAAACGCCCCGTCGGGGGCCGGCTGGCCAACTGGATCGCCATGCTCAACGCCCAGCATGCGCCGCGCATGGCGCTCGACGTGCCGAGCGGGCTCGATGCCGACACCGGGCAACGGCTTGGCGCCACCTTCCGCGCCACCCACACCACCACCTTCATCGCACTCAAACCCGGCCTGCTCACGCTCGACGGCCCCGACTACTGCGGCGACGTATCGGTGCACCGGCTCGACATCGACGGCCCCGCCTGGGTACCCGCCCGTGGCTATGCGATCCGCCCCAGCCTGTTTCGAGCTCAACTGCAACCGCGCCCGCGCAACACGCACAAGGGCTGTTACGGCGACGCTGGCATTCTCGGCGGCGACAACGGCATGGCCGGCGCGGCACTGCTCGCCGGCCGCGCCGCGCTGTGGCTGGGCGCCGGGCGCGTACTGGTCGGCCTGCTCGACGAACACGCGCCGACTGTCGACCCCATCCACCCCGAACTGATGCTGCGCAAAGCCAATGCTCTGCCGGAAAATCTCACCGCACTCGCCGCCGGCCCCGGCCTCGGCACCCGCGCAGAAGCCGCACCGCTGCTTGTCGGTGCGCTGCAACGCGACATTCCCCTGGTGCTCGACGCCGACGCCCTCAACCTGCTCGGCCAGGACACCGCCTTGCGCACCGCGCTGCTGCAACGCCACGCGCCCACCGTACTGACCCCCCACCCCGCCGAAGCGGGGCGCCTGCTCGGCAGCGACACCGCCGCCGTGCAGCACAACCGCCTCGGCGCGGCCCTGGAACTGGCTCGCAGCCTGAAATCGCTGGTCGTGATCAAAGGCTGTGGTAGCCTCGTGGCCACCCCGGATGGCCGCTGGTACATCAACGGCAGCGGACACCCAGGCATGGCCACGGCCGGCATGGGCGACGTGCTCACCGGCCTCATCGTCAGCCTGCTCGCGCAAGGTTGGCCGGCCGAACCGGCACTGATCGCCGCGGTGCACCTGCACGGCCTGGCGGCCGACCGCCTGGCGCGCGAAGGCATCGGCCCGATCGGCCTGACCGCCGGCGAGGTGATCGACGCCGCGCGCGGCGTTTTCAACGGCTGGCTGATCGAAGCGATTCGCAACCACCCGATTAATTAGTACGCAGACCAATAGAAACGGCCCCTCGCCAGACAACGACATCCATGGAAAAGCTCGGCATCAATCGCCTCCAACCCGGCATTTTCATCTCGCTTACAGAGGTCGGCTGGCTGCGCCATCCCTTTTTGCTGAACGAGTTCCGCCTTTCCAACGAAAGGCAGATCCGCGCCCTGCACGAAATGGGGCTAACCGAGATCGCCTGGGATCCGACCCGTAGCGATGCCGAACCGCTGCCGCAAGGCGACGTGCCGGCCGGAACCGACGAAGAAGATTTTTCCACCGCCGCGCTGGCCGGCATGCTCGACGAAAAGCGCGTCCGCCTCGAACACCTGCGCCAACGGCGCGAAGGGCTTGCACGGCGCGAGCGCCAGTTCGAGCAGGAAGCGATTGCCGCCGGCGACATCCTGAAAGCCGTGCCCGGCCGCCCCACCGAAGCGCACGCCAAGTCGAAAGCACTCGTCGGCCGCATCGTCGACAGCCTGATCGGCGCCGAAAGCGTCGTCGTTCATCTGGTCAACCAGAAAAGCCGCGAGGCCGGCCTGGCTTTTCACTCCCTCAACGTCATGGCGCTCTCGCTGCTGCTGGGCCGCGCGGCGAAACTATCGGAAGAGGAACTGCGCCTGCTCGGCGTGGGCGCCCTGCTCCACGACGTCGGCAACAGCGAAATCCCGCCGCGCATCCTGCGCTCAGCTTCGCGCACACCGCCGGAAGAATCGTTCTACCGCGCCCACATCGGCTACGGCATCAAGGCGGTGGCGGCGATTCGCGATCTGCCGGCAGCCGCACGCAACATCATCGCCTGCCATCATGAGCATTGGGACGGCAGCGGCTTCCCCAATGCCATTGCCGGCGGAAAAATCCCGCGCCTGGCCCGCATCGCGGCCATCGCCAACCGCTACGACAACCTGTGCAATCCTTTCGATCTGCACATGGCCCACACGCCGGCCTCGGCCCTGCGCCGCCTGTTCGACAGAGAAAAAGAACATTACGACCCGGATCTCCTGTCGCTCTTCGTCCGTACCCTGGGCGTCTACCCACCCGGTACCTTCGTCTCCCTTTCCAATGGCGCGGTCGGCCTCGTCGTCGAAACGCATGACGACGACCTGCTGCATCCGCTGGTCATGCTTCACGATGCCGATATCCCGCGTAGCGAAGCCATGCTGCTCGACCTGCAGGAAGTCGAACTGGAGATCGTCTCCGCCGTCAATCCGGCAAAACTGCCGCTCGACGTCGTCGAATACCTCGCCCCGCGCGGACGGCTCGACTACTACATCGAAGGTGCCACCGGCTGAAACGCTCTCCGCCTCGCACCCACCGCCTCCCAGACAAAAACAGCATTCCTGCATGACCAACGCCCCTCCCCGTCTCCTGCATGGCGTCTTCCTGTTGCTTGGCGCCCTGTTCTTCTTCGTCCTGCTCGACGCCACGGCGAAATACCTGTCCCGCACCTACCCCGTGCCCATGCTGGTATGGGCGCGCTACATCGGGCATTTTCTGCTGATGCTGATATTCCTCGCACCGTCGATGCGACGCCGCCTCATCAGCACGACACGGCCCGGACGCCAGATCGTTCGCGCTTTCTGCCTGCTCGGCACCACCTTCTTCGGGATGGCCGCGCTCTCGCGCATGCCGCTGGCGGAAACGACCGCCATCGTCTTCGCCGCGCCACTGCTGGTAACGCTGATGGCGCGGCCCTTTCTGGGCGAACGCATCGGCCAGCTGCGCTGGGGTGCGGTCGTCATCGGTTTCATCGGCGTGCTGCTGATCGCCCGCCCCGGCAACGGCCTCGTGCTGGAAGGCATCGTGCTCGCCTTCTGCGCCGCACTCACCTATGCGGTCTACCAGGTTCTCACCCGCCAGCTCTCACCCACCGAAAACCCGGTGACGATGCTTTTCTACACCGCGCTCATCGGCACCTGCGCCATGTCGCTCACCTTGCCGTGGAACTGGGGCGGCCCGCTGCCCGGCCCGGTGGATGCCGTGCTGATCATGCTGCTCGGCGTATTCGGCGGCACGGGCCATTTCCTTCTCACCCGCGCCTTCCGAGAAGCGCCAGCCTCGGTGCTGTCACCGATCCTGTACGTTCAACTCGTGTGGGCGATGCTGGTGGGCTGGCTGGCGTTCGACCACGTACCCGACGGCATTGCCCTAGGCGGCATCCTCACCATCGCCTTCGCCGGCGTCCTGATTGCCCTGGACAGCCGACGGCGCCCGGTCGCCACCCAGCGTACCAACTGATGGTGGAGCACTTCGAACCGGCCTGACGCGTACCGCCCGTCCCCGAGCGAAACGAATGATCGGGAGCTTGGCGAAGTCCGCAACTGAATGTCAAACACTTGACAACAAGTATCGCTATCCCACATCATCAGCTGGCTTTTTGTCATACACGCACAGCATCACACGATGACAGTTCGTCCGACAATCCTGGCAACAAGTCCGCACGCCCGTCGAGCGCCTCCGTTCGGTCCCGCCCGTGCAAACGTCATCGGTGTCTGTCTCCCCGAATTCCGCCCGCGGAGAACCCTGCATGAACCGCACGCTCAACGCCCTGACGCCCCTGGGGGACGCCCTACGCTTTGACAGTCTGACCGGCCGCGAAGAACTCTCCCGCCTCTTCGACCTCAGCCTCACCCTCAAGAGCGAACAACGCGACATCGACCCCGACGCCCTACTGGGCCAATCGCTCAGCGTCGAAATCCAGACCGCCGCCGGCGTGCGCTACCTCAACGGCCAATGCGCCCGCTTCACCCATCTGGGCCCCGAAGGCCGCCTGCACCGCTACGAAGCCCGCCTTCGCCCCTGGCTGTGGTAC
>JAVBSY010000072.1:0-63916 GCA_031556475.1 Azoarcus sp.
CGACACATCGTAATGAACCTGCTTCGCCTGAACTCCTCGCGCAAGGGCAGCATCAAGACCAAGCGAATGCTGGCAGCCACATCTGACTCCTTTCGCGCCGAGTTACTCGGGTTTATGACATGAAGGTGCGATTGCCCTGGGCATCGTACTCACTCCGCGATTTGATTATAAAACTAAAAAATACTAAGCGCATCAAACTCTGATTATTGAAATCATTGGGCTAATATGCTGCAACGCAAATACCATACAGAATTATGGAAGCTGCAAGTAAGACTATGCATATTTATGTAAGCTCCCCCTTGTAGAAAACGTGAAAATGAGTGAATGCTCGAAGAGCTCCACAATAAACATCTGACTGCAACACTAGCCAATGATGCAGAAGATCAAAAAAATATCATGACTAACAACTTACGTCTCGGTGTAGACCTTGGCGGCAGCAAAATCGAAGTTGTCGTGCTCGCCCGTGACAACGATGAATTGCTACGCCGTCGTGTGCCCACGCCGCAAGATGATTATCGCGCTACGTTGTCGGCGGTGGCCGCGCTGGTAACGGCAACGGAGACCGAACTGGGCGCTCGCGTCAGCGTCGGTGTGGGTACGCCGGGTTCGGTTTCACGTTTGACGGGCCGTATACGCAACGCCAACTCCACCTGCCTCAACGGTCAGGCACTGCAGGCCGATCTTTCGCGCTTGCTGGGGCGCGAAATCCGCCTTGCCAACGATGCCAACTGCTTCGCCATGTCGGAGGCGGCCGATGGGGCCGGCGCGGGAGCGGAGACGGTGTTCGGCGTCATTCTTGGCACCGGCGTGGGTGGTGGCATCGTTGCGCGTGGCAGCCTGTTGACGGGCGCCAACGCGATCGCCGGCGAATGGGGGCATTCTCCGTTGCCTGCGGCGGATCCGGCGGATCCGGCGGATCCGTTTGCACCGATGTGTTATTGCGGTCGGCGCGGTTGTGTCGAGACGTGGTTGTCCGGCCCCGGGCTGGCGGCCGACCATGCCCGCCGTCATGGTGGCTCGCTGGACGCCGCCGCGATTGCCCGCGCCGCGGAGGCGGGCGATCCGGCCTGCGAGGACAGCCTGTGCCGCTACGAGGAACGGCTCGCGCGCAGTCTGGCAGTGGTGATGAATCTGCTCGATCCGGATGTGATCGTGCTCGGCGGTGGGCTATCCAAGCTTGAGCGGCTGTATCGCAATGTGCCCCGGTTATGGCTGCCGCATGTTTTTTCCGACGCGGTCACCACCCGTTTGCTGCCGGCACGGCACGGCGATGCGTCCGGTGTGCGCGGCGCTGCACGGCTATGGCCGTGAAAACAAGCGTTGCCGCCAATCGCGCAGAACAGCGACAAAAACCGCGTCGGCGCGCGCATTGATCAGACCGAGCGGCGAATAACCCGTGTGGCAGGCACGGAACAGTAAAAGCAGCATCAACACAATGGAAATGCAGGTGTTCTGCCAGCCGATCAACGGCCACTGCCCGCCCCATACCCATTCGTAGTTTTTATCGAACGGCCCCAGATAGTACAGGCCCCAGAGGTCGCTGGCCGTGCTGCCGCGAGAGCCGGCAAGATCACAGAGGAAGTGCAGGTGCACACAAAGAAAGGCGGCAATGGCGGCACGATAGCGATCAGTGCCATACCACGCGGCCAACGCGCTCAGCAGCAGCGCAGCGGCGATGCCGTGTGCGTAATGGCGGTGCCAACCCTGGTAGTAGTCGGTCGGCATCAGACCGAGTGCGCGCATGGCGAAGTCGATGATGATGCCAATGCCGTCGAGGTCGGGCGCCAGACCGGCGGCCAGGACCAGCACCCGGTCACGGTCGGTGCGCAGGTGGGGCTCGAAAACAACCCAACTGGCCAGAAAATGGGTGATCGGACTCATGGGTCGTCACACTACTGCTTTGTCATGGCGCGAGGCAAGGTTACGCGATATGCCTACCTTTGCCGTACTTGCTCCATTTCAAACCTCCAGCGGATCGATGTCGATCTGCCAGCGCAGGTCACGCGCAGTGGATTGGCCGTAGAGGGCGGCAATCCAGGCCTTGAGGAAATTCTGCAGCGTGTCGCGCCGGTCGGATTCGGCCAGTAGTTGAGCGCGTTCGCGCCGCGCCAGACGGGTCAGACGCATTGGTACTGGATCGAACAGGCGCACACCTTCAGCCAGTTCAGCACCGATGAGGTGCGCACGGCGCAGGAATTGAACGGCATCGTTCAACACGGGGGCATCGGCACGCAGCATAGCCTGATGCGTATGGGGGGGGAAACCGGCCTGCAGGCGTTCGTCCAGCGCCATTCGGGCGAAGGCGTCGAAGTCGTGCCGCGCGAGGTGGCCGTACAGGGGATGCAGCGGGTACTCGGTCTGGATCAGCACTTCACCGGGCCGCTCACCGCGCCCGGCACGTCCGCCCACCTGCATCAAGTGCTGGAACAGGCGTTCCGGGGCGCGGAAGTCAGCAGCGTGCAGCGAGGCGTCGGCGCCGATCACGCCGACCAGCGTAAGCAGGGGAAAGTCGTGCCCCTTGGCCATCATCTGTGTGCCGACGAGGATATCGGCCTCACCATCGGCAATGGTGCCGAGCAGACTTTCCCACTGCGCGCGGGTGCGCGCGGCGTCGCGGTCGACGCGCAGCACGCGGGCGGCGGGAAACAGTTCGGCCAGACGCGCTTCGACACGCTGTGTACCGCGGCCATAAGGCTGGATGTCCTGGTTGCCGCAGCTTGGGCAGGCGTGCGGAATCGCGCCTTCGCAGCCGCAGTGGTGGCAACGAAGGCGACGGTCGGCCAGATGAACGACAAGGTTGGCGGTGCAATGCGGGCAAGCACCAACCCAACCGCAGGATGGACACGACAATACCGGTGCATAGCCACGGCGATTGATGAAGACAAGACTTTGCTCGCCGCGCGCAAGACGCTGGCCGACAGCATCGAGCAAGGCTGGACTGAGCCCTTCATCCAGCCGCAGCCGGCGGGTATCGATGCAGCGGACTTTGGGCAGCGCGGCAGCCACCGCCCGCTGGCCCAGCGTAAGCAAGGCGTAACGCCCGTTGTGCGCCTGCCGCCAGCTTTCCAGCGATGGGGTCGCCGACCCCAGTATCACCGGCACGTCGCGCTGGCGCGCGCGCCATATGGCGACGTCGCGTGCCGAATAGCGCACACCTTCCTGCTGTTTATACGATGCATCGTGCTCTTCGTCGATGACGATCAAACCAAGCTTGGGTAGCGGCGCGAACACGGCCAGCCGCGTACCGAGGACGATGTCGGCATCGCCGCTGAGCGCCTGGACGAAGCCGCGCGAACGCGCGCCAGCCGCCAGCCCGGAATGCAGGCTGACCACATTGGCGAGTGGAAAACGCTGCGCAACACGACTTTCAAGCTGAGGTGTCAGTGCGATTTCGGGCACCAGCATCAGCACTTGCCGCTTTGCCGCAAGCGTGCGCTGGGCAAGACGCAGATAAACCTCGGTTTTGCCGCTGCCGGTTACGCCGTGCAACAGCCAGGTGCGGAAACCGGCCGGGGCCGTTTCGATGCGGTCAAGTGCCGCCGCCTGTTCGGCAGTCAGCGCAGGGCTGGCAGAATAGCTTGCCTCGCTATCCGCCAATCTGTCTTCGCCATCCACCTCACTCAACCAGCCGCGTTTGAGTGCATCGCGCGCCGCTGCGCCGGCAGGCAATGCACGCAGGGTGCCAAGTCGCGCCGGCAAGCCGTTTTCCTGTGCCTGGCGAAGCAGTTCCAGTGCGCGGCTGGCACGGCGGTTTGCGGTGAGCGCGGCATGGCCCGAGGAAGAAAGGGTAAGCAGTGGATCGGCCTGCGCCGCACCACCGACGCTATCGGCACGACGCAGGCCGGGCGGTAGCGCAAGGGCGACGACTTCGCCCAGCGGTGCGTGGTAATAGCGCGCAACGAATTCGACCAACGCCAGCCAATCCGTCGGCAACGGCGGCACGTCGCGCTGGATGTGGTGAAGTTGCTTGAGCCGGGTAGCGTCGACGCCGGACGCAGGCGGCAGGGCGACGATCAGGCCGCTTTTTTCCCCACGGCCAAAAGGAACGCGAACGCAGCGCCCAAGATCATCGTCGCATGCATCTTCCGATTGATAATCAAACAGTTGCGGTATCGGTACCGGCAAGGCGACGCGGACAATACGCATGCGGACAATGGCCGTTTCCAGGCAAACTGATTCCAATCAATCGTTTATGCGCGTCTGTTGAGGCAAAACCGCACAAACGAAGGGTAAGCAATTGCCGCGTAATCCGCTCTTCCTTTGTCCACAAAAGCTGTGGACAACTTTGTTGAAAAACTGGGCGAATTGCTGCCAACATGAAGCGGCACAAGCATTTCCGTTATGTTGCACTAACATTACGCAACAAAAAATCCCTTTAAATTCAACGCATTGAAAATACCACGGCATAAGCCATCTGCCCCACATACTGGGCGCAACGAAACCGCCGCAGTGTGTATAAGTCAAGCGATCACAGCAAAATTTTTTGCTTGACAGCCTCCTGCCGTCATGGGTGCGCTCAGACCAACTCAAGCACTGATCCGCAAGCGGCGACTGTGCTCATGTACCGTATCAACCAGCACTGAAACACTTTCCGGCGGCGTGAACTGGGAGATACCGTGGCCGAGGTTGAAAACATGGCCGGGGTGCGGGCCATAGGCATCCAGCACGCGGCGGGCTTCGGCGGCAACAGCTTCGGGCGGGGCGAACAGCACGGCGGGGTCCAGGTTACCTTGCAGCGCGACACGCCCGCCAGTCAGGGTACGGGCACGACCGATGTCCATGGTCCAGTCGAGGCCGACCGCGTCGGCGCCGGTGGCGGCAATCGATTCCAGCCACAAACCGCCGCCTTTGGTGAAGACGATGCTGGGCACGCGCTGGCCGTCGCGTTCACGGATCAGGCCAGCGACAACCCGTTCCAGGTAACGCAGGGAGAATTCGCGGTAAGCGGCCTCGGACAGCACGCCGCCCCAGGAATCGAACACCATCACCGCTTGCGCGCCGGCTTCGATCTGCGCGTTGAGGTAGGCGATGACGGCATTGGTGGTGACATCGAGAATATGGTGCAGCAGGTCGGGGCGGCCATATGCAAAAGTCTTGATCTTGCGGTAGTCGTCGGAAGCGCCGCCTTCGACCATGTAGCAGGCGAGCGTCCACGGACTGCCGGAAAAGCCGATCAGCGGCACGCTGCCGTCGAGCGCGCGGCGGATTTCGGCTACCGCATCCATGACATAACGCAACTCGGCATGGGGATCGGGCACACTGAGGTTGCGGATTTCCCATTCGTCGCGCAGCGGCCGCTCGAATCGCGGCCCTTCGCCTTCGGCGAAGTACAGGCCGAGGCCCATCGCATCGGGCACTGTGAGGATGTCGGAAAACAGGATTGCGGCGTCGAGGTCGTAGCGCGCGAGCGGTTGCAACGTGACCTCGCAAGCCAGGGCCGGGCTTTTGCACAGTTGCAGGAAGCTGCCGGCGCGTTTGCGTGTCTCGCAGTACTCCGGCAGATAGCGGCCAGCCTGGCGCATGAGCCAGATGGGCGTGTAGTCGGTGGGCTGGCGCAGCAGTGCGCGCAAAAAGGTATCGTTTTTCAGGCGGCTCACGTCGGGGTCCTCTCGTTCGGCCGTGCCGGGGCAAACCGGGATTATCGCGGAAGCGGCTGCTTATGTCTGCGGATAACGCTTTGGGTTTATCCGGATGATCCGCAACGGCGAAATGTTTCCACCGGATCCGGAGGCGCAGCCAAATCAAGCCCTCAACCTGAAACCACCACGCAGGCGGCGGGTGCCACATTTCGGAACCTGACGCGCCACCGTCTATGTGCGCAACTGTCCGGCCGTTTTGTCGATACGGAGCAGCCGCCTACCTGCGCCTTGATCGGCATCGCCGAACTGGCTCAGGTAGCTTCAGCGCTTCCAGAAAACCGGATTGAGCACGACCAGCAGGGTAAAGATTTCCAATCGGCCAAGAGTCATGGTGAAAGACAGAATGATGAGATGAAAGTCGTTCAGGGATGAGTAGTTGGTCGAAGGGCCGACCGCATCCAGGCCTGGGCCGGTGTTGTTGAGGCAGGCGACGACCGCCGAGAACGCGGTGACGAGCTCGAGCCCGGTGGCCGACAGCAGCAGCGTGAGCGAGACGATGGTGACCATGTACATGAAGCTGAAACCGAGCACCGCGTGCAGGATGTTTTCCGGCACCGGCTGGCCGCCCAGGCGTACCGGCCGTACCGCGTGCGGATGCAGGGAACGGACGATTTCGCGCATGACCTGCTTGTACAGGATGATCGCGCGCATCATCTTGATGCCGCCGCCGGTGGAGCCGGAACAGGAAATGAAGCTGCCGAGAAAGAGCATCCACAACTGCGGAAACATCGGCCACAGGGTGTAGTCGTAGGTGGCCAAGCCGAGCGATGTGGACAGGGAAACGATGTGGAAGGTGACGTAGCGCAGCGTGGTCGGCAAGTCCTCGTGGGCGTTGAACTGCATCAGATAGGCGGTGAGCAGGACGATGCTGAAGAGGAGGGCGCCGAAAAAGAAAGGGATTTCCGGATCACATAGATAGGGCTTGATGCTGCGCCGCGACAGCGCGAGGTAGTGCGTGGAAAAGTTGAGCGCCGAAGCCAGCGCGAAGAAGATCGCCACCATTTCGGCGTTGACGTTGTTGAAATAGCCGAGCGAGGCATCCTTGCTGGAAAAGCCGCCCAGGCCGGCGATGGAGAAGGCGTGGATGAGCGCGTCCCACCCCCCCAGCCCGGTGAGCCACAGGCTGAACGCACAGGCGGCAGTAAGCAGGCAGTAGGTCAGCCACAAGCCTTTTGCGGTTTCGGTAATGCGCGGGGTCAGGCTGCTTTCCTTCATCGGCGTGGGCACTTCGGCCTTGAACATCTGCCGGCCGCCGATGCCGAGCAGCGGCAGAATCGCCACCACCAGCACGATCACGCCCATGCCGCCGATCCAGTGCATGAAGGTGCGCCACAGGTTGATCGATATCGGCATGTCGTCCAGCCCGGTGAGTACCGTGGCACCGGTCGCGGTGAGGCCGGATGTGGCCTCGAAGTACGCTTCGATCACCGACAGATCGGGCAGGAAACCCAGCAAGGGCAGGGCGCCGAATATCGGCAGCACGATCCACGCGGAGGCGACGAGCAAAAAGCCGTCATAGATCCGCAGGTCGCGCTTCGGGCGGCGGGTGATGGCCCACAGCGCAAGGCCGGCGAAGAAGGTGATGGCAAGCGCCTGTTCGTGTGCGGGCGCGGCACCGTCTTCCAGGTAAACCGAGACGGTAAGCGGAAAGGCCATCAGCAGGCCGAAGATCATGACGATCAGGCCGAGCGCGTTGAAGGCAGGGGCGTAGGGGCGCATTCGATCAGAGGAAAGAGAAGCCGACCTGGAACAGTTTTTCGATCTTGCGCACGAGCTTCTTGTGGGTACAGAAAATGATGACGTGATCGTTTTTCTCGACCAGCGTGTCGTGGTGCGGAATGATGACCGCGCGGCGGGCGACCGTGCCATCGGCGCGTTTTTCGTCGCGCACGATGGCGCCGATACTCGTGCCCTTGGGCAGTGGAACCTCGTCGATGCGCTTGCCGACCACCTTGGAGTCCTTGGGGTCGCCATGGGCGACAATTTCCAGCGCCTCGGCGGCGCCACGACGCAGGCTATGCACGGCAACGACATCGCCCCGGCGCACGTGGGCAAGCAAGGTGCCGATGGAGGTATGCGCGGGCGAAATGGCAATGTCGATCGGCCCGCCCAGCACCAGGTCGACGTAACTCTTGCGGTTGATCAACGCCAGCGTGCGACGCGCACCCATGCGCTTGGCTAGCGAGGCGGACATGATGTTGTCTTCCTCGTCGTTGGTCAGGGCGACGAACAGATCCATTTCGTCGATGCCTTCGTTTTCGAGCAGTTTCTCGTCGGTGGTATCGCCGTGCAGAACCAGGGTTTTGCCGATCTGGGTCGCCAGCCACTCGGCACGGTTGGCGTTGACCTCGATGAGCTTGACATGGTGATCCTGCTCGGTCGAGCGCGCCAGGCGCAAGCCGATATTGCCGCCGCCGGCGATCATGATCCGCCGCATCGGCCGGTCGGTGCGCCGCAATTCGCGCATCACCTGACGGATGTGTACCGTGGCGGCGAGGCAGAACACCTCGTCGCCAGGCATGATCACCGTATCGCCTTCGGGCATGATCGGCTCGCCGCTGCGGTAAATCGCGGCAATGCGGACTTCGATGTTGGGTAGGTGAAAACGCAGCGCCTTCAGCGGATGCCCGACCAATGGACCGCCTTCGAAGGCGCGCACACCGATCAAACTGACCATGCCGCCCGCAAACTCGAGCACCTGCAAGGCTTCGGGGAAGGCGATCAAGCGCTGGATGTAGTCGGTAACGCTCTGTTCCGGGCAGATGGAAAAATCGACGGCGAAATTGCTGTCGTCGAGCAATTCAGGATGATCGACGTAATCGGTCGACCGCAGCCGCGCAATGCGCGTAGGCAGATTGAACAGCGTCTTGGCGATGCGGCAGGCGCATAGATTGGTCTGATCCGACTGGGTGACGGCAATCAGCAGATCGGCGTCGTCGGCGCCGGCTTCGCGCAGGATCGACGGCGATGCGGCATTGCCCTGCACGGTACGTACTTCCAGCCGCTCGCGCAGAACGGAAAGTTGATCCTGATTGGTATCGACCAGGGTGATGTCGTTTGCTTCCGAAACCAGATTTTCGGCTACCGACGCGCCTACCTGCCCGGCGCCGAGGATGATGATCTTCACTGATTCGGACCCTTGGCGGACTCAAGGAGACGGATTCTACGCGTGCTCCCCATGTGTTGATACAGGATGTTGCGCTGCGCAATCCCGGGGCAAATGGCCGAGTGTCCGCTTCAGCACGGCACCGCCTGAAGGCTGCTGCCAACGACATTGAACAGTATGTTCAACAGCCTGGTGGTGATGCGGGCACGGTTGAAAAGCGCATCGCAAAGGAATGCAAATGCAACGGCGAGATAGCCGACGAATGCAAAACCGACGTAGTCACCGAAGACAATGGTGTGAAGCCAGTTCTGGTTGAACAGATAGAGGTAGCCTACCAGCAGTGCCGCCACCAATAGCACGACCGCTATCGGAAGCAGGTGTAGTCCGGCATCTCGCTTGATCAGTACCGCAACCCCAAGGAACAGGAAAACCAATGCATTGGTAGCAGTAAAAATACGAAACTCGAGGGTAAGTTTCTCGGATGTTTCCATGTACTGCGTACGAATGAGCGCAGTCAGGCGTTCCTGTATTTCAGCCGCATTCGAGATCCGCTGCTCGAAGATGGAGCGGATATTTTTTTCCACTTTTTTTCTGCATTCGCAATCCAGGTTTTGCATTTCAGCGATGATCACGGCGATTTTCTCGGGAAGCTTTTCGTTCAGCTTCTGCCTGATGAGGGCAATCTCATCGTCATGCTGCTTGAGCCAACCGGCTGCTTTGGAGGATAGAAATTTTGCGTCGAGGGATTCCACTTTCTCGTGGATCTTTTTCTCTATCTGAAGACGAATGAGTTCTTTCGCCACTTTTTCGACATAGCCCGGATTCAGCGCGGAAGCGGCGAACATCAGGCCGAACAGGCTGCCGCCCGCTATGCTGAGGACAAGCAGAAACTTCCGGATAACGTCCAGGGCGGCTGACGACGGATAGCCTTTTGGCATGCTCTATGTTTCTTCATGCCGCCGCCCCGCCTGCAGGCCAAGCTGTTTGAGCTTGCGGTAGAGATGTGTGCGTTCCAGGCCGGTTTTTTCCGCCAGACGCGTCATGTTGCCGCCTTCGAGACGTAGATGATGCTCGAAGTACATACGCTCGAACGCCTCACGGGCCTCGCGTAGCGGCTGGTCGAGCTGGATGCCGGTGGCGCCGATTTCAGGGGGAGGGGTCAGCAGGCGGCGTACGTCGGCCAAGCCGATTTCTTCCTCCAGCGTGCCGAGCGCGAGCGATTTGACTGCCGCGCGCAGTTCGATATAGCCGCCGGGCCACGGTTGAGTACGCAGTTGATTGAGCGCGGCGGTGGAAAAACGCCGCCGCGGCACTTCGCTGCCTTCGACCAGATGCAACAGAATCTGCGCCGCAAGCTCGGGCAGATCGTCGCGGATATCGGCAATCGACGGCGGCGCCAGACTGACTTCGAACAGGCGCGACAGCAGTGTTTCGTCCCAGCCTTCGGCAAGCAGCGTGTCGATGTTGTGGTCGGTGGCAACCACCAGGCGCAGGTCATAGCGATCGAGGCGGTCGACGGCGAAGGCCAGGTTTTTTTGCTGTGCCCTCGACAGGCGGGACAACTCGCCGACAAACAGCACCCCGCCATGACAGGCCTGCAACTGGGAAAGATCGAGCGGTGCGGTCACATTCGCCAGATCCAGCCACGCGCCTCCCGGGTGCTGCACACTGCGCGCGATCAACTCGACGAGGCTACCCGCACCCACGCGCATCAGCAGCACGCGCGCGTTGTCGGTGATCTGGTCGATACGGCGTTTGAGCTCACGCAACGGCGTCGAGCGGGTAAATGCCGCCAGCGTCAGCGGTGCCGGCGCACCGACGGTGACCGGACGCTGGAGACCGCGCTTGACGGCGACGAGCAGTTTCTGAAGCGCAATGGGTTTTTCCAGATAGTCGATGGCACCGATACGCGTGGCTTCCACGGCGGTATCGATGGTGCCGTGACCGGACATCATCACCACCGGCATGGTGAGCTGGCCGTTGGCGGACCATTCCTTGAGCAAGGTGATACCGTCGGTATCAGGCATCCAGATATCGAGCAACACCATGTCGGGCCGCCCGGCATTGCGCGCGGCACGGGCAGTGGCGGCGTTTTCGGCGAGAAGGACGTCGTGCCCTTCGTCGCGCAGAATCTCGGAAAGCAATTCGCGGATACCGATTTCGTCGTCAACAATGAGTATCTTTGCCATGGTTCAATGTTCGCTGCTGGTTGCCAGACGCAGACGGATATGCACTTCTGCACCGCCGCCATCGTGATTGGCGAGATGGACGTCGCCGCCATGTTCATCGACGATTTTTTTCACCATCGCCAGACCCAGTCCGGTACCGCGCGCCTTGGTGGTGAAATAGGGCTCGAAAGCATGGGACAGGACCTCGGTGGGAAATCCAGGACCATTGTCGCTGAATATAAGCAAGGCGCGATCGCCGTCGTGCCGGGTAAAAATATCAATGGCGCCACTCTCCGTCGTGCTGAGCGCATCCTGCGCGTTTTGCAGCAGATTGTGAATGACCTGGCGGATTTGCGCGGCATCGCCATAAACGGGCGGCAGATCGTGCGCCAGACGGGTACGGATGCGGATGGCCGAGCTTTCGTAGAGGTTGAGCACTTCGGCGATGAGGCCGTTGAGGTCAAGCGCGCCCAGCATCGGCACCGGCAGGTGCGCATAGTCGCGGAAAGCGTTGACCAGGTTCTTCATCGCCTCGACCTGATTCACGATGGTCTGCGTGGCGCGTTCGAGCATCTCGCGCCCACCATCGTCCAGGCGGTCAGCGAGTTTGAAGGCCAGACGTTCGGCGGAAAGCTGGATCGGGGTCAAGGGATTCTTGATCTCATGGGCCAGACGGCGCGCGACCTCGGCCCAGGCGGCGGTGCGCTGGGCGGCGATGAGGCGCGAAATATCGTCGAACACGACGACGAGGCCGCCGTTGTACGGCAGGCGCGAACCATGTACCAGCAGCGTAAGCGGCTGGCGGTCCTTCGCCCGTATTTCGATCTGCTCGTGCCAGTCGCCCTCGTTGCCGGCAAAACCCTCCAGCAGCGCATTGCGGAAAGCCTCGTGGCGTGGCCATTGTTCCAGCGTAATGTCTTCGAAGCCGGTCAGATCGTCGGCGAGGATATCCAGCGCGCCACGGTTGGCCGCACGCAGCGAACCTTCGGCGGTAAAAGCCAGCACGCCGGTGGAAAGATTGGCGAGGACGCTTTCGAGGTAAGCCCGGGCCGATTCCACTGCCGCGCGGTTGCGGTCGGCAACATCGCGTGCTTCCTCCAATTGCCGCGTCATCTGGTTGAAGGATTGGGTGAGCACACCCAGCTCATCCCTTGCCGGCAACGCCTGGCGCGGACTGAAATCGCCTTGCGCCACAGCCTGCGTGCCCTCGGCCAGAATCACCAGCGGCGCCACCAGCCGGCGCGCCAGAATGAAGGCAACGGCCACGGCGGTCAGTAGCGCGAGCAGCAACGTCAGCGTCAGCGTCAGCGTGTAGATGCGCTTCAAACCGGCACGGCCGAGGGTGAGCTGCTGGTACTCCCGATAGGCCTCCTGTACCGCATCCGCGTGGCGGGCGAAGGTTTCGGGTACCGACTGGGTCAGTTGCAGGATGTAAGGCTCACCCGCCAGAAAACGGGGCTGGATCGGCACCAGCACTCGGATCACCAGATGCCCGTTCGCTTGCGTGTCGACGGTATGAACGTACTGGGTCTGCCGCGCCTGGCGCAACTGGCTTGATACCGGTGGATCGGGTATCAGTTGCGCAACGTCGTCGGTCGAAGTGGCAAGTGCCTGCCCGTTCAGGGCAAACACAGTGGCGCTATCAACCTGGGCGGTTTCGCGCAGCCGGTTCAGCCGCATGGGCACGATCTGCTCGCTTTCTTCGAGATCGAGCGCCATGTCGCGCGCTTTCGAGGTGACCTGCCCGACGAGATAGTCGAGCGCGTTCTGTCCCAGGGCAATACCGCCTTCGAGCGCGGAGTCTACACGCACGTCGAACCAGGATTCGATGCTACGGACCACGAACTGAAGCGACACCGCATAGACCAGCACACCGGGCACCAGGGCGATCAGCGCAAACATCAGCACCAGCCGGTATTTGAGGCGGGAGCCGAACTGGCGCGCACAGCGCTCCCGCCACAAGCCACGCAACTGGACGGCGACCAGCCCCGCCAATGCCACTGCGGCGATACCGTTGAGCGCCAGCAGATAGGGGTAGGCGCTGGCGAACAGATCGGTATTCGCACTTGCCGACGTGAGCAAGAACAGCGAAATGCCGGCCAGTGCCGCAACGATGACGAGCGCAATGCGTTTCATCGGGAAGTCGGCGCCCCCGGCAGGAACGTCCACCGCAGCCAATCAGACGCCAGATTCCAGTCATGGCTACCGATCGCGGTCACCTGAAACGGCTTGGGCAACTGGCTGGTATCGAGACGAAAGCGCAGGGACACCTCGTGCGACACGCCGGCCTGCAAATCATCCGCATCGGCGACCTGCCAGTTGCGCACGCGCTGCATGGTGCGCACGGCGGCTTCGAGGCTGTCGAAATTCTGATGGAAGCTGCCGATGGACAGCCGGTAATTGCGAGTGATGGCGTGATAATACAAGCGGTAGTTGAGTGCCTCTTCCGCCGCCACGGCGTTGAACCAATACCAGCGCGGCCGTTCGATCACCACCTCGGTGACGAAGTAAAGCGATACGCCGCGTGCAACGGCATCGGCCAGACGGGGATTGAGCTCGAAATCGATATCGGCGTTAAGCACATAACCGCCGGCGTCCTGCACGATCTCTGCGTGTTCGATGGTGACTTGTTCAGCGGCATGCGCAGGCATCGCCGGCACCATCAGCGCCACGAGCACGGCGCACAAGAACATGGCGCACCAAGCCGCCAGCCGCCGCCATGGCGTGGCTTTACACGTGTTTGCGCAGCAAGGCATAGTAAAAACCGTCATGTTCGGCGGTCGGTAGCAACTGAAGCGCAGGGCGATCTTCGATCGGCAAGCGTTCAGCATCCGGGTGGCGGGTATGAAAATGCTCGATCTGAAGACGATTTTCTTCGTCGAAGACCGAGCAAGTGGCATAAAGCATTGTGCCACCTGGCGACAGTGTCTGCCAAAGTACGTCGAGAATATCCCGTTGCTGGGCGGCGAAAGCCGCCACATCCTCACGCCGGCGCAGCCACTTGATATCCGGATGGCGCCGGACCACGCCGGAGGCGGAGCAGGGCACATCGGCCAGGATACGGTCGAACGGGCGACCGTCCCACCAGGTGGCGAGATCGCGGCAGTCGGCAACGCGGATATCGACACGGGGATGGCGGCGGCCTGGTTCGGAAACTCGCAAGCCGAGACGATCGAGATTGGCGCGGACGCGATCGGCGCGCCGCGGATCGATATCGAGCGCAAGCAATTCGATATCCGCCCGCTCCAACAGATGCGCCGTTTTTCCCCCAGGTGCGGCGCAGGCGTCGAGCACGCGCTCGCCGGCCTGGGGGTCGAGCAGAATGGCCGCCCATTGCGCGCCGGCATCCTGCACCGACAGATCGCCCTCGGCATGGCCGGGCAGACGCGAAACGGCAAGCGGCTGTTCGAGCAGCAACGCGCCATTGGCCAACTGCCGTGGGTTCAGGTTTTCAACATGCAAACGCGCCTGCGCTGCGACGCAATCATGGCGCGTATTCAGCCGCAGGCTCATTGGCGGATGACTGTTGCCAGCGGCCAATACCGCCTCCCAGGCAACCGGGTGCGCATTGCGTACCGCGGTAATCCACCATGCGGGATGGCGATGGCGCGCCTCATCGCTCTCCTCACGCCAGACCGCCAGGGCGTCAGGCTGCCGCAGAACATTACGCAGCACGCCATTGACCATGCCTTTGAGGCCGGGCATCGCGGCAGCAGCCGCATTCACGGCCTGATCGACGACGGTATGGGCCTGTTCCGGCCGCCGCTCCAGACGCAGCAGCGCCACCAACAATAAAGCACGGATGAAGGAAGGCGGCGGCGCGCGCAGCAGGTGGCGTAAAACGGCATCGCCCCGGCCGTAATCGCGCAGCGTCGTCCACGCCAGATCGCGTATCGCACCGCGCGTGGCATCGCTCCATGCGGGATTAGCCTGGTGCAGCGCCTCGAAGGCATCGGTCAGGTTGCCGCCATCGAGAACCACGGCAACCAACCCCGCCGCTTGCGACAACGCGTAACCGAGGCTATCCGACGGTAGCGGCGGGCGGGTGGAAGCGGGGCGGTTGCGGTTGGAGAGTCGGGTCACGGCAAGGTGGTAGCGTGGCAAGCTCGGGAGGAAAATGGCGGTAAGTGCCCGTGCG
This sequence comes from Azoarcus sp., assembly GCA_031556475.1. Classification (GTDB taxonomy): domain Bacteria; phylum Pseudomonadota; class Gammaproteobacteria; order Burkholderiales; family Rhodocyclaceae; genus Azoarcus. The sequence goes on from JAVBSY010000072.1 coordinate 15,052, forward strand.
GCGCCCCTGATTGCCACCCGCGCAACATCAACCGGCAAGCAGTTCGCGCAGGTGGTTGGGAAGGGCGAATTGGGCGCAGTGAATCAAGCCATTGTAATGCTGCAGCAGGGGAATCTTCCGTGCGCTAATGCGCGCTTCGATTTCGGCGGCGGACAGGGCTGCCGGATTCAGCGTATCGGACGCGCATGCCATCCCCCATAGGCTGCCGTACAAAGGTATGTAAAGAAAATACGGGTGCACCTGGGTGAAAACCGCACGCAACGCCGTCACCAGATCGGCAACTCGCTGCGGTTGAAAAACCGGCGCACCGATATGTAGCGTAATTGCCCCCTCCGGCGACAACAGGTGCTGGCAGGCACGAAAAAAATCCATGCTGTACAGTGCCTCGGCCGGTCCTACCGGGTCGGTCAAATCCAGCACGATAAGATCGAATTTCTCCCCGGCCGCCGGTGCGGATTCATGGACGTAGGTCAAACCGTCGCCAATCCGGATCTCCAGCCGTGGATCATCGAGCGCGCCATGATGCACCGCGCGCAGATGGGCGCGGGCGATGTCGATGACCTTTTCGTCCAATTCGACGAGTACGACGCGTTCCATCGACGGATGCTTGAACAACTCCTCCGCCGAACCGCCATCGCCGCCACCGATAATCAACGCCCGGCGGGGTAGGGGGTGCGTCAGTGCGGGAACCTGGATCAAATTCTCGTGGTAATAGAACTCGTCGCGCTCCGAAGTCATGAAACAACCATCCAGGCGGAACAGCTTCCCGAAAGCGGGCGTATCCCAGACTTCGTAATCCTGGTAGGCGGAGTGGCCACGTTCGAGCAATCTACCGCCACGGATAAAAAACCCTGCGTTATCGTTCAGGAGCTCAAACAGCAAATCGTCGCCCATCGATGATGGGACCGCGTGGCTCATGAATGCGCTCTTGCGCGTGTCACGGCATCGAGCGGCAATGGATTTTCCTGATAATGCGCCTGTGCACCGTCACCGCCCCCATCGGGCCGGCCGCGTACAACGGTATGAACGACTGAGCTTTCCGGCGCCAAGTGCTCGATTACACGGCGAAATACCCTGCGCGCCCGCTCGCTGTTGTCACGGGAATAATTGCAGACATAGACATCCAGCGTAATGTCACCGCTTTCCGGCCACGTGTGGATAGCCAAGTGAGACTCGGCCAGCACGACGGTTCCGGTCACACCCGCCGCCTTACCGTTGTCGTCGTGAAATTGATAGAAATACGTTCCCAAGGGCGTCAACCCCGCGTCGCGGCATTCATGCACGCACATCGCCTCGAGGGCCTCCCGCTCGCACAGCGCAATGCCAGCGCCGCCACACCGATAAAGGTCGGCGATCAGATGAAGTCCATTCATTGCCAATGATCGGTAGGTCAAAGCTCACTATTCTATCATGCGATACAAGCCATTAATATTCTTGAGGAATTTCTTGCATATCAAGCCTTGTTTCACGTGAAACAAGGCTTTTCGAACATCAGCCGAACATGGTGTCGTAGGCCAGCTTGGCGATCAACGCAGTAACCACACAAAGAAACATCTTGCGCACGAAGCAGACGCCATGCTTCAGCGCCATGCGCGACCCAACCAAGGCACCCGTCAAATTACACGCCGCCATAACTCCACCCAACTGCCAAAGCAGCTGAGTATGGCGAGCAAGGAAAATGATGGCGACAAGATTGGTCGAAGCATTGAGTATTTTTGCCGTCACCGATGCACGCAAAAAATCCATTCCCAGAAAGCGGATGAACAGAAAAATCAAAAAACTTCCCGTGCCTGGGCCAAAAAAACCATCGTAAAAACCGACGATTCCGCCAATGGCAACGACAGTCGCAATCGAACGGCGGTCATAGCTCAGTTCTCGGGATGTTGCGCCCAAGTCTTTATGCAAAAAGGTATATAGCGCAACCAGGATCAGCAAAACAAGAACCAACGGACGCAGCACGGTCGGCGACAGCAGGACGACCGTTTTGGCGCCGTACCAGGAACTGATCAAAGCCGCGATGGCACCAGGCAATGCAATTCGCCAGGGGATCACCACCCGGCGGCCGTACTGTACCGCCGCGCTCGTCGTGCCGACGATGCTCGACAGCTTGTTGGTGCCGAGCAAGGCTGCGGGTGGAAGTTGAGGGTATGCAGTAAAAAGCGCGGGGATCTGGACTAGGCCACCACCGCCGACAACGGCATCGACAAAGCCGGCACAAAAAGCGGCAGCCCCAAGCATGAGGAAAAAAGAGGGGACATCATCCATGTGGTTTCACGTGGAACAAAATTCAATGGGAGTGCGGGGGTGCCGACAAGAAAACAACCGTAGCACCGGATCATATGAAACCCAGTTTAACCCGCCCACCGAGCATAGCGCGAGAAAATACGCCTGCCGACTATCATTCACGGATGCGCGCGGGCATCTCCGTGTCCAACACTCTAAAATAACGATTCCATTCCATGGAGTTCCCACCATGCAAATGTCCACCACGCCCACACTCGAAGGCCATCCGATCCAACGTTACCTCGGTGTCGTCACCGGCGAAGCGATCATCGGCGCCAATATCGTCAAAGATTTGTTCGCGTCGGTCCGCAACATCGTTGGTGGCAGGGCAGGCGCCTACGAACGCACACTGGCCGACGCACGTAAAGTGGCGCTGGAAGAAATGGCCGAACAAGCGCAGAAGCTTGGCGCCAATGCCATCGTTGGCATCGACATCGATTACGAAGTACTCGGCGCCGACAACGGCATGCTGATGGTTTGTGTCAGCGGAACGGCCGTGATCGCCGCCTGACAATGGCCACACCAAGCACCCAGGCTCTCGTCCCCACCCGCATTCTCGGCCTCGACCCCGGCCTGCGCTCCACCGGCTTCGGCCTTATCGATGTCACCGGCAATCGCTTGCTTTACGTTGCCAGCGGTTGCATCAAAACCCGTGACGGCGAGTTGCCCGAACGCTTGAAAACCTTGCTCGATGGCGTACGCGAAATTGTCACTGCTTACATACCAGACGTGGCAGCGGTGGAGAAGGTATTCGTCAACGTCAATCCACAATCCACCCTGCTACTCGGACAGGCACGTGGCGCAGTCATCTGCGGCGCCGTTTCCTGCGACCTGCCGGTAGTCGAATACACTGCGCTACAGGTCAAACAATCGGTGGTAGGTCACGGAAAAGCTGCCAAGGAACAGGTTCAGCACATGGTTCAACGCCTGCTCAGCCTCGAAGGCCAGCCCAGCCCCGATGCCGCCGACGCGCTCGCTTGTGCCATTTGCCACGCACACAGTCGCCACGGCCTGGGCGGGTTGGCCGGAACCAACGTGCGCCGCCGCGGTGGACGAGTGCTCACGCCGTGATTTTCATGCTTCAAGTTGCGCCCTGTGCAATAACACGTTAACATTCTCGGCTTGTGCTGCACGGAATCGCGGACGGTTTCGTCGGCGGCAGTAAAAAGAATTCCGGGGGGTATAGCTCAGTTGGTAGAGCAGCTGACTCTTAATCAGTAGGTCCAAGGTTCGAATCCTTGTGCCCCCACCAAAAAAGAAGGGTTGCGAGCGAAAGCCGCAACCCTTTATTTTTCTCTCGGTCTTGTTTGTCGGTATCTCCGAGGAGAAAGAAGCATGCGCTACTGGCTGATGAAATCCGAACCCGACGATTGTTCCATCGACGATCTGGCGGCGATGCCGGAGCAAACCGTCCCGTGGTACGGCGTACGCAATTACCAGGCGCGCAATCTGATGCGCAACCAGATGACGCCGGGCGACGCGGTGCTGTTCTACCATTCGAGCTGCGCCGAACCGGGCATTGCCGGCCTCGCGCAGGTGGTGAGCGAAGCCTACCCGGACGCTACCCAGTTCGACCCCGGCAACCGCTTCTTCGACTCCGCCGCAAAACCGGACGCACCCCGATGGTTCAACGTGGATGTGCGCTTCATACGCAAAACCCGCTTCGTCCCACTGACTGAACTACGCACACAGCCGGCGCTTGCGGGAATGCGCGTGCTCACCCGGGGCAACCGGCTATCCATCACACCGGTGGATATGGACGAGTGGCGTTTCATCACACGCGAGCTCATGGGGCTGGACAAAGAATTGGGAAGGGAGTTGGGCAACGATGGTTTTTGATCCCTGGTGGTTGGCGTATCCTTTGCTCGGTGCTTTTGTCGGCTTTTTTGCCGGGCTGCTCGGCGTAGGCGGCGGCGCCATCATGGTGCCGATGCTCACCACCTTCTTTCTCGCACAGGATTTTCCCCGCGAACAGGCCGTACATCTGGCGCTCGGCACGTCGATGGCGACCATCATCATCACCTCGGCCTCCAGTGTGCGCGCACATCACCAGCATGGTGCGGTACGCTGGGATGTGATGCGGGCGATCACACCGGGCATTCTCATCGGCACTTTTGGCAGTACTTTTCTCGCTTCACGCATCGACTCGCAGGCGCTGGCGATTTTCTTCACCTGCTTCATGGCTTATGTCTCGATGCAGATGCTCATCAACGTCAAACCCAAACCCTCACGTGAGCTACCCGGTGTACTCGGTATCAGCGCGGTGGGTCTGGGTATCGGCGGTATTTCCGCACTGGTGGCGATCGGCGGTGGATCGCTGTCGGTACCGTTCATGATGTGGTGCAACGTCAAAGTACAAAACGCCATCGGCACTTCGGCCGCGATCGGTTTACCGATCGCCGTTGCAGGCACTGTCGGCTATCTCGTCAATGGCCAGGGCACACCCAATCTACCGGCTTACACCGTTGGTTTTATCTACTTGCCAGCCCTGGTGCTGGTGGCGCTCGCCAGTGTGTTTACCGCGCCGCTCGGCGCGCGGCTCGCGCATCGCCTGCCGGTCGCGGTGCTGAAAAAGATCTTTGCTGGTGTGCTGATCCTGCTGTGCGTAAAGATGCTGCATGCTTTGTTCGGCTGAACCGAGTCGAGGTATTTCTTCAGGCGGAAACCGGTGTGGTTTCGGCGGCGACCCAGCCGAGATACGCGGCAAGGCCGGATGCGACAGGCAGGGCGACGATCTCCGGCAACTCGTAAGGGTGATGGCTGCGGATTGCTTCTTCCAGCGCAGCGTAGCGTGCCGTGGTGGTCTTGATCAGCAGTGGTATCTCCGACGCGGTTTCCACCTCGCCACGCCAACGGTACACCGACGTACACGGGGCGAGAATATTCACGCAGGCGGCAAGCCGCCCGCTCACCAGACGCTCAGCCAATGAAGTAGCGCTGGCGGCATCGGGCAGGTTGGTGAGAACGATCAAGGTATCGGTAACAGTACTGGTCATGACGGCCCCCGTCGGATTTCGGCCAATCAATAAAAGCGGCAGTCCGAAAACAACGCGGCGCGCCTACTTGAGCAGACGGCGGCGCATCAGCGCCAGAGCAAACCAAAACGCCAATACGGCGTATACAACAAGCACACCGAGGTGAAGCGCAACGTTGTCCGGCACGCGGCCAAGCAATAGCGGGCGAGCCAATTCGACCGCATGGCTCAGCGGCAACAGCGTGGTTACGGCACGCAGCGGTGCAGGAAGTTGTTCGAGCGGAAAGAACACACCGGAAAGCAAAGTCATCGGCGTGATGAACAGGGTGAAGTAGTACATGAAGAAGTCGTAGCTCGGTGCCAGCGCGGTCATGATGAGACCCAGCGCGGCAAAGCTCAGGCCGACGAGAAAAATCAACGGCAGCAGCCACGCCGCGTAACGCGTTTCCACCAGGCCGAACACCGTGACGACAAGCAGAATCGCCGCGCCCGACAGCAACGCCTTCGACGCCGCCCATACCAGCTCGGCGAACACCACATCGTCCAACGCCACCGGTGCGTTGAGGATGGCATCCCACGTGCGCTGTACATGCATGCGCGAAAAGCTGGAATACAGCACCTCGAACGTGGCGGAGTTCATCGTCGAATAACACACCATGCCAGCGGCGAGAAAACTGATGTACGACGTACCGCTGATTTGCGGCACCAGCATGCCGATACCGAAGCCAAGGCCAAACAGGTAGATCACCGGATCGGCCAGATTACCCAGCACCGAGGGCAGGGCGAGCTTGCGCCAGACGAGGAAATTGCGCTGCCATACTGGAACGAAGCGGTACGACAAACGCGGCAGATGCCAAACACTGGATGTCATTCTAGATCTCTGTCGGAATGCATAACGCTTTTGTCACTGGCCGCCGGGATATCCGGCGAAAGTGATATTGTCACCATGCGTCAGCGCGATTTTTCGGTGTCCCTACCGTAGCACACCCTCTCCTCGACCGCACCCGGACGGCCCGATGTGCATCGTGCAATGCATAGCCTCGGCCAAGGCCGGCAAAACAACGCTGAATCAAGCGTCTATTCTTTTGACCACGGCAGTACCGGCAAGTTTGTCGTGCCAGCCTTGCTTATGCTTGTCGAAGATCATCCAGAAAAAACCGAGGCCAAACGGAACGATCGAAAGAATGTAAGCGAAATACCTGCCTATCAGTTGGGCAGTACCGGCGGGACCACCCGTCGCGGCATTCACTATCTGCAACGAAAACATTTTCTTTCCGGGTGTCGCCCCTTTCATCAGCACCCAACAACCGATGACCGCGAATATGGGAAATATCCGAGTCAGGAAAAGATCCGGTGCCCCAAGGGAATTCCATCCCCAATACACGAGAACCATTGGCGGATATACGGCCAACGCAATCGCGGGCAGCACCAGGAAAACAAAAAAATCCATCTGGTCGATGATGAAACGCGCGCTGTAATCATCAAAGTAGCTCCAGCCGTATATGGAAATCAGGGGAGGAAAAACCACCAGAGAAATCAAGAGCGCATCGACAAACAAAGCTCGCGCTCTGGCCATGAAGCCCGCGTATTCCAGCTCCTCCTCTCTTTGTACCTCGCGGTTGTTTTTCAGCGGTACGCTCCAGCGCGCAACCAAAAACACGACGGCGATCGCCAAAACCGACAAACCGAATAACGCGGAATTCTCGGACCACGCAGGCTGCGCCACCGTCCCATCATCGAGCACCAGTGGGCCGATTGAAGCACTCCCAAACCACGCAAGCAACAGCAAAGGAGGAATCGAAAAAACCAGGATCACATCGATAACATTCGGCCGAGTTTCTGTTGCGAAATCGGCATCCCGGGCTTTCTTCGTCTTGCGCCCGTTTCCTTCCTCGGCCAGCAAGGCAAAAACAACGATCAAAACCCCCCAGCCAAGCAGAACATCCCAAAACTGGACGAGAAACACAACAGGCGCGGCAACCAGCGAAAGCACCCAATGTGACAGCGGTCCAAAACGGTTGCCGATGATATTGCCGTCCGGGCAGACATAAGGTGTATCGAACCCGGGAAGTTTGCATCCAACCCAGGTCAATACTTCTTTGGCGGCAATACCGCTGAGAATAGGCGTACCAAATAGGATGCAAAACAACAAAAAATACGCAAGAAGCATCCAGAATATGATTCGGCAGCGTTCACGCATATTTCTGATCCCTACAAAAAGCGTGATTCATTCCGCACATCGGTACGGCTCGCAAAGAACGTCTATTCCACCAAAGCGGAAAACGCCAATGGCCCGATACGTCAGCGGAAAACAATGGTCTTGTTCCCGTGCGTCAGCACACGGTCTTCAAGGTGATAGCGCAAACCGCGCGCCAGCACGGTCTTCTCGATGTCCTTGCCGTAGCGGACCATGTCCTCGACCGAATCGGAATGGTCGATGCGGATCACATCCTGCTCGATGATCGGCCCCTGGTCGAGGTCGGCGGTCACATAGTGGCAGGTCGCGCCGATCAGTTTCACTCCCTTCGCGTAGGCTTGGTGATACGGTTTGGCACCGACGAAACTGGGCAGAAAGCTATGGTGGATATTGATGATGCGCCCCGGATAGGCAGTACACAGATCGGATGACAGAATCTGCATGTAGCGCGCCAGCACCATCGTGTCGCCACGCACCTCTTCAAAGATACGCCGTACTTCGGCATAGGCGGCGACCTTGTTGTCCGCCGTCACCGGCACATGATGAAAAGGAATGCCGTGCCACTCGACGAAACCGCGCAGGCTGTCGTGGTTCGAGATCACGCACGGAATCTCGATGTCCAGTTCTTTCGACTGCCAGCGCGAGAGCAGGTCGTACAGGCAGTGCTCCTGTTTCGATACCAGCATCACCACTCGTTTCTTCACCGCGGAATCGCTGATCTTCCAGTCCATCTCCAATTCTTCGGCGAGCGGACGGAAGCGTTCGCGGAACTCGGCCAGGTGAAAAGGCAACGAGGTCGCCTTGATCTCGATCCGCATGAAATAACGCCCGACCGTTTCATCCTCGCGCGGCGGCTCGGCGTGCAACGAGGTTTCAAGAATCCAGCCCTGGTGTTGAGCGATAAAGCCCGAGACGCGGGCGACGATGCCGACACGGTCGGGGCAGGAGGCGGAAAGGGTGAAGAAGCGTTCACGGTGCATGATTGATGAATGTTCGGTTGTCGCTCGGCAGGCCCACGCCGCGCATTGATATCAGAATGGATGAATTATCCGGTATCTATCGGGTATTTGTCGGATCAGTCTGGCCGATATGTCCACGACCGGCGTTCGAAGTTGTAGATATATACGTCGAAGGCGATAAAGGCCGCTGGATAGAACAAAAATGGTTTACCGTTCTGCGCGGCATAGGCAACCCGCCAGGCAGGCCGTGCGTCAAAGCCTGCGGCTTGAAGACTTTCGGGAAAGACGCCGTTTGCCTGCTTGTAGCCGAGGACGGCAGCAACCGCATTATCCGCTGCCTCCCTCGCCGCATGGTGGTAATACAGGTTGGCAAGCGAGGATCCCACTCGCCGTCAGCAGCCATAGCCCAGCTTTCAGTTTGTACAGCTTTCTCAGCGGCGGGTTTGCCAGGACGATACCGATGCCGTTGATGAACCAGAAAACCAGGAACAACAAGACCAAACCCGCCGCGAACCCAAAATAGGGTTGAGCAAAAACAAATGCTGCGACTGCACAGCGAATCAGGGTTCCGATCAGTGGAGGGAACAGCATTCAAACGAATCCGGCAATGCCCGCTGTTTGATCGCTATTCCCCCGGCTGTCTACCAACTCCGGCAGGCACAAAGCCAATCCGGCCGCGTTCCGTTCACGCGTTACGCGCGAACGCCTTGTCGATTTCAGCCCGCAACGCTGCGTAGTCGCGCACCACGGGATACTGCGGAAATTCGCGCACGACGTTTTCCGGCGGGTGGAACAGGATGCCACCGTGGGCCTCGCCCAGCATCGCGGTATCGTTGTAGGAGTCGCCGGCGGCGACGACCTTGAGATTCAATTCCTTGAAACGCTTCACCGCCTCGCGCTTCTGGTCCGGCATGCGCAGGTGGTAATTCACCAGGATGCCGTCGGCACCGGCTTCCAGGCTGTGGCAGAACAGTGTCGGCCAGCCAAGCTGACGCATCAGCGGATGGGCGAATTCGTAGAAGGTGTCGGACAGGATCACGACCTGATAGCGCTCGCGCAGCGCGTCGAGAAAAGCGCGCGCGCCGGGCATCGGTCCCATGTCGGCGATCACCTTCTGGATGTCGGGCAGGCCGAGCTTCTTCCGTGCCAGGATATCCAGGCGGTATTTCATCAAGGTGTCGTAGTTGGGCTCGTCGCGCGTGGTGCGACGCAATTCCGGAATGCCGGTACGCTCGGCGAATTCGATCCAGATTTCCGGGACCAGCACACCTTCAAGGTCGAGACAAACGATCTGCACGGAGGCTCCTGTAGGCGGTAAACGGCAAAATGCGGATTCTAGCATCGGCCCCTGGCGCCGCCGCATGCGCGGGCGGGCAGGATTTTGCCGGGATCGTGGCGAATTTCCCGCCGCCGGTCCGATCGAGGTGGATTGCCGCTGCGGGAAAAGCCATACTGATTCCGTTCACTCGAGTGTTGAATATGATCAAGTTGATACCGGTCGAACAGTTGCAACCGGGGATGTATATCCACGACCTGAACTGCGGCTGGCTCGATCACAATTTCGTGCGCAACCGTTTCGCGGTCGACGACGAGCACACGGTAGAGAAAATTCGCGCCATCGGCGTACACGAGATTTATATCGACACCGAACGCGGCCTCGATATCGACCATGCGCCCACGCTGGAAGAACACGCGCATCGAGTGGATGAGCAGATCGAAGCCATCATGGCGACGCCGCAGCAACCGCTGACCTCGGTCGCGGATGAAATGCGCCGTGCGCGCAGCCTGCATGGCGAAGCGAACCGCATCGTGCGCAACATGATGGGCGACATTCGCCTGGGCCGCCAGATCGAAGTGGAACAGATCGAACCCCTGGTCGAGGGCATCGTCGATTCCATCTTTCGCCAACGCGACGCGCTTCTGCCGCTGGCGCGCCTGAAAAGCCACGACGACTACACCTTTCTCCACTCCGTATCGGTGTGTGCGCTCATGGTGTCCTTCGCCCGTACGCTCAATCTGCCGCGCGACATCATCCGTGAAATCGCCATCGGCGCGCTATTGCACGACGTCGGCAAGGCCAAGGTGCCCGACAGCATCCTGAACAAGCCGGCCAAGCTCACCGACGCCGAATTCGAAAAGATGAAATCCCACGTCGTGCAGAGCAAGCTGCTGCTGATGGATACGCCGGGCATCCACCAGATCGCCCTCGACGTCGCCGCGCAGCACCACGAGCGCTTCGACGGCACCGGCTACCCGAACAAGCTCAAAGGCAGCGAAATCAGCATGTACGGGCAGATGGGCGCCATCGTCGACGTCTATGACGCCATCACCTCCAACCGCGTCTATCACAAAGGCATGCCGCCCACCGAAGCACTGCGCAAGCTGCTCGAATGGAGCAAATTCCACTTCAATCCCGAACTGGTGCAGGCCTTCATCCGTGGCGTCGGCCTTTATCCCACCGGTTCCCTGGTACGGCTGGAGAGCGGGCGCCTGGCGGTGGTGCAGGAACAGCACCTCGACCAGTTGATGCAGCCGCGCGTGCTGGTGATCTTCCACACCAAGGGGAATTATTACCTGCCGCCGGAAAACGTCGACCTTCGCCGCAGCCAGGATCGCATCGCCGGCTACGAGGATTTCGAAAAGTGGGAAATCGACTCGCAGCGCTGGCTTGCCGTCGAGACCTGATCTCCACCGACGCCGCCGCATCCCATCCCTGCTTCCGCTCCCACTTCAATCGGCCGCCAATTCCTCCAGGCGCGTGGAAATTTCCAGCCAGCGCAGTTCGGCCTCGTCGATCCAGGCAGCCAGTTCGCCTTGGCGCTTGAGCAGCGCCGGTACCTGCGCCGCATCCGTGCCGGCGTATAGCGCCGGATCGGCCAGGCGGGCATCGGCGGCTTGTCTTTCGCCTTGCCAGCCAGCCAGTTTCTTTTCGATCTGCTCCAATTCCTTCACCAACGGCCGGCGCTCGGCAAGCAGAGCCTGGCGATTGGCCGCGGCCTGTTCGCGCTCGGCCTTGCGCGCGACCTTGCCGGCAACGCGGTCAGGGGATTGCGCGGTGTCGGCGGCAGCGGCGCGGCGGACGGCGAGCCAGTCGCGGTAATCGTCCAGATCGCCGTCGAAAGGCTGCACACAACCATCGTCCACCAGCAAAAAACGGTCGCAGGTGCTGCGCAGCAAAGCGCGGTCGTGCGATACCAACACCATGCCGCCGTCGTAATCCTGCAAGGCCAGCGTGAGCGCGTGGCGCATTTCCAGATCGAGATGGTTGGTCGGCTCGTCGAGCAGCAGCAGGTTGGGCTGGCGCCAGATCAGCAGCGCCAGCGCCAACCGCGATTTTTCGCCGCCGGAAAACGGTCCGCAGGGCGTGGTCGCTGGCGTCGATACACCACCGCCATCGCCGCGAAAATCGAAACCACCGAGGTAGTCGCGCAGTTCCTGCTCGCGCGTGGTCGGATCGAGCCGCGTCAAATGCTGCAGCGGCGATTCGTCCGCGCGTAGGGTTTCGAGCTGGTGCTGGGCGAAATATCCCGCCGCCAGGCCCTTGCCCTCCAACCTTTCCCCGGCGATGGGCACGAGTTCGCCGGCAAGCAGCTTGATCAGCGTCGATTTACCGGCGCCGTTGCGCCCGAGCAGGCCAACGCGCTCGCCCGGACGCAGGGTAAGGTCGATCCGCTCCAATACCGCGCGCCCACCGTAACCGGCCGCGCCGTCCTCGATGCGCAACAACGGATCCGGCGCCGCCGTACTGGCACGGAAGCTGAACGAAAACGGAGTATCCACATGCGCCGCGGCGATCCGCTCCATGCGTTCCAGTGCCTTGATGCGGCTCTGTGCCTGGCGTGCCTTGGTAGCCTTGGCGCGAAAGCGCCGGATGTAGCTTTCGATGTGAGCCACTTCGCGCTGCTGGCGCTCGAACAAAGCCTGCTGCTGGGCGAGACGTTCGGCGCGCTGGCGCTCGAAATCGGAATAGCCGCCGTTGTAAAGCGTGAGCTTTTGCTGTTCGATGTGGGCAACGTGAGTGATGCAGGCATCGAGAAATTCGCGGTCGTGCGAAATCAGCAGCAAGGTGCCGCGATAGTCGCGCAGCCATTGCTCGAGCCAGATCACCGCGTCCAGATCTAGGTGGTTGGTCGGCTCGTCGAGCAGCAACAGGTCGGAACGGCACATCAGCGCCTGCGCGAGGTTGAGGCGCATACGCCAGCCACCGGAAAAATCCGCCACCGGACGCTCGATATCGCCGGGCAGGAATCCCAGGCCGTCGAGCAGCGCGGCGGCACGCGCACGCGCCGCGTAACCGCCGATCTCGTCCAGGCGGGCATGCAGTTCGCCGATACGCGCACCGTCGTGCGCCGCCTCGGCGCCGGCCAATTCGGCTTCGATCCTGCGCAGTTCCACATCGCCGTCGAGCACGTAATCGATCGCCGGCTGCGGCAAGCCCGGCGTTTCCTGCGCCACATGGGCGATCGTCCAGCCCGGCGGCATCTCCAGGTCGCCCCGGTCAGGGTGCAGTTCGCCGCGCAACAGCGCGAACAGGCTCGATTTGCCGCTGCCGTTGGCGCCGGTCAGACCAACCCGCCAACCAGGAAAAATTTGCGCGCTCGCGCCTTCAATCAGGGTTTTTGCGCCACGGGCAAGGCGCAGATTGCGAAAATGGATCACGAGCGGAACGTTGTCGTCGGGTCAAAAAACGCTATTCTACGCATCATGGCTTTCCCGTCTTTTCCTTCGTCTCTTTCCACGTCTCATTTTTTCTGCCGCCGCATGTCGATCCGTCCCGTCTTTTTCCTGTTCGCCTGCATCTTTTCGCTCACCTGCATTCAAAAAGCCGCAGCCGAGGAAAACGTAACCGGGGAAACCTCGGCCGAAACCGCAGCGCAGGAAACCGCTCAGGAAGTCACACCGAGCGAAAATGCCGACCCGAGCGCGGCGGCACGCGAAAAAAGCACCCGCCTGAAGAACGAAGCAAAGGCCCTGCGCGACCAGGCCGAAGCCGACTACCATGCCGCTCAGCCGGTGTGCTACGAACGTTTCCTGGTCAACCGCTGCATAGACGAAGCAAAACAAACCCGGCTGGAAGCGATCAGACACGCCCGGCAACTGGAAAGCGAAGCGCGCAAGATCGATCTAGCCGAAAAGCAGCAGGCCGTATCCGAACGCACCCCCAGCGCGGAAATCAGCAATCCGTCCGCACCTTCGCCCGACGCCGCCATCGGCCCCGCCACTGAAGCCGAACGCATCCGCGCCGAACGCGCCGCGGCCGCCAAGCAGGCCGAAGCCCAGGCCCGTGCCGAGCGTGCCGCCGCCGACGCCGAACGTGCCAGTAAACGTACCGCGGCTGAAGCCGAGGCCGCAGGCCGCGCTGAGCAGGCCGCGCGCGACCGTGCCCGCTACGAGGAACGCATTCGTCAGTACGAAGAAAAGAAGGCACGCGACGATTCAGACCGATAGGCACGAACGCGATCAGTCGAACGCGCCGGCCACCCCCGGTCAGGAAACCCGGTCAAGCCTCAATTGACCGACGGTCGGTTGGCAACCCAGATACCCGCGCCAACCAGCAGCAAGGCAATCAGTACCGCCGGCGTCAACGGCTCCTTCAGCAGCACGCCGCCAGCCAGTACGCCAAACACCGGCGTCAGGAAAGAGAACGACGACAGACTCGTCGCCGGGTAATGGCGAATCAGCCAGAACCAGGCAAGATAGCTCACTGTCGCGACCGCGACGATCTGAAACGCCAGGCAAGCCCACACCAATGGCGTCGGCGCGAACACCCCCGGTTCACCCAGCAACAACGACAACCCCGCCAATATCGGTATCGACACCACGAGTTGGTAAAACAGCGTTTTTTCCGGCGCCGCGTGTGCCAGGGAGGATACCTTCACCGTCAGTATCGTCGCCGCCCACAGCATGGCCGCCACCAGCATCAGCAAATCGCCGATCCACGCCTTGCCGGCGGGCAGCATCAGATTTTCGCCAAACAAGGTCATGATGCCCACGAAAGCCAACCCCATGCCGATCCAATGCGAGCGACGCATCCGCTCCTGTGGCAGCAGACGTAGCGCGCCAAGCGCAACGAAGAACGGCGCGGTGTAGAGGAAAATCACCCCGCGCGACGCCGTGGTGAGGGTCAGCGCGATGAAGATCAACGCGAATTCGAGCGCAAAAAGCAACCCGGCCAGCAAGCCGGGAATGAGCGTGCCATCATCCAGATCGAACAGGCGCACCTTGCGCGACCTGGCCCATGCCCACACCAGCACCGCCGCGCCGAAAGAACGCAGGGTACCCTGCCAGATCGGCGAGATTCCGATGTTGGCGATTTTGATGGTCGCCTGCTGCACACCCCATGTGGCGCACAGCAGCACCATTATTCCAATGGCAAGGCGGTCGAGTTCGGTCCGAACATGCATGGCGGTGTCTCCATCGTTGTTTTTATCCCTGTGCCAGCCCGTATCCGCCCGGACCCGTACCAATTGAAACTGATTCTCAGGCCAGCAGCGCCGCCAACGCTTCGGCCGTCGCATCGACGTTGGCGCGATTCAGCCCCGCCATGCACATCCGGCCGGAGCGCACCAGATACACACCGTACTCGCTGCGCAAACGATCCACCTGATCCGCGCTCAATCCGGTGTAGCTGAACATGCCGCGCTGTTCCACCAGATAGCCCCAGCGCCGTCCTGGCAGCCGTGCGGCCAAAACCTCGTGCAAACGCGCCCGCATTGCCTTGATACGGGTGCGCATGTCGTTCAATTCCCGCTCCCACTCGGCGCGCAACGCAGGCGTGCGCAGTACCGTTGCCACAACGCGCGCGCCGTGTGCCGGCGGGCTGGAATAGTTGCGCCGTACCGTCGCCTTCAACTGGCCCAGTACCCTTTCCGCCTCTGCCCGGTCGCTGCAGATCACGCTCAACCCGCCACAGCGTTCGCCGTACAGCGAAAAATTCTTCGAGAACGAATTGACGATGAAAGCGCATACCCCCGCATCGGCCAACGCACGCACGGCAAACGCATCCTCGGCCAGACCGTCGCCAAAACCCTGGTATGCCATATCGACAAACGGAATCAGTTTGCGTTCGCGGATGACCGGAATCAGCGCATTCCACTGTGCCTCCGACAGATCCACCCCGGTCGGGTTATGGCAGCAGGCGTGCAACAGCACGATGCTGCGTGCCGGCAGCGCCGCAACAGCCGCCAGCATCTCGTCGAAACGCAGCCCGCCAGTGGCCGGATCGTAGTACGGATAAGCATGAACCTTGAAACCGGCGCCCTCGAAAATGGCACGGTGGTTGTCCCATGTCGGCTCGCTCAGCCAAACCTCGGCATCCCCGAAGTAACGCCGCAAAAAATCCGCTCCCACTTTCAACGCGCCCGAACCGCCTACGGTCTGTACCGTGGCAATGCGTCCATCCCGCACCGCCGCATGCTCCGCGCCGAACAGCAAATGCTGCACCACCTCACGGTAATCGCTTGCGCCTTCCATCGGCAGATAGGCGCTCGGTTCGACATTGCGCGACAGCACCGCTTCCGCCTCACGCACCGCAGTCATCACTGGCAATCGGCCCGCATCGTCGAAATAGACACCGATACTCAAGTTGATCTTATTGCTGCGCGGATCCCGCTGAAAATCCTCATTGAGCGTCAAAATCGGATCGCCAGGATAAGAGTCGATGTGCTCGAACATGATCGTTGCCTCTGTCGAATGACGTCCCCGTTCACAGGGTCCGCATGGAAAGCGGACGAGTATATACGCTGCGGCAGATGGCGCGTTTTCGACGGCACCGGCAGCCCGATCGCACCAGATGGGCACACACTCCAGACTGTCTACAACTTCGACAACGACTCAGGCGGCCTCCAGCCGATATGTCCGTACTGATTCCAGCGATCTCGCAAAAAACATTCAATAAAAACGACTACTCATCTCCGGTTCGCCACTTCCGGTAAAGCCAGAGCATGACGCCAATGATCAACAGAACCGCAACGACTCGAGTCATTCCCGCAACCCGTTTATCCAGATGGAGAATTCCCCAACGGCTGAAGATTTCCGTCCAATCATGCTCGCCACCACCGACCAACGGAAGCACCTGGGTACGGGCATCCGCCATGTAGCGAGCAATATTGAGCAGGTTTTCACCCAGCCAGATCAGTGACGCCGCTATGCCGACAGGCGAAAAATCGCGGTGGAAATGCCACGCAGCAGCCAGTGGAAAGACCATTTGAAACAGTGTTCCGCCATAAACCGAAGCACGGCTGCTGAACAACCCGACCAAAGGATGTCCGGCTTCATGCAAAGCCAAATTCGCGCTATCGAGAATCGGTACCCAGCCTTGCGAGCCAAGCCAGTGAAACCCCAGGCAAAGAATGCCGAAGAGCGCAACGGCAACAAACCCTTGAAAAGAGACGACAGTATCGTCTTCCCCTGGAAATTGGTTCAGATCCGATCGATGGCGGGATAAAGGCACAAAAATATTCCTTTCAATAGCCAGAAACGGTTCCAATCATTTAATCATGAAATGGACCACGACAGAGGGTTGTTTCCATATCTCTTCATAAAGGCTCAGCCTGTCGTCGAATTCATGGATAGAGCCGGACAATGCAATGAAACACCTTATAATGCTCCACCGTATAGAATTACCGGTTCATTTTCCATGGCCGGCGAAGTCGGAAACAAGTATGAGGTTTTATCTTGAAATTCGAGCATCTGATTGAAGTCAATGATCTTTCGAATTCAACGCAATCCCCGCTGACGCGAGAGGAGTTGTGGTTCGGATTGCTTTGCCGCGCGGAAGATGCGCGGGCCTTTCTGCCTGGCCTGGATTCCTGCGAAATCATGGAGAGAAACGATGATTTCATTTTGCGTGAATTGCGCTTCGGCGGCACCGTTATCCGCGACCGCGTGAGTTTTCATGAAATGGAATGGATCTGTTTCGAGTCCGAGGAAAATGTGGAACACGCGGGAGGAAAGCTTACGATCAGCATCGAAGAACCTCAGTCCGGTGCTCTTTTCCTGCGTTTTCGATATTCCACTACATTGGCTGAAAATGCCGACGGCGAGGATGGTCGCTACGCCGATTTTGTTCGTTCGGCTTATCATCAGTCCGATATCGACACGCTCAAAGTGATCCGTATGATTTCGGAATCAAAGCGTCTTCAATAGTCTATTTTTTCGCGCTGATTATTACTGGGAATTTTATGTGGTTTAAAAACATGCAGTTGTACAGGCTGCCGGCTGGTTGGGATATGAGCGCCGAGCGGCTCGAGGAACAGTTGGCGAAGAAGCCTTTTCGTTCCTGCTCAGGGCAGGATATGGAAAGCAGCGGTTGGTTGCCGCCTTTCCGTGACGGAGCGTTGGTGCATGCCGTTGGCGGGCAATGGTTGATTTCGCTCGGGTTGGAAAACAAATTGCTGCCATCGTCCGTCGTCAAGCAGGAGGCCGACGAGCGTGCAGTGGAAATTGCCGAGAAGCAAGGTTACAAGCTCGGGCGTAAACAGCTGAAGGATCTGCGCGAGGACGTCACCCGGGAATTCTTGCCCCGCGCCTTTACCCGGCGGCGGCGCAGCTTCGCGTGGATAGATCCTGTCGGAGGCTGGTTCGTGGTCGATGCGGTGAGTCCGACACGGGCCGAAGAAGTATTGGAGGCGCTACGCCAGACTCTGGACAGTTTTCCACTCGCCTTGCTGCGCACGACAAAATCCCCCGCTTCGGCGATGACTGGCTGGCTGGCCGACGGCGAGGCCCCGGATGGTTTCACCATCGACCAGGATTGCGAGCTGCGATCGGTCACCGAGGATAAATCCGCGGTTCGCTACGTACGCCATCCCCTCGATGGCGACGAGGTGAAGGGTCACCTGACTGCCGGCAAGCTGCCGACCCGCCTTGCATTGACCTTCGACGACCGCATCAGCTTCGTTCTGACCGAGAAGCTTGAAATCAAGCGGATCGACTTTCTGGATGTTGTGCGCGAACAAATCGATCTGCAGACGGAAGATGATGCAGAAGCGCTGTTCAGTGCCGAGTTTGCTTTGATGACTGGCGAACTTTCCCGCTTGTTGCCTGCAGTGGTCGATGCGATAGAGGGTGAAATCGAAGCAGGTAAGGATGTTTCTGGCGACCCGCCGTTCTGAGATCCTGTAGGAAGGTTTGTTCTTTCTTTTGATTGTTTACTTAAGTAAACATAAATACTATGTATCCCCTCTTTCTGTGGAAAAGGCTATTTTTTCTTTGTAAATCATAATCTTGATTGTCTTGTAAAGTACTGGAAAAGTCGTTTTGAAAGCCGGGACGGATTGTTGATAGAAATTTTCCCACCAGACGAAAAACGACTTGTCCACGTTTTCTCCACGACGAAACCACAAGCTTTCAACAACAGCCTGGTTTACCCTGCGCTTTCGCACAAATTGCGCGAACAGGCGGCGACGGCATTCCCGTTCCGCCTTTGCTGTGGTTCAATCCGTGCCCATGCTCGAAGCTGAAGACCTTTCCTGCCTCAAGGGCGATCGCTTGCTGTTTCGCGGCCTTGCCCTGCGTCTGGCGGCAGGGGATTTGTTGCGTGTCGCGGGGCCGAACGGCGTCGGCAAGACAAGCCTGCTGCGCTTGATCGTCGGCCTTGCCTTGCCCGAAGCCGGCACGGTGCGCTGGCGTGGACGGCCGATTCGTGCCGACCGCGAGGCTTTTCATCGCGAATCGCTTTACCTCGGCCACGCTGCCGCGCTCAACGATATGCTCACGCCGGTGGAAAATTTGCGTTTCGTTTGCGCCACCGCTGGCGATGCGGCGGATGAGCGCGATTGTGTCGCGGCGCTGGTCCGTATCGGTTTGGGCAACCAGCTTGATTTGCCGGCGCGGGTGCTGTCCCAGGGGCAGCGCCGCCGGGTGGGGTTGGCGCGTTTGTTCCTTGCCGGCATGCGCCCGCTATGGGTGCTGGACGAGCCTTTTACCGCGCTGGATGTCGCCGCTGTCGGTGAACTTGCGCATACCTTGTCGGCGCACTGCGCCAATGGTGGAATGGTGATGCTGACTTCGCACCAGGATGCGCCGTTTACCGTGCCGCAAGGGGTTCTCGACGTGGGTGCGTGGGCATGCTGAATTGTTGGCTTGCGGTGTTGCGGCGCGATTTGCTGCTGGCTTGGCGCGGGCGGGCGGATGTGTTGGTGACCCTGGCTTTCTTCGTCATCGTCGTGTGCCTGTTTCCTTTCGGCGTGGGGGCCGAGCCGAACAAGTTGCGTGCGATCGCGCCAGGGGTACTATGGGTCGCTGCGTTGCTCGCCTGTCTGTTATCGTTGCACCGTTTGTTCGCGCAGGATCACGCCGACGGCACGCTGGAACAGCTTCTTCTGTCCAGCGAGCCTGCGGTGGTGTGGGTAAGCGCGAAGGTGCTGGCTTTCTGGCTTACCACGGGTCTGCCGGTAGTGGCGATAGCGCCGGGGCTTGCCCTGTTGCTTGACCTTGAACAAGGTGCACTGCCGGTGCTCGTTGTAAGTTTGCTTGCCGGCACGCCCATTCTCGCCTTGCTGGGTGCGGTGGGCGCGGCGCTGACGCTTGGTTTGCGCGGTGGTGGTATGTTACTGGCGCTGCTCGTGCTGCCTTTGTTCGTGCCGGTGCTGATTTTTGGTGCCGGTGCGGTGCAGGCGGAGCTTTCCGGCACAGGTGCGGCGGCTCATCTGCTGTTGCTCGGCGGTGGTCTGGCGGGTGCGCTGGCGTTGGCGCCATGGGCGTGCGCCGCGGCACTGCGGATCGCGATGGAGTGAAAAGGCCGTTTTTTGAAGATTGTTGGATTGTTTTTTAAGACCGCGCCCGGATTATGGAGCGGATTTTGACCGATAGATTTTTCGCATGACGATATCCGAACGTGGCGCGCGCCTGTTCCGCTTTGCCGCTCCCCAGGTTTTCTATCCGCTCGCCGGCCGTCTCGCTCCCTTGTTTGCCGCCGCTGCCGTGCTGCTTACCGCCATTGGCCTGTGGCTGGCGTTCTTTGTCGCGCCGACCGATGCGCAGCAGGGCGAGGTCTATCGCATCATCTTCATCCATGTGCCGGCGGCCTGGATGTCGATGTTCGTCTATCTGGTGATGGCGTTCTGGGCTGCGGTCGGGTTGGTGATGAATACCCGGCTGTCTTTCATCATGAGCCAGGCGCTGGCGCCCACCGGGGCGATGTTCTGCTTCGTCGCGCTGTGGACCGGCGCGCTGTGGGGCAAACCGACCTGGGGCGCCTATTGGGTATGGGATGCGCGGATGACGTCGCAGTTGCTGCTGCTGTTCCTATACTTCGGTTTCATCGCCCTGACCCATGCAATCGAGGATCCGCGCCGTGCCGATCGTGCCGGCGCCATCGTCGCGCTGGTCGGGGCGGTCAATATTCCCATCATCTATTTCTCGGTGAAATGGTGGAATACGTTGCACCAGGGTGCGTCGGTAAGCTTGACCAAAGCACCGTCGATGGCGGCAACCATGCTTGCCGGCATGCTGGTGATGGCTTTCGCCGCGTGGGCCTACACCCTGGCGGTGACGTTGTGGCGTGTGCGCGCACTGATTCTGGAACGTGAGCGCCATACCGATTGGGTCGGTGCGGTTCTGGAGCGGGAAGCGCTGGCACAGGCAGGAGGGCGTGGCTGATGCAATGGGCGTCGTGGACCGAGTTCTGGAGCATGGGCGGCGACGGGCCCTTCGTTTGGGGCAGCTACGGCCTGACCTTGGTGCTGGTGGTGCTTGAAGTGGCGCTGGTACTGCGTGGCCGCAAGGAAACCTTGCGCCGGCTGTTACGCTGGCGCCGCGCGGTAGGCAAGGATGTAGCGGACAAGGATAAAGGCGGATTGGGTGTGCCCGCGGTGGAGAGTGGAAGATGAAACCTCGTAACAAGCGTTTGTTTTTGGTCGGTGGCGGGGTGGCATTGCTCGTTGCGGCGGTGGTGCTGGTGTTGTCGGCGTTCCAGCAGAACCTGGTTTTTTTCCATACACCGACCGAGGTGGCCGAGGGCAAGGCACCGCGCGGCAAGGCCTTCCGCATCGGCGGATTGGTGGAAGGCGGCTCCATCGCGCGCGAAGCCGATGGTTTGACCGTGCGTTTCGTCATCACCGATACGGCCAAGGTCATTCCGGTGAGCTATAAAGGTTCGCTGCCCGATCTGTTCCGCGAGGGCAAGGGCGCGGTGGTGCAGGGTAGTCTCGGCGCGGATGGCGTGTTCCACGCCACCGAGGTGCTGGCCAAGCACGACGAGAACTACATGCCGCCGGAAGCCGCTCACGCCGTGGAGCAGGCGCACAATGCGTCGCGGACCATGAGCCAATGAATGAGCCGGTGGGGCAGTCTGCAAGCCTGTCGATGAACAAGCCGCTGAGCCGGCGCGGTTGAGAGAAGTACGCAATCATGATTCCCGAACTCGGTCATTTTTCCCTCGTGCTCGCCTTCATACTCGCTATCGTGCAAGCGGTGGTGCCGCTGGTGGGCGCGCATCGCAACCGCCTGGCGCTGATGGCGGTGGGCCGGCCGGCGGCACAGGGGCAGTTTTTCTTCGTCGCCTTTGCTTTCGGCTGCCTTGCGTGGGCATTCGTCGCCAACGATTTTTCCGTGCAGTACGTGGCGATGCACTCCAACACCGCAACACCGCTCGTCTATCGCATTACCGCGGTATGGGGCAGCCACGAAGGTTCGCTGCTGCTGTGGGCACTGTCGCTGGCGCTATGGACGGTGGCGGTAACGGTGTTTTCGCGCCATCTGCCGGAAGCTTTCGTTGCTCGCGTGCTTGGCGTGCTCGGTGCGATCAGCGCGGGTTTTCTCATCTTCACGCTGGTTACATCCAATCCTTTCGAGCGTTTGTTGCCGGCCGTGGAAGAAGGGCGCGATCTCAATCCGCTGTTGCAGGATCCGGGCCTCATCATTCATCCGCCGCTGCTCTACATGGGGTACGTCGGTTTCTCGGTGGCTTTCGCCTTTGCCATTGCCGCGCTGCTAACCGGCCGGCTTGATGCCGCCTGGGCGCGCTGGTCGCGGCCGTGGACCACGGCCGCGTGGGTGTTTCTCACCGCCGGCATCGCGGTGGGTTCCGGCTGGGCCTACTACGAGCTGGGCTGGGGTGGCTGGTGGTTCTGGGATCCGGTGGAAAACGCCTCCTTCATGCCCTGGCTGCTTGGCACAGCACTGATCCATTCGCTTGCCGTTACCGAAAAGCGCGGCGCTTTCCGCAGCTGGACGGTGCTGCTGGCGATCGGCGCGTTTTCGCTGTCGCTGCTCGGCACCTTCCTCGTCCGCTCGGGCGTGCTTACCAGTGTGCACGCCTTTGCCACCGATCCGCGACGCGGGTCGTTCATTCTCGCTTTTCTCGTCGTCGTCATCGGCGTGTCGCTGGTCTTGTATGCATGGCGCGCGCCGAAACTTGCGGGTGGGGGCAGATTCGGTTTCGTTTCGCGCGATACCGCGCTGCTTGGCAACAATGTGCTGCTTTCCGTGGTGTCGGCATCGGTGCTGCTCGGCACGCTTTATCCGATGCTGGTCGATGCGCTCGGAATGGGCAAGATTTCGGTCGGTCCGCCGTATTTCCAGGCGGTGTTCGTACCGCTGATGACGCCGGTGGTGGTGTTGATGATGTTTGCCCCCTTCCTGCGCTGGAAGAATGACGTACTTGGCGCGGCGGTGCGCCGGGTGGCGCCGGCGTTCGTCGCCAGCATCGTGATTGGCGTGGGTGTTGCGTTTGCCGTTGGCCACGTTACCTGGCGTACCGTGCTCGGGCTGACGCTTGCCGCGTGGGTTGGGCTGGCCAGTGTGCAATTGCTCGTCGGGCGTTTGAAGGAACGCGCGGGAGCCACGGCTTCCACCCGTTTCGCCAGTATTCCCGCCGCGTGGTGGGGCATGTGGCTGGCGCATTTCGGCGTGGGTGTGTTCATCGTCGGCGTGACCCTGGTCGGCAGTCTGGAAAGCAGCTTGGACGTGAAAATGAAGGACGGCGAGCGGGCCGATTTCGCCGGCTACACGTTGCTGTTCCGTGGCGTGCAGGAAGCGCCCGGCTCCAACTATGCCGCCGCGCGGGCAACGCTGTCGCTGTCGCGCGGCGGGCATGAAATCGCCACGCTGCAGCCGGAAAAACGCCTCTACGTCATGCAGCAGATGCCGATGACCGAGGCCGCGATCGATATCGGCCCGTTCCGCGACATCTATGTTTCGCTCGGCGAACAGTTGAAGGACGGAAGCTGGATCGTCAGCCTGCATTACAAGCCGTTCATCAGCTGGATCTGGGCCGGCTGCATGTTGATGGGCCTGGGTGGCATCTGCGCCGCGGCCGACCGCCGCTATCGCCGTCTTGCCGCGCGTGCAGCCGTTCCCGCCGGCGCGGTGCAGCAGGCTGTTTGAGACGCATTCATGAAAGCGAAATTCCTCGTTCCCTTTTTTCTTTTTCTTGCCCTGGCCGGTTTTCTCGCCTTCGGATTGACGCTGAACCCGCATGAGGTACCGTCGCCGTTGATCGACAAACCCGCGCCCACCTTCCGCCTCGCGCGGCTGGACGATCCGGCGAAAGCCTTCGCGTTGGAAGACATGCGCGGGCAGGTATGGCTGCTCAACGTGTGGGCGTCGTGGTGCGTGGCTTGCCGGCAGGAACATCCGACGCTGGTGGCGATGAACAAACGCAACATCATTCCCATCGTCGGCCTCAACTACAAGGAAGTGCGCGGCGACGGCGACATCGACGCACGTGATATGGAGCTGGCCGCCGAAACAGGCATGGCGGTGGAACGCGCGCGCGGCTGGCTGTCCGCGCATGGCGATCCGTATCACTTGTCGGTGCTCGATATCGATGGCCGTGTCGGCATCGATTTCGGTGTTTACGGCGTGCCCGAAACCTTCCTGATCGACCAGCGCGGCAATATCCGCTACAAGCAGATCGGCCCGATCACGCCGCAGGTTCTGGAATCCGTTCTGCTGCCCAAAATCGAGGAGTTGAGACGTGCCGGTTGAACGCCATTTTTCGTCTTTGTCGGCGCGACTGCGAGCCGTGCTGGCGGTTGTAGCCGGCAGTGCCGTGTTCGTCTTTTCCGGTGCGATGCCGTCTGTCGCGAACGCCGCCGGTGATGCCGCTTCCGCCGAAGCGCCGGCAGCCACGGCGGCTGTCGCCGATCCGGTGCTCGAAGAGCGTGTGCTCGAACTGTCGCACAAGCTGCGTTGCCTCGTCTGCCAGAATCAATCCATTGCCGAATCCAACGCGCCGCTGGCATTGGATCTGCGCAACCAGGTACGCGAACAATTCGTCGCCGGCCGCGATGAAAATCAGGTGGTGGATTACCTTGTCACCCGCTACGGCGATTTCGTGCTTTATACGCCGCCGTTCAAACCCGTAACGCTGCTGCTGTGG
The DNA here is from genome assembly GCA_031556475.1 of Azoarcus sp. Lineage (GTDB taxonomy): Bacteria > Pseudomonadota > Gammaproteobacteria > Burkholderiales > Rhodocyclaceae > Azoarcus. The sequence continues at coordinate 39,792 of JAVBSY010000072.1, forward strand.
CTTGGCCCGGCGTTGTTGCTCGTTGCCGGCGCGGCCTGGCTCGTCGTGCGCCTGCGCCGCCGTGCCACCGAAGCGCCGCCGTCGCTGTCCGATGCCGAGCGTGCCCGCGCCCGGGCGTTGCTGTCCGAAACCGGCCAATCCGCCGAGGGAACCCGTACGTGAGTCCTGTCCTGTCTTTTGCCTTGCTCGCCGTTCTGCTCGTGGCGGGTGCCCTGCTGCTCGTGTTGCCGCCTTTGTTCGGCGCCGGTTTGCGCCGCCGTTCCGCCACGGTCGCCGCCGGAGATGTCGATCAGGCCGCCACCGCACTGACCGTGCTGCGCGAACAGCTTGCAGACCTGGAAGCGGAACGCGCAGCGGGCGGCATCGACGACGAGACCTACCGCCGCAGCCGCGACGATCTCGAACGCCGTGCGCTCGACGAAGGCGAGACGGTGGCCGAAGCGGTCGTGGAAACCCGGCCGTCGCGGCGCTGGGCGGCGGTTGTCGCCGTCGGTGTGCCGGTTCTGGCAGCGGCCATGTATCTGGCCCTTGGCACCCCGGATGGGCTCGATCCGGAAAAGATCGCCAATGGACAGAATTTCAGCGAGGAACAGATCGCCGAAATGGTCGGCACGCTCGCTGCCCGTCTCGAAAAAGAACCGAACGACGCCGAAGGCTGGGCCATGCTCGCCCGTTCCTACTTGGTGCTGAAGGATTTTCCCAAGGCCGCCGCCGCCTATGCCCATTTGGCCGAATTGGTGCCGGACGACGCCGATGTGATGGCGGACTGGGCCGACACGGTGGCCGCGCAGCACGGTAGCGTCGTTGGTGAAGCGGAAGTGCTGATCGACAAGACTTTGGCGATTGATCCCGATCACGTCAAAGGCCTGTTGCTTGCTGGCACCGTTGCGTACCAGAAAGGTGACTACGCCACTGCTTCGGCACACTGGGAACGCATTCTGGGCAAAGTGCCGCCGAGCGAAGAAGCAGCGGCCTCATCCTTGCGCACGGCGATCAACGATGCGCGCAAGAAAGGTGGACTACCGCCGCTGGCCGCCGCTGCGCCGCCAGCCGCCGCGGGAAATACCGCAACTGGCGGCAATGCCGGTAGCGCCGCACTGACCCTGGCCGGCCGCCTCGAACTCGCGCCTGCGCTGCGCGAGCGCGTCGGGCCGGAGGACAGCGTGTTCGTCTTCGTCCGTGCCGGGGGCGGCGGTCCGCCGCTGGCCGCGCTACGCTTCAAGGCCGGCGAATTGCCGCGCGATTTCAGCTTTGCCGATGCACCGCGCATGATGAACGACAGCCAGTTGCCCGGCCGCGTGACGCTGGCCGCGCGCGTATCGAAAAGCGGCGACGCCACCGCTCGCACCGGCGATCTGGAAGGCCGCACCGAAAACCTGGCGCCGGACGCGAGCGGCGTAGCGCTGGTGATCGACCAGGTTCGCAAGTAAGCACCTGATGAGTTGAGCAGGGGCCGAGATCCTACGGCCCTGAAGCTGCAAGGTTCTTGCGCGGAAAGGCGCGAGGCCGCGCTGTACCCAATACCCGTCGAATGGCTGTTTCGGCAAGACCGAAACGTATGCGCTTGAATTGCATGGCGGCCTGACGTGCGGCGTGGGTGTCGGATCGGCTGAATCCATCGTCGTACAGCCATTGCCACCGGGTCGGCACGGACTGGATATCGCGCAGGCATGTCGTTTCGGAAGCCGGATAATGCTGCGATGCGGCAACAATTCAGGTCTGGCCTGGATTGACGCAGTCGCGTATTGAGTGCAACTTATACGATGTTATAAATGCCAAAGGTTAGAAGACCGTTGGCAGGCCAATCATAACCACGAGGGAACCACAAGAGGGGACCATGCAGATCACACGACGGCAATTCTTCAAGGTCTGTACCAGCGGGGTCGCTGGCAGCAGCCTGGCCCTGATGGGATTTTCGCCGGGCGAAGTCCTGGCGGAAACCCGCAACTTCAAGCTCGCGCAGACGACCGAAACGCGCAATACCTGTCCGTACTGTTCGGTCGGCTGTGGCCTGCTGCTGTACAGCCTGGGCGACAAATCGAAAAACGCCCATTCGCGCATCATCCATATCGAAGGCGACCCGGATCACCCGGTCAGTCGCGGCACGCTGTGCCCGAAAGGCGCGGGGCTGCTCGACTTCGTGCACAGCCCGAACCGCCTGAAGTACCCCGAGGTCCGCGAGCCGGGCAGCAAGGAATGGAAGCGCATCGGCTGGGATGAGGCGTTCGACCGCATCGCGAAGCTGGTGAAGGAAGACCGCGACGCCAACTTCATCGCCAAGACCGACGATGGGCTCACGGTCAATCGATGGCTGACGACAGGCTTCCTGGCGGCTTCGGCTTCTTCCAACGAATCCGGGTACGTGACGCACAAGCTCGTCCGCGCCCTGGGGATGACCGCATTCGACAACCAAGCGCGTGTCTGACACGGCCCGACGGTGGCAAGTCTTGCCCCGACGTTTGGCCGCGGCGCGATGACGCAGCATTGGCAGGATATCAAGAACGCGGACCTCGTTCTGATCATGGGCGGCAATGCCGCCGAGGCACACCCGTGCGGTTTCAAATGGGTGACTGAAGCCAAGGCACACCGCAAGGCGAAGCTCGTCGTGGTCGATCCGCGTTTCACGCGCTCGGCCTCGGTGTCGGACTTCTATGCGCCGATCCGTACCGGTACCGACATCGCCTTCCTGGGCGGCGTCATCAACTACCTGCTGACGAACGACAAGATCCAGCACGAGTACGTGAAGGCCTACACCGATTTCTCCTACCTGGTGAAACCGGAGTTCGACGTCAACGACGGCATCTTCTCCGGCTACAACGCCGAGAAGCGCAGCTACGACAAATCGAGCTGGGATTACCAGCTCGGCGAGGACGGCTTCGTCAAGACCGACCCGACCTTGCAGGATCCGCGCTGCGTCTATCAGTTGATGAAGGCGCACTACGCACGCTACACGCCGGAACTGGTCACGAAGATCTGCGGCACGCCGAAGGACAAGTTCCTCAAGGTGTGCGAGATGATCGCCAGTTGTTCGACGCCGAACCGCACGATGACGGTCATGTACGCGCTCGGCTGGACGCAGCATTCGGTCGGCGCGCAGATGATCCGCACCGGCGCGATGGTGCAGCTGCTGCTGGGCAACATCGGTGTGCCGGGTGGCGGCATGAACGCGCTGCGCGGCCACTCCAACATCCAGGGCCTGACCGACCTCGGCCTGCTGTCCAACTCGCTGCCGGGCTATCTCACGCTGCCGGGCGACAAGGAGCAGGATTACGAGAAGTACCTGGCCACGCGTTCGCCGAAGCCGTTGCGGGCGAACCAGATGTCGTACTGGCAGAACTATCCGAAGTTCCACGTCAGCCTGATGAAGGCGTGGTACGGCGACGCGGCGACGAAGGAAAACAACTTCTGCTACGACTGGCTGCCGAAGATTGACAAGCTGCACGATGTGCTGCAGGTGTTCGAGGACATGGGCCAGGGCAAGATGAACGGCTACTTCTGCCAGGGCTTCAACCCGCTCGCCTCGTTCCCGAACAAGGCCAAGATCGGTGGCGCGCTGGCCAAGCTCAAGTATCTTGTCGTCATCGATCCGCTGGCGACCGATACGTCCGAGTTCTGGCAGAACCACGGCGAGTACAACAACGTCGACCCGACGAAGATCGAGACGACCGTGTTCCGCCTGCCCTCGACCTGCTTCGCCGAGGAGGACGGTTCCATCGTCAACTCCGGCCGCTGGCTGCAATGGCACTGGAAGGGCGGTGAGCCGCCGGGCGAGGCGCTGACCGACGGCGAGATCGTCGCCGGGTTGTTCACACGCCTGCGCGCGATGTACGCGAAGGACGGCGGTGCGTTCCCGGACCCGATCCTCAAGCTCACGTGGAAACACAAGATTCCGCTGAACCCGTCGCCGGAAGAGCTTGCCAGGGAATACTCGGGCGTGGCGCTGACGGATCTGACCGATCCGAAGGACCCGACCAAGGTGATCGCCAAGGCTGGCGAGCAATTGTCCGGTTTCGCGCAGTTGCGCGACGACGGCAGCACCGCATGCGGCTGCTGGATCTTCTCGGGCTCCTGGACGCAGGCCGGCAACCAGATGGCGCGGCGCGACAATGCCGACCCGTTCGGTATCGGCCAGACGCTCGGCTGGGCCTGGGCCTGGCCGGCGAACCGGCGCATCCTCTACAACCGCGCATCGAGCGATCCGTCCGGCAAGCCGTGGGATCCGAACCGCAAGCTGGTGTTCTGGGACGGCGCCAAGTGGACCGGCGCGGACGTGCCCGACATGCGGCCCGACGCGGCGCCGGATCAGGACGTCGGCCCCTTCATCATGAACCCCGAGGGCGTGGCGCGTTTCTTCGCCCGGGGTGGCTTGAACGAAGGGCCGTTCCCCGAGCACTACGAGCCGTTCGAATCGCCGCTCGACGCCAATCCGCTGCATCCGCAGAACCCGGCGGCCAAATCCAACCCGGCGGCGCGCGTGTTCAAGAGCGACATGGAGGCTTTCGGCAAGCCGAGCGAGTTCCCCTACGCGGCGACGACCTACCGGCTGACCGAGCATTTCCACTACTGGACCAAGCACGTGCAGAGCAGCGCGATCGTGCAGCCCGAACAGTTCGTGGAGATCGGCGAGGAACTGGCGAAAGAGAACGGCATCGCCGCCGGCGACCGCGTCACGGTACGCAGCAACCGCGGCCACATCGTCGCGGTGGCGGTGGTGACGAAGCGGATCAAGGCGCTCGACGTCGACGGCAAGCGGGTTCACACCATCGGCATCCCGATCCACTGGGGCTTCAAGGGCGTGGCGAAAAACGGCTACCTCACGAACACGCTGACGCCATACGTCGGCGACGGCAACACGCAGACGCCCGAGTTCAAGTCCTTCCTCGTCGACGTGGAAAAGGTAAAGGTGTAAGCCATGGCGCTGCAATCACTCGATATCAAAGCCCGTTCGGCGACCACCACACCCTCGCCGGACATCCGCAAAACGGTCGAAGTCGCCAAGCTCATCGACACCTCCGCATGCATCGGCTGCAAGGCTTGCCAGGTAGCCTGCATGCAGTGGAACGACATCCGCGACGAAGTCGGGACCAACCACGGTGTCTATGACAACCCAATGGACCTGACGCCCTCGTCATGGACGGTGATGCGCTTCTCGGAGCACGAGAACGAAGCGGGAGACCTCGAATGGCTGATCCGCAAGGACGGCTGCATGCATTGTTCCGACCCGGGCTGCCTGAAGGCCTGTCCGGCGCCGGGCGCGATCGTGCAGTACGCCAACGGCATCGTCGACTTCCACGAGGAAAACTGCATCGGCTGCGGCTACTGCGTCACCGGCTGTCCGTTCAACGTCCCGCGCATCTCGAAGAAGGACAACAAGGCGTACAAATGCACGCTGTGTTCGGATCGCGTCTCGGTGGGCCAGGCGCCGGCCTGTGCCAAGGTCTGTCCAACCGGCGCGATCACCTTCGGCGCCAAGGAAGACATGATCGATTCGGCACAGGTGCGCATCGCCGACCTCAAGGAACGCGGCTTCACGAACGCGGGCCTGTACGATCCGCAAGGCGTCGGCGGCACGCACGTGATGTACGTGCTGCGCCATGCCGACCGGCCGGAGCTGTATCACGGCCTGCCCAAGGATCCGCAGATCAGTCCGATGGTCAGTCTGTGGAAGGGCTTCGCCAAACCGCTCGCGATCGTTGCGATGGGCGCGGTCGCGGTCGGCAGCCTGTTCCACTACGTCATGAAAGGGCCGAACGAGGTTTCGAAAGAAACCGAGCGTGAGGTCGAGAAGGAGGGCGAAGAATGATCCGCGATCCGAAAGACCTGAAACGCTATACGGCGTCCGAGCGTGCGAACCACTGGGTCGTGGGCATGAGCTTCATCCTGCTTGCGCTCTCGGGGCTCGCGTTCTTCCATCCGGCCTTCTATCCGCTGTCGATGCTGTTCGGCGGCGGCGTGTGGGCGCGCATCCTGCATCCGTTCATCGGCGTGGTGTTGGCGGTGTTCTTCGCGATCATGACGGTCCGCTTCTGGCGCCTGAACGTCATGACGCCCACCGACTGGGAATGGCTGCGCCGCTCGCGCGAGATGGTCGATGGCGACGACCACAACATGCCGATCCAGGGCAAGTACAACGGCGGGCAGAAAGCGCTGTTCTGGGTGCTCGTCGTATGCGTGTTCGTGCTGTTCCTTTCCGGCCTCGCGATGTGGCGTGAGTACTTCAGCGCGTTGCTGCCGCTCGGCGTGGTGCGGCTGGCATCCGTGCTGCATGCCATCTTCGCGAGCATCATGATCGCGCTGATCATGGTGCACATCTATGCCGCGATCTGGGTCAAAGGCACGATCCGCGCGATGTGGTACGGCACGGTCACGCGCGGCTGGGCTCGGCAGCACCACGCGGCGTGGTACCGCGATGTGACCGGTAAGAAAACCGAGGGTGCGGCGGACCGATGACCACCCGTCTTCTCGAACCGGGCGAGATCGAACAGCTCTCGACCCGGATACCGGAACTTCGGCTACCGGAGATCAAGGGCTTCTTCGCGGCGCGCGCGGCACGGCTGCGCGCGCTCGCGGCGGGCAATTCGCTCGGCGCCTACCTCGAGTTCATCGCCCATGTCGCCGATGCGCAGCAATGGGTGGCGGATTCGGTGCCCTTGCCCACCCTCGCCGATGCGGCCGCGCGCGCGCAATCGCTGGCCACCGGCATGCCGCCCTTGCCTGCGTTGGCGGGGCGGCGGCCGGAAGGCTGGGATGGCGTGTTGCGCGCCCTGCTCGAACGCCTCGCCCTCGCACCGCTGAACGAACCGGTCCGCGCCAACGTCGCCGCGCTCGCAAAGCGGGAAGCCGGCTGGCTCGACCGACAGGCGGCGCAGATCCTCGCCAACCGCTATGAAGAACTCGACCTCGCCACCGCGCCGCTGATCGCGGCGGCGCTGCAAGTCGTCTGGACCGCCGCCGCCGCGCAGTTCGACAGCACCGCTTTCGGCCCGCTCGTCGACCGCAGCCTGTGCCCGGTGTGCGGCAGCCATCCGGTTGCGGGCGTGGTGCGCATCGGCGGAGAAGCCGCAGGTTACCGCTATCTGCATTGCGCGCTGTGCAGCAGCGAATGGCATCTGGTGCGGGTCAAGTGCAGCGCCTGCGACAGCACCAAGAGCATCGACTACCGCGAGATCGAAGGCGGGGCTGGTGCGGTCAAGGCGGAATGTTGCGCCGAATGCGGCAGTTACCTGAAACAGCTTTATCAAGAAAAAGCGCCCGAAGTCGACCCGGTCGCCGACGACCTCGCGACGCTTCCGCTGGATCTTCTGCTCGACGAACAGGGCTTGGCGCGTAGCGGTACGAATTTGATGCTGTTTGCCGTGCAGACTTGAAGCGTGCTCGAAATTCCGCGAGAATCGGCGATCTTCGCGGGATGAGAATCTATTATCCCGGCAGCATTGATTCAGGCGCACTTGGGACTATCCTGCCTTTGCTTGAAAAGGCTCGAAGCAAGACACCCTTCGTCAATATCTTGTCCACCTCCCGCAGCATCCGGTTTAAAGAAGGGAGGCCACTATTAAACCGGCAATCAAATAGGTTTAAATAATCACAACAACGGAACTTCTCTACCATTCATCACGCCTGCCAAGCACATGAAATGCCAAAAGGATATCAAATCCTATTTGATTGCCGGGTTAATAAAAGGCATAGCATTTTGGTGGCTCTGGCAGACCTGTTAACCGATATGCTTTCTTCTACGTTGTCTTGTCATTGTAAGCGCCACAAGGCCTAGCCCAATCAAACTACATGAGCCGGGCTCTGGGATAGGGTAGCTGAATTCCGAGGTAGAGCGGACCAAGAAGCTTCCATAGCCGGTATCGGCTTCGTTACTGAATGGATGCCCACCAGTAAAATGAGCTTCGCCGATGCTACGCCAATAAGGAAAAAAAAGTTCGTAGTAGTCTATTTTTGCCAACTGAGCGCTAAAAATGTCGCCAATAGGGTGGCTCTCCAATGAGATCTCGTCGCCGAAATAATCGGTTCCCATGAAACCCGTGACTGTGACCCCATGCGGCGTAATGTGGGTGGGACCAAGGAGCTGCGCTAATGCGAGAGCTTGCGCGGGGTGTGTGACGGAGACGTTGAATCCGTCGTCGGGAATTCCGGCGTTTTCGAAAAGAGTGCGGACTTCATCCTTTGACGCGTAACGGAAACCGCGCGATATCCAAATTCCTGTACGGACTTGATCTATTGTTTTGTTTGCAGTCAAGGATACATCCAACCAATCCAGTCCGGTAACAGTGTCACGAGTTATCCAACCGTCACCTGAGTTCGACCTATTGTAGTCGACGGCTACGAGTGCCGCATTTGCGCTTCCGATAGTAGCCAACGCAGATAGGGCCAAGATTACAATTTTGAGAAATTCCTTCATTTCGTCTCCTGACAGTTGAAGAAGTGTCCTGGGGTACTTGGCGGCAGGATATGGGATCGGACATTTAGAAGAAAGAAGCTGCGCATATTTCTCTGAGCAGGAACGCCAGCGAGGCCAAGTGACTCGAAGGTAGGCCACTTTTTTTGATAGGGGTGCGCTTCGCAAAACCTGCCACTGCCCTTAGCATGACCGCACACATGCAAGCCCCAAGGCGCACACCATGCAAATCAGGCATCTCCCCCGGGTGACAAGCCGGATGCGAAGGATCATGCGAACGGCGCTGCTGGCCGGGCTGGGCGCGTTCAGCGCGCCCGGCCATGCGCTCGAAGGCTTTACCGATCCAGAGGATGGCGCTTTCGACGCATCGGAATGGCTGATCGACCGCAAGGGCTTCCTGCCGGTGCCCATCGTCATCACCGAGCCGGCCGTGGGATATGGCGGCGGCCTTGCACTGCTGTTCGTGCGCAACTCGCTGCGCGAAAGCGCCGAGAAAGCCCACGAAAGCGGCCACCGCCTGCCGCCCGACATCTGGGGCGTGGGCGCGGCCGGCACCGAAAACGGCACCCAGGCCGCGTTCGGCGGCGGCATGGCGACCTCGGAAGACGGTAACTGGCGCTACCGGGGCGGAGTCGGCATGGCCAACGTAAACCTCCAGTTTTACGGCATCGGCGGCGATCTCGGCGGGGGCGCGCGCAAATTCGGCTACACGCTGGAGGGTGTGATGTCCAGCCAGCAGGTGCTGCGCCGGCTGGGCGACAGCGAAAACTGGCTGGGCCTGCGCTGGATTTACCTGAACCTGAACGACAAACTGAATATCGACGACCCGAACGCCCATCTGCGCTCCGGGGAACAGACCCGCCGCAATTCGGGCCTGGGGCTGGCGTTGGAGCACGACTCGCGCGACAACATCTTCACGCCGTCGAGCGGTTGGATCGGCGCGCTCGATGCCATGTTCTACGCGCCGGGCTGGGGCAGCGACTCCACCTTTCAAACCTACCGGGGCCATGTCTTCGCCTATTGGCCGATCACCTCCAAATTGGTGCTCGGCGGCCGCGCCGACGGGCGCGGCGCGAATGGGGACGTGCCCTTCTACCAGTTTCCCTTCATCGACCTGCGGGGCATCCCCGCCGGCCGCTACCAGGACGAGCGCACCGCGGTGCTCGAAGCGGAATTGCGCTGGGATGTAACCGCGCGCTGGGCCGCCATCGGTTTTCTCGGCGCGGGCCGCGCCTGGGGGCGGCGCGCCAGCTTCGGCGAAGCGCCCTCCGAAGTGTCCAAGGGCATCGGCTTTCGCTACCTGATCGCGCGCCGGCTCGGCCTGTGGGTGGGCCTCGACTTCGCCCGCGGCCCCGAGGGTTCGGCCAGCTACATCCAGGTGGGCAATGCCTGGCGCTGACACAAAAAGCCTTACTTCCAGCCACGCCCATTGGCCGGGTAACCGGTTTCCGATCCAGAACTTCCGATTCAGCCCGACTCACTGGCCGCATTCCTGTCCGGCCAACCCCTGCCAGCGCGTTCTTCAGTAACCATTTCTCACCGCTCAAAGGGCAAACGAGCGATATCTTCTCGAAGGTCATACGCCGTTCGATTTACAGACCCAAGAAGAAGGAAATATTGATGTCATATCATCGCTTATGTCTGATCGTTGCAGGCATCTTTGCCGTTTCGGCCTGCAGCAATACAACCACATCCGAATCGCCCGCAGCCCATACCCCGCAAGAAAACCGCGCGCCGGCTGCTTCGGCACCCAGACCCATGCAGGCCTCCCCGGCGCCAGCCATGTCCGAGGCAAGTCGTGCTCGTGCCGTCGTGTCACCTGCCCGGGTGGGCGGGGCCGCAGTACAGGAAACCGCGCAGTACAAGCAGTACGCGGATAACCCCGTCAAGCAGGTTGCCGAACAGCCTCTCGCGACCTTCAGCCTGGATGTCGATACGGGCAGTTACGCCAATGTACGGCGCATTCTCAATGATGGCCGCATGCCGCCACCCAATGCCGTACGCGTGGAAGAGCTGATCAACTATTTTCCCCCACAGGGAAATGCGGGAAAAGTTCTTGAAGATTCACCTTTCGCCGTCGACTACGAACTGGCTTCTAGCCCATGGGACAGCAACAAAACCCTGCTTCGCGTCAACGTCCAGGCAGTGGATATACCGCGCACGGAATTGCCCCCATCCAACCTGGTATTCCTGGTCGATGTCTCCGGCTCCATGGACTTTCCCGAGCGTCTGCCGCTACTCAAATCCGCGCTCAAGTTGCTGGTTGACCAATTGCGCCCGCAAGACAAGGTATCGCTGGTCACTTATGCCAGCGGCACAAACGTTGTATTGTCTCCGACATCCGGAGCGGAAAAAGCGGCAATCAGCAGCGCCATCGATCAATTGCGCGCGGGCGGCTCCACGGCCGGGGCCTCCGGCTTGAAGTTGGCCTATCAGATGGCCGAGCAGGGATTCATCAAGAATGGCGTCAACCGCATCCTGCTTGCCACGGACGGGGACTTCAACGTCGGCGTCACCAGCACGGAAGAACTCAAAGGCATGGTCACACGCGCCCGCGAATCCGGCACAACGCTGTCTACGCTGGGGTTCGGCACCACCAACTACAACGAATCGATGATGATGCAGATCGCCGACGTGGGTAACGGCAACTACAGCTATATCGACTCATTGTCCGAAGCGCAGAAGGTATTGAACGAGGAAATGAGCGCGACCCTGGTCACGGTTGCCAAGGACGTCAAAGCGCAGATCGAATTCAATCCAGCGCAAGTGCTTGAATATCGACAGATCGGTTACGAAAAACGGCAATTGAAAAACGAGGATTTCAACAATGACAGCGTCGATGCAGGAGATATTGGCGCAGGCAAGCGTGTGACCGTTCTGTATGAGCTGACCCTGGCGGGACAAAAGCCCAGCGTCGATGCCCTGCGCTATCAGGCATCGAAAAAACCACCCGTGAATGCTGCGCCGGACGAACTGGCATACCTCAAGCTACGCTGGAAAGCACCGCAAGAGTCGAACAGCCAACTGGTCAGTCTGCCATTGGAAAAAACGGCCCTACGCACATCGTTCGAACAAGCCTCGAACGAAACCCGCTTCATGGCAGCCGTGGCGGCCTATGGGCAAAAGCTGCGCAGCAATCCACAACTGGCTCAAACTTCGTGGACGGCAGTCGAAAAATGGGCGGAGGAATCCAGGGGTACGGACAAGGGCGGCTATCGAGCCGAGTTCGTCAAACTGGTCACGCTGGCAGGGGCCATGTCGAAACAATAGGGTGGGGAAGGGCCGCTTTTGAAAGCGGCCAATCGCCTGGAGGACACGACAAGAAGAAACCCAGGGTCCGCTCGCAGCCGATTGAATCGGTTGATTTTGCAAATCAGGTATTTATTTGGCGCTGGCCCCGAGCCGGTGTCTTGTTTCATGTAGCCTCAGGAAATGGCTGGCGGTCTGCTCGACGTGCCGTCGACCGATCGTGACGCACTGTCGATTCCGCCTCGATACGTGCCGTGGGGAGTTACCGTCCAGTCCCGGTATGCCCGTACTACGAACCATCCGGGGTAAACTCTCCTCCTTCGTCGTTGCCCGGATGGAGAGTCCATCGTGAATGGCCCGAATTCTTCGACGGCATCGCGGTTCAGGCGCTTGCCGGCGGTCGACCGGCTGCTGAACCACGAAGTCGTCCTCGCTCTCGTGGAGCGCCACGGGCGCTCCGAAACCACACGCGTGGTGCGCGAGATTCTCGATGAGACGCGCCAATCGCTGCAGGCCGACGACGCGCTACAGCCGCCGGACGAAGACGCCGTGGTCCAGGCGGTGCAGGCGCGGCTCGAAGCGGTGGGCCGCCCCGCGCTGCGGCGCGTCTTCAACCTCACTGGCACCGTGCTGCACACGAACCTCGGACGCGCGCCGCTGCCCGACGAAGCGGTCCGCTCGCTCATGCTCGCGGCGATCGAGCCCTGCAACCTGGAATACGAACTCGAAGACGGCGGACGCGGCGACCGCGACGCGCTCGTCGAAGACTTGATCTGCCGCTTGACCGGCGCCGAGGCGGCGACCATCGTCAACAACAACGCGGCGGCGGTGTTCCTTATCCTGAACACCCTGGCCATTGGCCACGAAGCCGTGATTTCGCGCGGCGAACTCATCGAGATCGGCGGTGCCTTCCGCATCCCCGAAATCATGGCACGTGCCGGTTGCCGCATGGTCGAGGTGGGCACCACCAACCGCACGCATCCGCGCGACTACGAAACCGCCTGCGGCCCGGATACCGCGCTGCTGCTCAAGGTGCATACGAGCAACTACGCGGTGACCGGCTTCACCGCGAGCGTGTCCGAGGCACGTGTGGCGGCGATCGCGCATTCTCACGGCTTGCCCTGCGCCGTGGATCTGGGCAGCGGCACGCTCGTCGACCTCACCCGCTACGGCCTGCCGCGTGAACCGTTGCCGCAGGAAGCGCTTGCCGCCGGCGCGGACCTCGTCTGCTTCTCCGGCGACAAGCTGCTCGGCGGGCCGCAGGCGGGGCTGATCGTCGGCCGGCGCGATCTTGTCGAGCGGATCAAGAAAAACCCGCTCAAGCGCTGCCTGCGCGTCGGCAAGCTCACGCTCGCGGCGCTCGAACCGGTGCTGCGGCTCTATCTGGACCCGGATCGCCTCGCCAGGCGCCTGCCCGCGTTGCGCCAGCTCACCCGGCCCGAATCCGATATCACCGTACTCGCGCATCGCCTGTTGCCATCGCTGCGCGCGGTACTTGGCGAGGGTTGGCAGGTCGACGTCACGCCGATGAAAAGCCAGATCGGCAGCGGTTCGCTGCCCATCGATCTGCTGCCTTCGGCCGGTTTCACCATCCGCACGGTGGGTGGGCACTCGGGGGGCGCACTGCTCCGCCTCGCCGCCGCGTGGCGCGCGCTGCCGGTACCGGTGCTCGGCCGCATCGAGGACGATGCCTTCCAGCTCGACCTGCGCTGCCTCGACGACGAAGCCGGTTTCACCGCGCAACTCGGCGAACTGAAGGTACGCGAATGAGGCCGCACCCGACGCGGCCGACGGAAGCCTGACATGCTCGTTGGCACCGCCGGCCACATCGACCACGGCAAGACGACACTGGTGCGTGCGCTGACCGGCGTCGACACCGACCGCCTGCCGGAAGAAAAAACGCGTGGGATTTCGATCGAGCTTGGCTACGCCTACCAGCCGCTGCCCGATGGCGGCGTGCTCGGCTTCGTTGACGTGCCAGGCCACGAGCGGCTGATCCATACCATGCTGGCCGGTGCGGCCGGGATCGACTTCGGCCTCCTCGTCGTCGCCGCCGACGACGGCGTGATGCCGCAGACGCGCGAACATCTGGCGATTTTCCAACTGCTTGGCATCACGCGCGGCGCGGTCGCGCTGTCCAAGATCGACCGCATCACGGCAGAGCGGCGCGATGCCGCTGCGGCCGAACTCGCCGCGCTGCTCGAAGGCACGCCACTGGCTGGCGTGCCGATGTTTTCGGTCGCGGCGACCAGCGGTGAAGGCGTCGCGGCGCTGCGGGCGCACCTCGAACGCGAAGCGGCCTCGGCCACGCGCGAGGCCGAGGCCGCCTCGTTCCGGCTGGCGGTGGACCGCAGCTTCACCCTCCCGGGCGTCGGCACCGTGGTCACCGGCACGGTGTTCGATGGCCGGGTCGGCATCGGCGACCGCCTCGTCATCAGCCCTTCCGGCCGCGAAGCGCGCGTGCGTAGCCTGCATGCGCAGGGCCGGCAGGCCGAACACGGGCAGGCCGGCGAACGCTGTGCGCTCGCCCTGGCCGGCATCGCGCGCGACGAAGTGGCGCGTGGCGACTGGGTGCTCGCCCCCTCCCTGCATGCGCGCGTGGAACGCGTCGACGTGCGTCTGCGACTGCTGCCCGGAAAGTACGCGGCGCTGCGGCAATGGAGCCGCGTCCACGTGCACCACGGCGCGCGGCGCGAAATGGCACACGTGCTGCTGCTCGACGCCGAACAACTGGCGCCCGGCGGCGAAGCCTTCGCCCAACTCGTTTTCGACTCCCCGCTGGTGCTCTGCGCGGGCGATACCCTGGTGCTGCGCGACGCCTCGGCAAGCCATACGTTAGGTGGTGCGCGTGCGCTCGATCCGGCGCCGCCGCTGCGGCAACGGCGCAGCCCGGCGCGGCTCGCGCAACTCGCCGCGCTCGATACCGCCGATGCGCTGGCGGCGCTCACCGGCCTGCTCGCCCTGGCGGCGCATGGCGTCGAACTGCGTGGCTTCATGCGCGCGCGCAACCGTGCATTGCTGGAAGACGCACTGGCCGCGCTCGGTACCCGAATCACCACCACCGAAGGCGATTGGCTGATCGCGCCCGCACCCTGGGCGGCGCTGCGGGCGCGGATACTCGAAACGCTCGGCCTTTTCCACGCCCGCACGCCCGATGAACTCGGCCCGGATCTCGGCCGCCTGCGCCGCATCGCCGCGCCCGCCTGCCCCGCGCCGGTCTTCGCGGCGGCGGTGGACGGCCTGATCGAAGAATGCGCGATGGTCCGCAGCGGCCCGTGGCTGCACCTGTCGGACCACGACATCCGGCTTTCGGACGCAGAACAGCGGCTCGCCGCGCTGGTACTGCCGCACATCGCCGCCGGCGCCTTCGATCCGCCGTGGGTGCGCGACCTCGCGCAAGAAACCGGCGCTGGCGAGGCAACAGTACGCAGCCTGTTGATCCGGCTCGCACGGCGTGGCGAACTGTTCCAGGTCGTGCGTGACCTGTTCTTCTCGCATCAGGCGGTTCTCGACCTCGCCGATATCGTGCGGACGCTCGCGGCGGAAAACGACAGCGTGCGCGCGGCCGACTTCCGCAACCGCACCGGGCTTGGCCGCAAGCGCGCCATCCAGGTGCTCGAATTCTTTGACCGCATCGGCTACACCCGGCGCGCAAAAGAAACACACCGCCTGCGCGGCGACAGCCTGCTGCGGCAGTAGCGGCGTTGCCGTGCCGCGATCGAAGGTAAAATCGCCAAAACAGAAACACGCGCTGGGCAGGGAAGCCCCCTGATGCGACGCGTCCCGAATCCGTGTTTCAATCCGTGCCGTGAAGGAGGAGATTCGTCCCTGGTGGGGCGGCCGGGCTTCAAACCCGGTTGGGGGCGTCAGCCGCTCCCGGGTGGGTTCGACTCCCACTCTCCTCCGCCATCGCTCCCACCATTCCCGCTACTGACCGCACCACCATGCGAATCGGCTCCTACGATTTTCCCGAAAACGCACTGTTCGACGCTCAGGGCGAAATCTGGCTGCGCGAAGCGGCGGACGGTACGTTCGTGCTCGGCATCACCGCACTGTCGTGCGACTTCGCGGGCGAATTCGTCATCTTCACGCCGAAGCCGGCAGGGCGCGAATACGAAGCGGGGCGCTCCGTCGGCCTGCTCGAAACCTGCAAGACGGTCGGCGCGGTGAAAACGCCGGTTTCGGTGCGGATGCTGGAGAGCAACCCGGCCGTAGAAAAACGGCCACTGCTGGTCAATGAAGCACCGTATGACGACGGATGGCTCTTCCGGGTACAGCCGTTGGACTGGGCGAACCAACGGGCGGCGCTCGTCGACGTAGCGGGCCTCGCGGCGCGCTACGAAGCGCTCGTCGCGCGCATGAAAGCACTGCGGGATGAATGAAACGATCCCCCGCCTTTTGCACGAGTACCGAACCATGGGCACTGAACGCACCGGCCTAGCGATTCTGCTCTGGGCGACCGACCCGGACGACCCCGCACGCTGCGCGACGCCGTTCTTTCACGCCGCCGCCGCCGCCGCGATGGATCTCGAAGTCGAAATGTACTTCGCCAGCCGTTCGGTACGGCTGCTGCTGCCCGGCGTCGCCGAAACCCTGCGCACGGCGGAAAACGGCGGCGAAACGGTCGCGCACTTCATGTGCGAAGCGCATCGTGCGGGCGCACAGTTTTTCGCCTGCAGCAGCGCATTGCAGGCGTTTGTCGACAAAGACGCGCAACTGATCCCCGAGCTGAAGGGCTACGCCGGCGCGGGTACCTTCGTTGCCCGCGCGATCGATTCCGACTGGGCCACGCTGGTGTTCTGAAGCTCTACCTGCTTATGGTGCCCGCGCCGTGCCCGGTGCCTCCGGCGCTTGCCAAACGACCCGAACAACCTAAGCAGCCGTATTGGCGTAATCGAAGCGCACGCGCTTCACATTGCACAGCAACTCATAGGAAATCGTGCCCGCCGCCGCCGCGATGTTGTTGACCGATATCTGCCGGCCCCACAACTCCACCCGGCTGCCGATATCGGCGTGCGGTAGATCGGTCAGATCCACCGTCAGCATGTCCATCGACACCCGGCCGATAAGGCGGGCAAGCTGCCCATCCACCGCCACCGGCGTACCGTCCGGGACTGCGCGCGGGTAGCCGTCGGCATATCCCATCGCCACCAGCCCCACGCGGGTCGGGCGTTCCGCCCTGAAGCGGGCGCTATAGCCCACGGCCGCGCCGGGCTCGACATCGCGCAGCGCAACCACCGCGCTTTCCAACGTCATCACCGGGCGCATCGCACCGTCCGGCTCTGGCATGGGATCTACACCGTAAAGCAGAATACCGGGGCGGGCCCAATCGCGGTGGGAGGCGGGCCAGCCCAGCACGGCGCCCGAGTTGGACATACTGCGCGCGCCGGGCAAGCCGTGCGTGGCGGCGTCGAAAGCGGCGATCTGCTCCTCGGTGGCGGGCTTGTCCGGCTCGTCGGCGCAGGCGAAATGGGTAATCAGCGTAATGTCGGCAACCTTGCCGCTGTCGCGCAGCCGCTGCCAGGCCTTGCGCACCGCATCGCCGGTCATGCCGGCGCGGTTCATGCCGCTGTTGACCTTGAGCCAGACACAAAGCGGCCGCGCCACCGTGGCACGCTCGATCATGTCGACCTGTGCATTGTGGTGCACCACCAGCCACAAATCATGGCGAGCCGCCTCGGCCAGTTCTGCCGCGTCGAACGCGCCTTCGAGCAACAGAATCGGTCGCGTGATGCCGGCCGCGCGCAATTCCAGTGCCTCCTCGAGAAAACCGACGGCAAAACCGTCCGCCTCGGCCGCAAGCGCAAGCGCGCACGGAATGGCGCCGTGGCCGTATGCGTTGGCTTTGATCACGGCAAGCACGCGGCCGCCGTGGCGGGCACGGGCAAGGCGGTAATTGTGGCGCAGGGCGTCTAGATCGATTCGGGCGAGGGCGGGGCGCATGCGGGATCGGAAAAACGTGGTGGGCGGACGAATGAAAAAGGATGTACCAACCCGGCGGACCGGGCAAACCGCGATGGTAGATGGCTTCGGCCATTGCTGGGGGAATATTGATGCTCCAATTGCTTCCGGGTATTACTGCCGATGAAAGCCGGTAGGTATTTAAGCATGGGTGGTGCGCCGCAATCGTCCGGCTGGCTTGGAGCTTGGTTGAAAAGCACAGGGTTTTTCTCGTTCTCCAGCAGACGGATTTGTTGGCCTGTTCGGCGGACACCACGACCCATATTCCGACCCGATATTCTGACATGGTTACGCGTTTGCCTCGTGCATGACAAGAAACCGTCCGCATCGCCTCGGAGGTCGGATTTGCATCGTGGATAGGCCGACAGCCAAAAAGCAACAAAACAGGTAACAGAACTTGCACTTTGCGTATTTACTTGGAAAGCAACGCAACAATGTCATTCATCGCGATGGACTGGCCGTGAAGTTGGTTGGAGGTATAGCAGAAATTTTGCTTGGCACCGCAAGGAACAACGAATGGGATTGAATGCCGCGTACCGCTGTCAAAACGGAAGGTCTGAAAATGGGAGTATGATTATTGAATTTACGGCTCTTTTGCCGAACTTTTCGTCAGTCTTTTGAATGCCTTGTTTTTAAGAGGAAATCATGAAAAACCACAAATACAAAATTTCAGTGAATCACATTGAAGACAAGGATGGAAATCCGGTCAGCGGTCGCTCATTCGATTTTATTGTTGAAAACCATGATGAAATAATTGAAATCATCGGGCGCATACAGAACACGAACCAATTCGAAGGTGATGACGCAGCGGCTTTTGCTGTCGGATTGAAACTTTTTGGTGAAGTCATGTTGAAAAACAAGGACAATCTTCTTTTCACGGAATTCAAGCCCCACTTTATCGAGTTCATGAAAAAACTGAAATCATCGGCGCGTGATGCCTGACAGGTTGGCGCGAACGTCAGAGATGGCTTGTATACACAAATGGTATTTGATCGCCATACGGCGAGCCGTTTGTCGAAATAAATTGCCATTTACCATGATTGCAGAATGCGGGCGAACTTTGGATTCGCCACGACGTTTTGCATCAACCTGCTTGCTCCCTTTTCATTCATGGCATCGATTCAGGCAAAACAACTCTACCGCACGCTGATAGCAGCTGCGTTTGTTGCGTTTCTACTCAGTACGCCCATGATGGGGCTATTTCTTCCATTTGTGATTTTCGTACAGGTTCTATGCATCCCATTTCTGATCTGGACCTGTTTCAAAAGGCCCGAGCAACGAAATATCTATGCTGCGAAATCCGTCATATGGATATTGGTGCCAGCAGTCATTTTTGCTTCGCACTTCGTCCAATATAAACTGGCAAGATCCCGTGCCGATGAGATCGTCTCGTTGGTCAACAGGTTCACTTCTGAAAATAAGCGTTGCCCGCACGGCCTGGAAGAAATAGGGTTGTCCAAAGAGGTACTTCGGGAACGCCTTTTGATGTCCGGCTACTCATGTAGCGAAGGCGACGATCACCCTTTGTTCTTTTACTCGGTCGGGTTCGCACCATTTGCCATGTATCACTACGATTTTGAAAAACAGGAATGGCACATTGAAGGTTGACTGTTTCGGACCTATGGACATTTCATCGGACATTGCCCCCGCTGAATGGCTTCGCCCCTGGAAGCTTTTGAGCTTTGCCGCCGGCATGGCATGGCTCATCTGGGGTGCCTTGACACTCGACATTGCCGATTGGGACATCGGTGTTTCGGTTCTCATGGGCGGCTTTACCTACCTGCTGGCGCCGTGGTCCGCGCGCATTCTGATGCACCGGCGCTGGCGAATGCTGCCGGTCGCGCTGTTCTCATGGTGGTGGTGCGTGGATGGGGTCTATATGGCCTGGCATCTTGCGGTTGGGAATCTCATGTTCCGCGATGCGAATTTTTTTGCCTCGACCTGCCTGTTTTGGCTGTGTGGTTTTATTTGGCTGCCGAAAGCCCCGCTGCGGCAGAGTGTGCTGCATCCGCGCACAGTGCAGTATTGATGCTGCCATTGGCAGCCGTACGCGCGCCATAATTTTTATTGGTTCGATAATACAAGCGCGGGCGATGAACGCCCGCGCTTGTATCAAGACGTTATTGGTTCAATCAAGCAGTTTCTTGCGTTGTTGAAGCCAAATACCAAGAAAACCGACCGCCAGGAGCATGCAGCTTCCCGGCTCGGGTACTGTTAACGGCGGATTCGAGAACACGGAAGTCATGCCGTAGAAAAATCTATCGCTTGTTCCAGAAACATTCGAAGTGATCGTTGCGTGGCCTGTCGTGGTATCCAGGGTTGAAATTCCCATCTGGAAGCCCATCTGATTGTTCACCCCACCATACAGTTGACCATCGATTTCAGCCATGGCGCCGATTCTCGGCCCTCCTGTGGAGCCGATGAGGGTTCCAGCGCCTGTCAAGGTATCCAGAATGTAGAGATTCACATCGCTGATCAAATACAGTTCCAAGGCGTCGCTAGAAAGCGAAATTACAGATGTACCAAGTCTTCCTGGCACTCCCGTTGCCCCGATAAGCGACGAGGCGCCGGTTATTGGATCAATCGAATGCAAGTTCATTGATAGATCCAAGGCATATAGTGCAGAGTTCGTCCCTCCAAAAACGAAAACGGTAAAGCCCGGCGAACCCAGCAATGTCAGCCCGCCATTACTGGTATCGATGGTGTAGATGCTGGATCCGCGGTATGAAGCGCCATAAATGGTATCGTCAAGATTTACCAGGCCAGTAAGAGTTCGTCCGAAATTTCCAATCCGTGTAAACACGCCTGTTTCCATATCGAGCATGCCAAAATTGCCAGCGTTCGTGGATGCGTATGCAACAGGTGCGGCAGAGACATTGGTAACAGGCATGGCCACGAGTGCCAAGGCCACGAATATCGCGTGCATGAATGAGCGAAACATGATCTCCCTCCACTGATTTGAATCGACAAAATGTGACTCACGAATGGCGGTGATGATTTTTGCTGCACTTCGATTGTTGCCGTATCGTGAATCGGGCCTGCAGATCGATCGAAATGATCGTTCTGATTCCTGGGAACGGCTTCCTGTCTGGTGACTGATAAACAGGTTTCTGGAACGCCGCCAGCGTTTGGTTGTGCAGGTTCTGATGCGGACGGATTTCGCTATGATGCCGGCGACATTGCCCAACGACAATACCCGGCGCGATCCGGTTACGAAATGAAACCATTCCGCCGGCAGGAATTTGTCCCGGAATTTATCCAAATCACCGAATGGCGGACGAAATATCCGAATACATCGTTCGATCCATATCGATGGTGAATCACGGCGGTGAATTCATTTACTGCGGTATTTTTGCCGATGACTGGAAAAACGCTTCATTACGCCCGGTTTTTCTCGTGGAAACGGATTTTATTGAACCCCACGATGGCTTCGGGTTCATGGAGTGCATTGGTGGGCCGGAAAGAAGCGATAAAGATCCTGATTTCCTGAAGCGTAAATTATTTTGTGTGCCGTGATTGGCAGGCAAGTGGCTGGTGGTGCCAGCCGAATGCTTGCCTGGGCGGCTTCCCTGGTGGTCTTGTCGACACTCGGTTGTCTGGCACGCACAGGTAGCGGTGCGGGTCGACAGGGGTGAGCAAGTCTGAGTAGAATTGCCTGAGCAGGTCCGGTAGTCTGGCAAGTGGCCGGTGCGGGCCGCTTGTGAGCACCCAAGTTCAGGATTTACACGTAGATGACTCGTTTCGCGACATTTCACTTCGGTCAGTGGTGGCGCTTCCCCCAGTAGGAAGCGGCGCGTCGCTGCGGCTTTGGGCCGCACCTTGCCGCCGGACCGGTAGGCAAGGCTAAGTCAGATTCTTCCCGGCACGGCGGTTTCTAAGTTACAGGAGACTGCTTTGATGCCTTCATCGTACCTTTCCCGGTTTCAGCGGCCACGCCACAGGGCATGGAGCCGTTGGCGGCCGTTCCGATCGCCTTGGCGCGGCTGGCGGCCGCACGTGCGTGGGCGCTGCTGCTTCGTATCCGGTTGCCGAGTGGCTACCGAGCACTTCGACCTGGCGCCGATGCGAGTGGCGCAGGGTGCGGATATCCATTGATTCGATGAAGACCAAATAATCATGTCAATTTCCATTTTGATGATCGACAACTACGACAGCTTCACCTACAACCTGGTGCAGTATTTCGGTGAGTTGGGTGCGAAGGTGAAGGTTTATCGCAACGATGAGGTTACGCTCGGGCAGATCGCTGCGTTCGCGCCTGAGCGGCTGGTGATTTCACCGGGGCCGTGTTCGCCGGCGGAGGCGGGGATTTCGGTGGAGGCGATTCGCGAATTCGCCGGTAAATTACCGATTCTCGGCGTTTGCCTTGGGCACCAGAGTATCGGCGCGGCGTTCGGCGGCAAGGTGGTGCATGCGCAACGGCCGATGCACGGCAAGGTTTCGCCGGTGCAGCACAAGAATGCGGGCGTGTTCGCCGGTTTGCCCAGCCCGCTCGATTGCACCCGCTATCATTCGCTGGCGATCGAGCGCGATAGCCTGCCCGCTTGTCTGGATGTAACGGCGTGGACGGAGGATGGCGAGATCATGGGTGTTCGCCACCGCGAGATGGATGTGGAGGGGGTTCAGTTTCATCCCGAATCCATCCTGACCCGGCACGGTCACGATTTACTGCGCAATTTCCTGCGGCCGGCGGAGATTGGCGCCTGCAAGCCTGGCGTTTGAATTCCGGCCCGCTGCATTTTCCAATAACGATAGGGAAAGATCTCATGACGATTACCGCTCAGCAGGCGTTGCAACGCACCATCGAGCACCGCGAAATTTTTTTCGATGAAATGCTGTCGTTGATGCGCCAGATCATGGCCGGCGAGATTTCGCCGGTGATGAGCGCGGCGATTCTTACCGGACTGCGGGTCAAGAAGGAAACCGTTGGCGAAATCACCGCCGCCGCCACGGTGATGCGCGAGTTGGCGACGAAGGTGCGGGTGGCGCCGCCGCACGATCATTTTCTGGATGTCGTCGGTACCGGTGGCGATGGTTCGCACACTTTCAATATTTCCACTGCGACGATTTTCGTTGCCGCCGCCGCCGGTGCCCGTGTTGCCAAGCACGGCAACCGGAGCGTTTCGTCCAAGTCCGGCAGTGCGGATGTACTCGAAGCCCTGGGGGTGAATCTGATGCTGTCGCCAGAGCAGGTCGGGGAGTGCATCGAGGCTACTGGCGTCGGTTTCATGTTTGCGCCCAGTCATCACGGAGCGACGAAAAATGTCGCCGCCGTGCGGCGTGAAATGGGTGTGCGCACGATCTTCAATATTCTCGGTCCGCTGACCAACCCGGCAGAAGCGCCGAACACGTTGATGGGCGTGTTCCACCCCGATCTGGTCGGCATCCTGGCGCGGGTCATGCAGCGCCTTGGCGCGCGTCACGTGCTGGTGGTGTATGGCATGGACGGTATCGACGAGGTCAGCCTGGGCGCGGGAACGCTGGTTGGCGAGCTGAAGGACGGGGAGGTGAGCGAATACGAGATTCACCCGGAAGACTTCGATTTCGCCATGGCCGGCACGCGCAATCTGCGCGTGGAAGACGCGGAGGCGTCGCGCCGTACGCTTATCGGCGCGTTGGAAAACAAGCCGGGACCTGCGCGCGAGGTCGTTATTTTCAACGCCGGGGTGGCGCTGTACGCGGCCAATCTTGTCGGTTCCATTGGTGCCGGCATCGTGCATGCGCGCGAACTCGTCGCCTCGGGCGCGGCAAGGGCGAAGCTGGACGAATTCGTGCAGTTCACGCGCCGCTTCGGGGGGGCGCAATGAGCGACATCCTGCGGCGTATCGTCGCCGTCAAGCACGCAGAGGTCGTCGCTGCCGTCGCGGCCAGGCCCTTGGCGCAAGTGCGCGCGGAAGCCGTTGCGGAAAGCCCCGCACGCGATTTTCTCGGCGCGCTGCGGGCCAGGATTGCCGCCGGCCGGCCGGCGGTAATCGCGGAGGTGAAGAAGGCCAGCCCTTCCAAGGGCGTGCTGCGCGCCGACTTCGATCCGGCCGCCATCGCCGCCGCCTATGAGCGTGCCGGCGCGGCTTGTTTGTCGGTGCTGACCGATCGGCCTTTTTTCCAGGGGGCGCCCGAGTATCTGCGCGCCGCCCGTGCTGCTTGTGCATTGCCCGCATTGCGCAAGGATTTTCTCGTCGATCCTTATCAGGTGTTCGAGGCCCGCGCGATGGGCGCGGATGCCATCCTGCTCATCGCCGCCGTGCTCGATCTGGCGCGCATGCGGGAGATGGAGGCGATCGCCGCTGAGCTGGGCATGGCGGTGCTCGTCGAGGTGCATGACGCTGCCGAATTGGATGCCGCGTTGCAACTGGAAACGCCGCTCATCGGTGTTAACAATCGCAATCTGCGCACTTTCGAGGTGTCGCTCACGACCACGCTCGATCTGCTGCCGCGCGTTCCGGCCGGGCGTATCGTCGTGACCGAGTCGGGCATTCTGAAGACGGAGGATGTCGCTTTGATGCGCGCCAACGGC
>JAVBSY010000035.1:0-40580 GCA_031556475.1 Azoarcus sp.
GGAGTTTTGCGTCTGGCCCACTTCATCCTTGCTGATGCCCGTTGCGCGGCGGGTGAAGTTGTAGTCCTTGGCCACCAGGGTCACCATGTCGCGCAGTGCGCCGAGCGGCCGCGTGATGCTGCGGGTGATGAACTCGCCCAGTACAAACGCCAGAATCGCCAACACAATCGCCGTGCCAATGGCGATCTGGACCAGTTGCGCAAAGTCATTGTCTACATCGGCCTGAATTTTCTTGGCTATCTGATCGTAGTAATCGGACATGGCCTCGATATTCTTGAAAACCTCTTCGGCCTGGGGGGCCGTTTGTTCCCGAACGATGCGCAGGGCTTCCACCTTGTTCATCGCATCCGACTCTCTGAATACGGCGGGTATGCCCTCCTGCCATTTCTCGACGCTCTTCTTGGCCACTGCGAACAGGTTCCTGTCCTTGTCGTCGACGACCATCTTTTCGTACTCGACGAGCGCCGCGGACACGGTGGCCATGTCCGAATCGAACTGCGTACGGACCGCGGCCATTCTCCCCGCATCCTGCTCGGCGACATGTCCGACCAACCCACGCCGGGCGGATTGGAAACCCTTCTGCATCTTCAACAGAACCTGATAGGTGGGAACGACGTTGTCCGTCGCCAGATCCACCTCGGTTTTTACCAGCGAAATATAGTGGGTAACGATGGCAACCAGAATGACCATGGCGGCCACTCCTATCACGCTCAGCAAGCGAATGCGATTCCCGACGTTCATTTGACGATTCCAGAAATGATCATGTTATAAAAGCCTATCGATTGAAAATCGACGAGAGACAACCGAATGGATTCCTAAAAGCCAAGGGCGTTCGAAGATAAATAAAAAAAACTCCTGTCACACCAAACCACCTTGTTCACAGCGACGAGAAACAAGAAAGGATTTTTGGCATGGCGCGTGGCAATGCCACGCCATTGCTATAAAGCGCGGGAAGATACTTTCAGTGAAATGGCACTGGCGGTATGGGCGCCGATCGTATTCACGAGGCTCCTGCACAACGGGATGTGTGCCTGCATCCCTTGAGCACAGCTCGTGCGATCAGAACGTGTCACTATTGCAGCCTCTGTCGCCAGTCAGGTGTTCGTGAGCGGGATCCCGGAAGCGGCTATATCAACCGCAACCTCATGACGACAGCGCCCAGCGTTTTGACAACTCCAATAGACAATCAAAAATCGGAAGGCGTTTCGAAAGGCTCGCTCCGCCCGCTTTCCTGACTCGACGCATCTCGCTGCGCATATTCCCGACGCACGTTGCGATGATGCCGACGCCAGACACGGCGCGTATCCCGCCACCATGCGCGGTCGAAAACCCAGGCCAGAGTAGGCAGCAAAGGAGCCAGATAATGGCTGGCTGCCGACGGCTGGTCGCGCTTCGCAGCTTGCAACGGAACCCGTAGCGCACGCAGGCGCTCGGTCAACGTCGGATGGAAGGACGCCCCGCCGTCACTGGATTCGACCAACGACGTTGCCGCCAAACGCACCGCCGAAGCACGTAGAAAACCGGCTGCCACACCCAGACCCATTTCCCTGAACGGGCGAATCGAAGGCCGGGGACGCGACGTGCTCTGCGCCAGCACTTTCGGCCAATAATCCTCGCTCAGAAAACGCTCTTTCAGCGTCACCTCGATCAAGGTCTGCCCCAGGAGATCGGCCCCGACGAGCCGTGCGGCCATAGCATCGGCTTCAAATTCCTCCATGCGCGCCAGATACACCATGCCGCGGTAAAAACGAGCGAAAAGCGCATCCAACACAGGCGCCATGAACGGCAGAAGCGTGCAGGTCCGCTCCAATACGCGCAGCCACCACGCGCGGCAATGCGCCAGCCACGCTCCCATGCCACGCCGCTGCAGCGCGACGTGGGCGAATTCGTGCGCAAGCACCGCGGCCAATTGCTGGCGCGACAGACTGTGGGTCAGCGGCAGACCAATGACCAGATGCGTCTCCATCGGCCCGATACATCCCCACCGTGTACGCTGCACCACCGCCGCGTTCATCGTGTCGCTGATCCACACGCCGGCAATGGAAATCGCCCCGAAGCGGCGTTCCATTTTGTCGATCAGGCGGTAAAAGGCGTCGGCGGCACGGCGCGGCAGCAGAATTCCTTCCAGCGGCGGTGGCGGAATCCAAAGCAGGTGGAAAAGCAACGCGCTTGCGGCACCCGCGGCAAGAACGACGATGCCCCACCCTATCGCCAAGTGAAAAGCGCCTGCCATCAGCGCCTGCCAACCTTGCCAAAGTCCGACCAGCTTCAGTACGAACACCACGACGAGCATGCACGCCAACACACTCAGGGCGAGCGCGGCTGCAGCCCCTAAACGCCAAGCCAGCCGCGGGCGAAGCCGAGAAATATCGGCATGGCTAAATTGATTGGAGTGGAACACGAGCATGCGCTTCTTCTCCGAGCTTTCATGGCCGACGGCGAATGATACCGTCTGGCACGTTGCCCGTCATTGCGCAAACGCAAAGAAACGCCAATTCAGCCTTTCTGCTTCCATCGCCTTGTGGCCTAAAACACGTACCAAACACTCACACGCACCAAACGCTCGCCAACCCGGCATGAAACGATTAACATTGCGCGCTTTCGCGGTTCAGGCCAATCGACCGCGCCCTCCTCAAGGACCTTTCGGTCCCTTTTCCTCTCGCCTCGATTGGTGTCTCTCGGCTTCGAGCGACAGGCCGTTGCCGGAGCATTTCCCCGCATGACCACCGAAACCACTTTCGCCAGCCTCGGGCTGGCCGAACCCTTGCTGCGCGCGATTGCCGATACCGGCTACAGCGTACCGACGCCCATTCAGGCACAAGCAATCCCGCTCGTGCTCGCGGGCGGCGATCTGCTCGCCGCGGCCCAGACCGGCACGGGCAAAACCGCAGGCTTTACCTTGCCGGTGCTGCACCGGCTTGCCGCCCATCCCGTGCATCCTCATCCGCCCGGCCGTCCGCGCTGCCTGATCCTGACGCCGACGCGCGAACTCGCTGCGCAGGTCGCGGAATCCGTGACCACTTACGGCAAGCACCTGCCGCTGAGTTCGACCGTGATGTTCGGCGGCGTCAACATCAACCCGCAAATCCAGGCACTGAAGAAAAGGGTCGATATCCTTGTCGCCACGCCGGGCCGCCTGCTCGATCACGTCGGGCAGAAAACGCTCGATCTTTCGGGCATCGAAATCCTGATTCTCGACGAAGCCGACCGCATGCTCGACATGGGCTTCATCCGCGACATCCGCAAGATCCTCGCCCTGCTGCCAAAACAGCGTCAAAACCTGCTGTTTTCGGCCACATTCTCGGACGACATCCGTTCCCTCGCCAACGGCCTGCTGCACAATCCAGGCTGCGTCGAAGTGGCACCGCGCAATACCACCGCCGAACGCGTGGCGCAGTCGGTCTATCTGATCGGGCAAAAGCAGAAACGCGAACTCCTTGCCTGGCTCATCAAGGAAAAGCAATGGTTTCAGGCGCTGGTGTTCACCCGCACGAAACACGGTGCCAACAACTTGGCCGAGTACCTGACGCGGCACGGCATTGCCGCCGCCGCGATCCACGGCAACAAAAGCCAATCCGCCCGCACGCGTGCGCTCTCCCAGTTCAAGGAGGGCTCGCTGCCGGTGCTGGTCGCCACCGATATCGCCGCCCGCGGCCTCGACATCGATCAGCTACCCCAGGTGGTCAACTTCGAACTGCCGAACGTTCCGGAAGATTATGTGCACCGTATCGGCCGAACGGGCCGTGCCGGCTCTGAAGGCAATGCCATTTCGCTTGTCGATGGCGAGGAGATGAAGCTCCTGAGTGCGATCGAGCGCCTGATCCGCCACCGCATCGACCGTGCCGTCGCGGAAGATTTCGTGCCTTCGGCCATGCCAGACCCTGCCGAGGCCCGACACGATGAACGCCGCGATGCAGACCGTGGCCGCCGGAACAACGCGCCTCGACATGCTCCCCGCCCCGTTGGCAAGGAGCCGCGCCAAACCAGCCGCGGTGGCCGCACGCACGGCGATGACGGCAGCCATCGCACCGCTGCTGCACGGCCGGGCACGAACAACGACCGCGGCACCCCGCTACGCTCGCACGTCGCATCGGGCGACAAGCATGCGCCTCAGCCCCACAGCCAGGCACGGAATCAAAACCGGGAAGGCAGGGCGCCACGCGCGGCGCTGTTCTCGGCCAAGCCGAGTGGCGGCGGCAAGCACTGAACGGATGCCCGGGGAAGGAACATACCGGGCAAGAAGCAACCCAAGGCAACCCGATCCAGCCCGGCTCAACGCCGGTGCTGGCCGACCACGACCTGATAAAGCCCACCGAACAGCGTGCGCTTGTGCCAGTCGAATCCGGCCGCGCGCGGCGACAGCGCGGTGATTTCCTGCGCCAGCAGGGACGGCGCGTAGGGCTCCAGCCAGCGGAACACAAAGGCCATGATCGGGCGAAGCGGGTGCCAGCCGCTTGGCCGGTGGTAATCGGCAAAGACGATCCGCCCGCCCGGCGCCACAGCAGCCAGAAGCCCATCGACGATGGTCCGCCGTTCCTTCGCCGGCACTTCGTGCAATAGGAAAAAGCAGCACACCCCATCGTAGGCGGGTTCGTGCTTGAGCACGTCCGCCACCGCGAGGTCGGCGACCCGCATCCGCACCTGCGGCACGTCGGCAAGCTTGCGCCGCAGATTCTCCACCTGCAACGGCGCCACATCGACAACATCGAGACTGCCGCGTGCGCCAAGCTTGCTCGCAAGCAGGCGGGAAAAGTCGCCATACACGCATGCCGCCTGCAAAACCCGCTGCCCGGCGGAAAATTCCGCCACCGCGGCGCGCATCAAGCGTCGGGCATTGCCCCACAGGATCAGGGATACCACGACCGGGCGATCCAGCCAAGGCAGAGTGCGGCGATTCAGATAGGCCCAGCCGTAGGTCCGGGCCAAATAATCGGGAACCCCTTCCGTTCCAGAAGCTGCGGAAGACGAAACCCATGCCGCAGAATTGTCCGATGCCGGTTCCATACCCTGAAGCTTACCGCTTCTTGCTTTCGCCCGAAACCCGGACCTCGCCGTCACATCGCCTTTCCCTTGTCATCAACCGTCCGTCGGCAGACCCGATGCGCACGATAGGTTGATCGGTTACCTGCGATTTTTGATTCAAATCATGGTGCGCCCTCGAGCGGAAAACCAGAATCGCGGCATCTTCGGTTCCGCCCCGCCCGCCCGAAGACGGGAGACATGCACTATGAGGATCGTTCCATGAGCGGCATATTCACCAAGGCAATGGCGCGCAACATTTTTTATGGTGGGACGGTGTTCTTCTTCCTGCTGTTCGTTGCGCTGACATTCAATACCACCAGCGAGCTACCGCAGCGCGACAACCGGGCCAACATCACCCCGGC
The DNA here is from genome assembly GCA_031556475.1 of Azoarcus sp. Classification (GTDB taxonomy): domain Bacteria; phylum Pseudomonadota; class Gammaproteobacteria; order Burkholderiales; family Rhodocyclaceae; genus Azoarcus. The sequence continues at coordinate 5,385 of JAVBSY010000035.1, forward strand.
CGTTGTCGCGGGCAAGAAACTATGGGAGACAAACAACTGTATCGGCTGTCACACCGTGCTCGGCGAAGGCGCCTATTTCGCCCCCGAGCTTGGCAACGTCTATGTGCGCCGCGGCCCCGAATTCATCAAGGCGTGGATCCAGTCGCAACCGACCGGCGCGCCCGGCCGCAGGCAGATGCCGCAGTTCCATTTCAGCGACGAGGATCTCAACAACATCGTGGAGTTCCTCAAGTACTCCTCCGAGATCAACACCGCCAAGTGGCCACCGAACATCGAAGGCTGACCGAAAATTGAACCCGTCATCCCGCGCAACCCTCAGGGGACATAGTCATGCAATATAAATCTCAAGCGGTCGCAAAGCCCTATTTCATAGCAGCAATCGGGCTTTTCGTCGGCCAAATCCTGTTCGGCCTGATCATGGGCCTGCAATATGTCGTCGGCGATTTCCTGTTCCCGGCGATACCGTTCAACATCGCCCGCATGGTGCACACCAACCTGCTCATCGTCTGGTTGCTGTTCGGTTTCATGGGCGCGGCCTATTACATGGTGCCGGAGGAATCCGAAACCGAGCTGTTCAGCCCGAAACTGGCGCTGGCGTTGTTCTGGATCTTCCTCGTCGCCGGCGCGCTGACCATCCTCGGCTACCTGTTCGTGCCCTACGCGACGCTCGCCAAGATGACCGGCAACGACATACTCGCCACCATGGGCCGCGAATTCCTCGAACAACCGCTGCTCACCAAGATCGGCATCGTGGTCGTCGCACTGGCCTTCCTTTTCAACATCACCATGACCGTGCTGAAAGGGCGCAAAACGGCCATCAGCATGGTGCTCTTGCTCGGCCTGTGGGGTCTGGCGATTTTCTTTCTGTTCTCGTTCTACAACCCGCATAACCTCGTGCTGGACAAGGTGTTCTGGTGGTGGGTGGTGCACCTGTGGGTGGAAGGCGTTTGGGAACTGATCCTCGGCGCGCTGCTTGCCTTCGTGCTCATCAAGGTCACCGGTGTCGACCGTGAAGTGATCGAGAAATGGCTGTACGTCATCGTCACGCTGACGCTGGTCACCGGCATCATCGGTACCGGTCACCACTACTACTGGATCGGTACCCCGGAATACTGGCAGTGGTGGGGTTCCGTCTTCTCCGCACTGGAACCGATTCCGTTCTTCGCCATGACCGTATTTGCCTTCAGCATGGTGAATCGCCGCCGCCGCGAACACCCGAACCGCGCCGCCACCCTGTGGGCGCTCGGCACCGGCGTCATGTCCTTCCTCGGCGCGGGTGTGTGGGGCTTTCTGCATACGCTGGCACCGGTCAACTTCTACACCCACGGCAGCCAGATCACCGCGGCGCATGGCCACATGGCGTTCTACGGCGCTTACGTGATGGTCGTGCTGTGCCTCATCAGCTACGCCATGCCAATCCTGCGCGGTCGCGCCGCCAATTCGAACAAGGCGCAGGTGCTGGAAATGTGGTCGTTCTGGCTGATGACGATCGCCATGGTGTTCATCACCCTGTTCCTCACCGCCGCAGGCATTCTGCAGGTGTGGCTACAGCGCGTTTCCGAAACGCCGCTGTCGTACATGGCAACGCAAGACCAGATCATGCTGTTCTACTGGATGCGCGAATGGACCGGCGTGGTGTTCCTGATCGGTCTGGTGGTCTATATCGCCAGCTTCTTCGTCAAGGGCGAGGAGAAGGCAGCAACAGCCTGAAGACTGTAAAAAATACTTTCCCGTGAGCTCCCCCCGATCCTCGGGGGGGTCTAGGGCGGCGCAAGCCGCCCTTTTTTTCTTTTCCCGGGCCTTGCCGCGTCACGGCGCATGCCCTGGTGTCCGTCGCAGTACGTTCCAACTTATCCGGAATCAAGGCTGTCGCGCCGACACCTTCCTAGACTTCCGCACATGCTCGCCACACAACCCCCACTGACCGCCAGCGTGCCGATCACCTCATCGGGCGCCCCCGCCGCACATCGCCTGGCTGGCGATTTGGCCATATGGATCTTCATCCTCGCCGAATTGCTCGCCTTCGGTGCGTTCTTCGCCGCTTATGCGTTCACCCGCGCCAACAACATCGAGTTGTTCACGCTCGAACAACAGGCGCTCAACCGCGTTGCCGGCGCGATCAACACACTGCTGCTGCTCACCTCCAGCTATTTCGTCGTACGCGCCGTGCAAGCCGCCGAACGCTCGGCCTCCGCGCCATGCGCGCGCTGGCTGGTGGCGGCCATCGCCTGCGGCGCCTGCTTTGTCGCAATCAAGGCGCACGAATACGGCGCGGCTTTCGACCAGGGCATCACCCTGTCCAGTAGCCCTTTCCATATGTTTTACCTGTCGCTCACCTTTTTCCATTTCATGCACGTTCTGCTCGGCATGGTGATTCTCGGCGCCCTGTGGCTGGGTGCGCGTGCCGGCCGCTATCGGCCGAACGACATGAACGGCCTGGAAAGCGGCGCCGCGTACTGGCACATGGTGGACCTCGTGTGGCTGGTCCTTTTCCCGCTGGTCTACGTGATTCACTAGAGCGAGGTCACCCGTGCCCCATACCCATACCCCCGTTCACGGCACCACCGCGCGCGCTACCTGGCTGTGGTTGCTGCTGATCGCGGCAACCTTGCTCACGCTGGCCATTGGCGAAGGCGGCGCGACCGGTGTCGGCATCGTCGCCCTGCTCGCGGCAATATCGCTGATCAAAGGCTGCATCATCATTCTCGACTACATGGCGTTGCGCCATGCCCCCCTGCTATGGCGCGCGATCGTGCTGGGCTGGATGGTGCTGGTGTGGACCGTGATCGCCATTGCTTACTGGAGCGGACTGCCGCAATGAAAGCCGAGCGTCCCGATCTTCCTTTTTACGAACCGGCCGGCGACGAAATCGCGGTATTCGAACAGGCCTGGAAGAACCGCCTGCCGCTATTGATCAAAGGCCCTACCGGCTGCGGTAAAACGCGCTTCATCGCCCACATGGCGGCCCGTCTGGAACTGCCGCTGTACACGGTGGCCTGCCACGACGATTTGACCGCGGCCGATCTGGTCGGGCGCCACCTTCTGAGCGACGGGCGCACGGCGTGGTGCGATGGCCCGCTGACCCGGGCAGTGCGCGAAGGCGGCATCTGCTACCTCGACGAAGTGATCGAAGCACGCAAGGACACTACCGTCGTGCTTCACCCCCTCGCCGACGACCGCCGCCTGCTGCCCATCGAGCGCACCGGGGAACTGCTGCAGGCCCCGCCCACATTCATGCTCGTGGTGTCGTACAACCCCGGTTATCAGAATCTGCTGAAAGGCATGAAACCCTCGACACGGCAACGCTTTGTCAGCCTCCGTTTCGATTTCCCCGCCAGCGCACGTGAAACCGCCATCCTCATCGGCGAGTCCGGCTGCGACACCGATCTCGCCCGCCGTCTGGTGTCGATTGCCGGCAATCTGCGCGCACTCAAAGAACACGACCTGGAAGAAGCCGCCAGCACACGCTTGCTGGTCTATGCCGCGCTGTTGATCAAATCCGGCATGGACCCGCTCGCCGCCTGCCGCGTAGCCATCGTCGAAAGCCTGACCGACGACATCGAAATTGCCGAAGCACTGATGGAAATCGTCGCTGCCACGTTCGGCCGTTGATCCCGTAGCGCAGGCCATGAACCACCCAAGCTCGCCCACCGCTAGCGAATCCCACGTGCAATCGATGCATGCTCGATCGCGCCGTGTCATTCCGCACCGTGTCATTCCGATTACACCGGCCGCGACATCACCACGCGCACCGCTGCAACGCCGCCGGCGCGGCTTTCAAGTCGCCTTCTTCGCCATTTTCATCCTTGCGCCGGTACTCGACCTGTTCCGCTACGACCTCGACGCCGGCCACGCCTGGCTGCTCGGCATGCCGTGGCGGCTGGGGCTGGACGATTTCCTCGCCGGACGCATCGGCGCGGTCGAAGCCGGCGCCAATGTATTGCTGCGCCTGTTCGTGCCGTTGTTCGGCGGTGCCGCCATTTTCCTGTTGGCCGCATGGAAATGGGGGCGGCTCTACTGCGGCTGGCTGTGCCCACATTTTTCCGTGGTCGAAACCATCAACGCATTGATGCTGCGCGCTTCGGGCAAGCCAAGCCTATGGGAAAAGCAAATGGTCACCCCGTGGCAAGCCGACGGCACGAAACGGCGTATCGACGCACGCTGGTGGGCGCTGGTTTTTCCAGCCGCAATCGGCTTTGCGTTCGCCTGGGCTGTCGTATTCCTTACCTATCTGCAAGCACCGGCCGACGTCTATACCCGTTTATTCACCGGTACGCTCAGCCGCGGCCAGACCATTTTCATCACCGCCGCGACCATCGCCATCACGATCGAATTTCTTTTCGCCCGCCACCTTTTCTGTCGCTTCGCATGCGCCGTCGGCCTGTTTCAAAGCCTCGTCTGGGTCAACAACCGCAAGGCCATGGTGGTTGGCTTTTCCCGCGCGCGTGCCGCCGACTGCGCCACCTGCCTGCCGGAAAAGCAATCCGCCTGCGACGCCGTTTGCCCGATGCGGCTGACGCCGCGCAACATCAAACGCCACATGTTCACCTGCACGCAATGCGCACAGTGCATCGATGCCTGCGGCGAAACCCAGGCGGGCAACCCGAACGGTCCGTTGTTGTCCTGGGTAAGCGGCGAGGCGGCGCGGCACAACGAAGCCGGATTCCGTGCCGGACGGGAGCCTTGATGCGATGGAAGAAGCTGTAGGCAAACTGTGGCACCGCCTCGTTACCCGTGCCTCGGGAACGAACCACCCGCACGCCGTCGTCATGCTGAAGGACATCGAGCGCATGGCCGGCGTACTGTTCCGCGCCCTTGGTGGCGATGGCGGATTGCGTCTGGCCGCTGCCACCAGCGACACGCATGGTGCGCGGCGCGGCCTGCTTGCACGCCTGGCCGGCAGCGGCGAAAAAATCTCGCGTGCCCGCATGGACAGTTCCACGCTGCGGCTGCCGCCACAAATCGATTTTTTTCCTCAGCGCTCGCTCAATCGCGATCTATATCTGTGGCTCGCCGCCCTCGCCGCCGCCTTCGCGCTCACCGACGAGGCTGAAGCTGCCGACGTATCGACGACAGCCGAAGCAAAGACCGAAGCGAACATCGAACTACGCCGCAACCAACGCGCCACGCTGTACGTTCTGCACACATGGCCCGGTTTTGCCGCCCGCTACGACCGCCTGGTCGCAGCCACGCTCGCATCCCGCCTGGATCCGAGCCGGCTGCCGCCCGCCGAAGCCGAGCGCGAACGCGCCTTGCGCCGCGCGCTGACGGAACCGGGCACCGTCGCCAGCCTGCCCGCCGTGCCGGCCGCGGCCCCACCGGCCATGCCGGTGCCGCTCTGGCTGGTCCCCGCGTGCGACCACGCCCCCGAATCCGTGCGGGCACACACGCCAGACACGCCAACATCCTCCTCAGCATCGGAAGAGAAGGAAAAACGCGCCCACCACGCCGAACGCGTCGAAATGCCAGCGAAAAAACACGGCCTGCTGCTGCCGTTTCGCGCCGAAAGCCTCCTCTCGGTCGCCGAATTCATCAAGGTAGATCGCAGCGTCGACGATGAAGCCGACCCTCACGCCGCCGCAGCGGCAGCCAATCTCGACAAACTCTCGCTCACCGACAGCAGCGAACGCGTTGCCTCGAAAATACGTTTCGACCTCGACCTGCCCTCCGCCGCCGAGGACGATGCCGTGCTTGGCGACGGTATCCCACAACCCGAATGGGATTACCGCAAGCGCCTGTTGCGCGAAGACTACGTGCGCGTGGTCGAACTGGTCGCCAATACCCACGATCCGCGCGCCGCGCCAGCACCACTGCCCGAGCGCCTGCGCCGCAGCGCACGCCGTCTGCGCCAGCAATTCGCCGCGCTGCAACCCGGCCACCGCTGGCTCAAAGCCCAGGCCGACGGCTCCGAACTCGATCTCGACGCCACCGTGCGCGCCGCTACCGACCGCGCCTGCGGCCGCCATCCCTCCGAACAGCTCTACCTTTCCCTGGAACGGCGCGAACGCGACCTCGCCTGCCTGGCCCTGGCCGACCTCTCGCTCTCGACCGATGCCTGGGTGTCCGACAGTGCACGCGTCATCGACGTCATCCGCGACGCCCTGCTGCTGTTCGGCGAAGCCCTCTCCGCCACCGGCGACCGCTTCGCCCTGTGCGGTTTCTCCTCGATCAAACGTGGAAACGTGCGCTTTCACTATTTCAAACGCTTCAACGAGCGTTTCGACAACCGCGCGCGCGGCCGTGTCATCGCCATCCGTCCCGGCTACTACACGCGGCTGGGCGCGGCAATCCGTCGCGCTACCGCATTGCTCGATGCCCAAACCGCCGCGCGGCGCATCCTGCTCATTCTGTCCGACGGCAAACCGAACGACCTGGACCTTTACGACGGCCGCTACGGCATCGAGGACACCCGCATGGCCGTCATCGAGGCTCGCCGCCACGGCCTCACGCCTTTCTGCGTCACCATCGACCGCGAAGGCGCCAGCTACCTTCCGCACATCTTCGGCCCCGCCGGTTTCGCCGTCATCCGCAAAGCTGCGGAACTGCCCGCCCGCCTACCCCTGTTCTACGCTCAAATCACGAGGTAACACCATGTTCCCCCAAAGCGCGCGCTGCCCTCTCGTCCTTCGCGGACAAAGCAACGACAGCGCCACCTCCATCCTGCCGGTGGAAACCGCGCGCCTGTGCCAACTGCTCGCCCAAGCCCCGCTGTTCGCCGATCTCACGGACAGTGAGATCGCTCATTTCATCCCTGGCGTGCGTGAAGTCCTGGCCGCCAAGGGCGACATCCTGTTCCACCGCGGCGACCCTTGCAACGGCTTCCATCTGATCCTGGAAGGCCAGATCAAGCTCACCTTCCTGTCGCCGGACGGCCACGAGAAAGTCATCGAAATCCTGCGTCCCGGGCAAACCTTCGGCGAAGCCATCATGTTCGTCGACAAGCCTTACATGGTCATGGCCCAGGCCCTTGGCGACAGCCGCCTGTTCCACATCTCACAGCAAGTCGTGTTCGAGCAGATGGACCGCGAACCGCGCTTTTGCCGCAAGATCATCGCCGGCCTGTCGCGGCGCCTGCACCAACTCATCGCCGACGTCGAAAGCTACTCCCTGCGCAGCGGCCGTGACCGCGTCATCGGCTACCTGCTGCGCGAAGAAGAGCGAGACGGCGAACCCGCCCCCGCAGGCCGCGTATCAATCCGCCTGCCGACCAGCAAAAGCACCATTGCGTCACGCCTGAACCTGACCCAGGAACATTTTTCCCGCATCCTGCACGATCTCATCGCAGCCGATCTCATCGAAGTCCAGGGCCGTACCATCAACGTTCCCGACATTGCCAGGCTGCGCGAAAGCCTCGGGTAGGCAAACCACGCGGGTGCGGACCGATCTTGTCCGCACTCCTGCCCGGCTTCATCTTTACCAATTTGCCCACGCAAGCGCCAGACGGCGCCGGACAGCGCCGGATACGAGGGTAAGTACGGCCACGGCGGGCGCGAGAACGGACAACAGGGTGGGGCCGTGCGCATTGAAATCGTGCCACCCCCAATAAAACTCGGCGGCAAAAAATCCGATCAGGCTCAATACGCCGGCCAGCGGGCCCGCGCTTTGCCATGCATGAACGCTTACCCATAGGTGGATGCCAAGAAAAACCACCGAAATCAATGCGCTCCCCATCATGACCACTACCGGGCGCAGTTCCAGCCAACCCAACAGACCCCGCATGGTGGGGGTCTTGTCCTGCTTGCCGAACAGCTTTTTGAGCATCGTGCCCATGATCCACAGGAACAACATCCATTTGTTCCCCGGCTCCAACGCCTTGCGGAAAACCTTGTCCGACAGTGCGGGCTTCTCCCTGTGCTCATCGACGTAGGCCAGCACACTGTCGCGCAACTCGTCGGGAATATGGGGGTTCGCCTGGGTCGAATCCATCGCCGCTACCCGGCACACCGCCGACGTGCGCCATTGCATCGGAATGCGTTCCAAACGCCAGCCACTGCCGGTGACTTCTTCGATGCAGCACTGCTCGGTCAGCATATTCTCTGGAATATCCTTGAAACTCTTGTGGCCCGTGCGCACGGCGATCGTATACAGCGCGGGAGTCATCACGGTGTCCGGCACATGAGAAATGGCCGCGTCGGACAAACCTGCTATTTCTTCGCACAATTCCGCTGTCAGCAGCGCTTCCGGCGCGTGCCCAAGCAGTATCGGACTGGCGCGCAACACGTCTGGCCACACTTCGGTGGACAGGCTGCGGATAAAGTCGTCTGCTGCCGCCTGCAACCAGGTGTCGTCGAGATCCGGATCGCCTTCGAACGTGTCGTCGAGCGTCATCACAGTGGCGGCATACATTCCCGCATGGAATGCATCCCCAAGATGTTTGTACGCCAAGGCCAGAGCGAAAAAAGCCGACGCGTTGTCGTCGTATCCCCTGGCAATCGCCTGCCGGGCATCCTCGATGGCACCGGACGGATCGATGCCAGCCGGGCGCTTCGGATTCAGCCTGTGCAGCGCGCGCTGCAAAAACCAATATCTACCGCCCTCTTCCTCGCCCTGGAAATCCCCGACCAGCGCATCCAGAACAGCGTCTTGGCGCTCCATCGGCACGAAGGCGGACGCACCGACATCGTCCTCCAGGGCCGCCTTGCATAGTTCCGGGGTGCGGAACTCGTGCGGTACGAATTCGAGCGTCGCGCCATTGGCCGACACCGAAGACAGACACAACTCCGGCGTTTTCAAATTCTCCGGAATAAATTCCAGCAGCTTTCCGTAGTCATGCCGCACCGCCCGTGCGCACAAATTGGGCGTCATCAGCGTTTGCGGCATCCAGGTAAAGTTGAACAGATCGGCCTTTATCGCGGCCTGACAGACGCGTTGCGTCAGATACCCTCCGGGGACGGCATAGAGATGCATGCCGCTTTCCAGTGCCTCGATACATGAATCTTCCGTCAGAAAAACCGACCAGACCTTGCGGAAGCTGTCTTCGTCCATGCGCTCCGGGGGGCGATGTTTGTCGACGATCCGCTTCCATTCCGGGTGATCGGCGTAGCGCTCGACAGCGCATTCATAGACCTTGGGCGTCACGAGCCCGGGAGAGATCGTCTCCAGGACATGTGGATCGTCCCCCAACGCGGCAATAACGATGTCATCCCTTTGCCACGGCTTCGGCATGACGTAAAAATTGGCGCCCCCCGCCACGGCGGCGGTTGCAAGGCGTGGATTGATCCGGCTTTCGGGAAGATTGCCGATTTCGCTACCGTCGCTGCGCAGAACGGCTTCCAGAACCTCGTCGTCCCAATGTTCCTCCGGGATGTACGCCAACCGGGTGCGATTACCGGCCGCCAGCAGACAAAGCGCCCTGCTACGCCGCTCCCAGGGCAGATCGTCGAGAAAAAACCCGCTGTTGCGTAAAACCTTTTCGCACAACGCCTCGCTCAGAAACGGGGCTGGTATGTATTTGACTGCCGCCGGCGACGCCTCCACAGCCATTTCGCACAGGCCGGCGTCGACCAGATCGGCGGGAACGCTTCTCAAGCGCTCGGGACTGCTCTCGATAACACGTCGCCATTCGTCGTAGGAGCGTTGTGGGCGCAGTTCGGCAAAACGTTGCAGAACGGAGCGCCCGGACGCGATCTCGTCGAAGAGATCCTGCCCGAAAGCCACCTCCGGAATGAGCATGGCCCGCAACGTTTCGGGGAAATCCTCATCATCATCGGAATGGACGAAGCCCGTATCGTCGTTCCACTCGACGTCGGCTCTTCCGGAGATTTCCACGTGGTGATCGTCGTTGATCAGGACTGGGGCGCGAAGGGAGCCGTGAATGATGAGACTGCCGTCGTTGTAATGGGCATAAAGAACCTCGGACAGGTCAACGTCGCCGTTGATGACGATATCGGCCCCTCCAGCCAGGAGGTGCCGTGCCCGCACCGATCCCAACACATGGAGAAAAGCACCGCCCTCGAGAACGGTATTGAGTATGCTGCCCGTGACGTTCAAATCGCCGGTTACGATCAGTCCGGTCGTGCCCTGCGGCCACTGCTCCCAATCGAGGCACAGATCCCCGGCCACATCGAGATCGCCCTCGCACAAGAGGATGGGGCGATCTTTCAAATAATTGTCATATTGCCAACTGCCGAACGACCCAAGGTGCCTGGAAAGCTGAAAACGGTCGTTGGCGGTTTTTTCGTCGACTTTTATGCAGGAAGATGGAAAAGGCATAGTTCTAGAGCTTCATGAAAGACGGCGGGCGCTCATCCGAAGCGCCCGCCGTACGATTTGGGACAACGTGTCAGCAGTCAGGGAAGAAAACGAGAGACTGCAATAAACGCCATCCGAACAAACGCCGCCCGATTCATACCGACACCAGCACGTCGCATTGCGAACCGGCCAGAACGCGCTTGGTCACACTGCCGAGAAACAAGGCTTCAAGCGTGTTCTCTCCGTGCTTGCCCATCACGATCAGGTCGCAATCCAGTTCCTGTTCCTGCTCGACCACGCACGTGGATGGATTGCCCATCGTCACGATGAAGCGAGTGGCATGTGGCGGCAGCATTGCCTCCGCACTCAAGGCATGCAGCTTTTGCATCGCCTCCTGCTTGGCGGCAACCCGGTAATGCTTGATCGTGTTGTCATCGATACCGGCATAGCGCAGATGTCCTTCGAACGGGACGTCGAAGACATGCAGCAACACGATCTCCGCCTGTGGCGCGATGGCTCGGGCATGATCGATCGCCCGCAGGGAGGATGGCGAAAAATCGACTGGCACAAGCAGCATCCGATACGACTCATGCACGGCCTGTTTGACGACCAGCACGGGACACTTCGTCCTGTCGAGCATTCTCTCGGCAGTCGCCCCCAGCAGCAGATGGCGCATGAAACCTTCGCCGCGCGCGCCGCATACGATCAAATCCGCCGCCATCGCGTCCGATTCCTCGGTCAACGCCGCCAATACGGAACCGGAGGCAACGCGCGTACCAGCGGACACCCCATAGCGCTTCAGCAACGCCGCCGCCAGGTCATGCAGTTTTTCGCGCGCGGCATCGAGCACACGCTGCTGCATTTCTTCCGGATTTTCCGTTATCAACTGACGCAGTTTTTCCAGCAACGCAAGGTTTGCCACATGCACAAGATTCAGCGGCGTACCCGTCTGCGAACTGATCAGCGCAGCGCGTTCGACGGCATGGCGGGCAGGTGCGGAAAGATCGGTCGCGGCCAGCAGGGCGTTGAGTTTCGTCATGGTCGTTCCTCCTTTCACTCAGAGATCGCTCGCATCGTCATCCGTTTTACTCCCGGCAGACCGGGGGCTTTCCATACTATGGCCGATTTTCTCCCGCATGGCATCATCAATGAGAAGAATGGGACTCGGCTGGCGCGGGCTTGAAACGTTCCAGCACATGGTTCGTCATGCTTTTGCCCAGTTCGTCTTCCGCGAAGAAGATCGTGCCGATGTTCTCCTTCTGCAACAGCAGAGTCTCTTCCTTGCTATGGGCGCGCACGACGATCTCTATATCGGGGTTGAGCGTGCGCGCGGTGTCGGCCATCTGCTGAATATCGAGCGGGTCCGGCGAAGTCACGACCAGCATGGCGGCGTCGGCGATATGCGCCTGAATCAGCACCGCCGGATCGGCGGCGTCGCCGGCGACGGCCGCCACGCCTTCCTTGCGCAGGTCTTCGACCAACTCACGATGCTGCTCGGCAATCACATACGGGATGTTTCCGGCGTCGAGCGCCTTGGCGATGCGGTTGCCGACATGACCGTAGCCGACGAGAACGACCTGGCCCTCAAGATACCGGCGCTCGGTGTCCATCGGCAGTTCGGCGTAGGGATCTTCGCGCCGCTCCAGGCTGCGAGCGAATTTGGAGCGCTCGAGCAACCATCTCCGGAACGGTGCGGCCATCGCGAACATGAACGGATTCAGCGCGATCGAAATCAATGCACCGGCAAGCACGAGGCTCATCCCCTCGGCGGGCAGCAGACCGAGCGACAAACCCAGACCGGCCATGATGAAGGAAAATTCGCCGATCTGCGCCAGGCTGACCGCGACCGTCAGCGCGGTATTGAGCGGGTAGCGGAATGCCAATACCAGCGCCAGGGCGGCAATGGTCTTGCCGATCATGACGATCATGACGACACCCAGGACACGCAGCGGCTGGTCGATCAGGATCGAGGGTTGGAACAGCATCCCTACCGAGACAAAGAACAGAACCGAAAACGCATCGCGCAATGGCAGGGATTCCTCCGCCGCGCGGTGGCTGAACTTGGACTCGCGCATCACCATGCCGGCGAAAAACGCGCCGAGGGCGAACGATACGCTGAACAGCTTGGAGGCGACGTAGGCGATGCTGATGGCGGCGGAAATGACGGCCAGGGTGAACAGCTCACGCGAACCGGTTCGTGTTATCTGCCACAGCAGCCAGGGCAGCACGCGGCGGCCGACCACGAACATCAAGGCGACAAAGACGGAGACTTCGAGCAACACCCGCCCCACAGTCATCCACAGGGGCTGCATTTCCCCAACGGGTACGGACGCGCCTGCGCCCGAAGTCGGCCCCAACACGCTCGCCAACGGCGGCATCAAGACCAGAACCAGCACGCAGGCCAAATCCTCGACTATGAGCCAGCCGACGGCAATGCGCCCATTCATCGAGCCGAGCACGCCACGCAGTTCGAGTGCCTTGAGCAGTACGACCGTACTGGCGCAAGAGAGGGACAGGCCGAAAACGAGGCCACTCGACCAGTGCCAGCCCCACCATTCGGCCATGAGCATGCCGAGCACGGTTGCCAGACTCATTTGCACGACCGCGCCGGGAACGGCGATGCGTTTTACCGACAGCAGTTCGTTCAGCGAAAAATGCAGGCCGACGCCGAACATGAGCAGCATGACGCCGATTTCGGATAGCTGCGCGGCAATATGAGAGTCCGCGACGATGCCTGGCGTGGCCGGGCCGATCATGATACCGGCCACCAGATAAGCCACCAGCACCGGTACCTTGATCCGTGCGGCGATAAAACCCAGGATCAAGGCAATTCCGAAGCCATAGGCAATCGTGCTGATCAGAGATACATCGTGCTCCATGCCGTTCCTTTCAATATCATCGTCAAAACGCCCCCCGAATGGTAGCGCGTGATTGCCTATGCACGCGGTTAGTCATACGGCCAGCCGCACAGGTTGCATGCCGTCGCAGTTTTCACGCCAGCGGCCAGGCATGCGGGCTCAGGCTTCACAGATTCACACACTGCGGCGAGCGACAGCCGTGCCGCAGCCGGTATAGTGTCCGCGTTTTCCTGCTTCGCCCACGCCCTTTTCGCCCCCTTAGACTGCATCGTCGCCATGCCACCCGTCGTCAACGCCACGCACATCGCCCGCTGGTTGCTCATCCTGGTCCTGCTCGCCGGCGCCTATTTTTTCAGCGACTTCCTTATTCCCGGCCTGTCCGCACTGATTGTCGGTATCGCCAGTTGGCCGCTCTACCAGCGCGGCGTGCGCTTATGCCGCGGCCATACAGGGTTGTCCGCGAGCCTCGCGCTCCTGGTGGTCATCAGCGTGCTCGTCGTGCCGCTTACCGTCGCGCTGCATTACGCATGGCTGGAAGCAAACAACCTATTCGCCTGGCTGCGGGAAGCCAACAACACCGGATTGGCCATACCGGACTGGGTTCGCGCCTTGCCACTCATCGGCACCGACATGGCCGATTACTGGGAACAGTATCTGAGCGAGCCGCAGGCGCTGGGCAATTTGATACAACTCGTCAGCGGCGAACACCTGGGCAATATCTACCAAACCGCGCTGCGGACCACCAGCAATCTGTTCAACCTGATGCTCACCCTGTTGTTCATGCTCATTACGCTGTTCTTCGTGTTCAAGGACGGCGCACATATCACCGCGCAACTGGACATCATCGGCGAAACCATTTTACCGGCACGGTGGCGGCATTTTTCGCGCGTGGTGCCGGCCACGATCAGCGCCACCGTCACTGGAATGGGACTGATCGCCATCGGCGAGGGGGTGGTGCTCGGCGTGGCCTATTGGATCGCCGGGGTGCCATCGCCCGTGTTGCTGGGGGTGGCGACCGGCTTCATGGCGCTGATTCCCGGTGGCGCGCCGCTGTCCTTCACGCTGGTGTCATTGTACCTGATCGGTTCCGGCAATCTCGCCGCCGGCCTGGGGTTGTTCGCCTGGGGAGCGGTGGAACTGTTCATCGTGGATAAGACGCTGCGCCCACGCCTGGTCGGCGGCCCGGTGAAAATGCCCTTCCTGCCGACATTTTTCGGCCTCGTCGGTGGCGTGAAAACATTGGGCATCGTCGGTCTTTTCATCGGGCCGATCCTGATGGCCCTGCTGGTGGCGATCTGGCGCGAGTGGCTGCACAGTGCGGGCTATCGCCCAGACGAAGGCCACCGCGAATGAACCCTGCGCCCCAGACCACCGAACGCCCGAAAAACCGCGATCACGCCGTACCACCCACGGTCAGCCGGTCGATACGCAACGTCGGCTGACCAACGCCCACCGGCACACTCTGACCATCCTTGCCGCAGGTGCCGACGCCGGGGTCGAGAGCCATGTCATTACCGATCAGGCTGACGCGGGTAAGAACATCGGGGCCGTTGCCGATCAGCGTGGCCCCTTTCACTGGGCGGGTCACCTTGCCGTTTTCGATGAGATAGGCCTCGGCGGTGGAGAAAACGAATTTGCCCGAGGTGATGTCGACCTGACCACCGCCGAAATTCACCGCATAAAGCCCTTTTTTCACCGAGCCGATGATTTCTTCCGGATTTTTGTCGCCGTTGAGCATGTAGGTGTTGGTCATGCGCGGCATCGGCAGGTGGGCAAAAGATTCGCGCCGGCCGTTGCCGGTGGGGGCCATGCCCATCAACCGGGCGTTGGTCATGTCCTGCATGTAGCCGGAAAGGATGCCGTCTTCGATCAGCACGGTGCGCCGGCTCGGATTGCCTTCGTCGTCGATGGTCAACGAGCCTCGCCGGTCTGGAATGGTGCCGTCGTCCACCACGGTGACGCCCCTGGCCGCGACTTGCTGGCCGATACGCCCGGAGAAGGCGGAACTGCCCTTGCGGTTGAAGTCGCCTTCCAGGCCGTGGCCAATGGCTTCGTGCAGCAGGATACCGGGCCAGCCAGGGCCGAGCACGACCGTCATGGTGCCGGCGGGTGCGGGGTCGGCGGCTAGGTTGACGCTGGCCTGGTGCATGGCGGCGTGGGCGTAGTCGCGCAGCAGATCGTCGCTGAAGTAGCCGTAATCGTAGCGCCCGCCACCGCCGGCGCTGCCCTGCTCGCGTCGACCGTTGTCTTCCATGATGACGGTGATGGATACCCGCACCAGCGGGCGCACGTCGGCGGCCAAGTGGCCATCGCTGCGCGCGACGAGGATGACTTCCCACGAACCGGCGACATGCGCCATGACCTGGGTGACGCGCGGATCTTCTGCACGGGCAAAGCTTTCAAGCCGCTCCAGCAGCTTGACCTTGGCGGTGTCGCCGAGCGAATCGAGCGGGTCGGCACGGTGGTACAGCCGCTTGCCCACCTTTCCAGCCTCGATCGCCATCTTGCGCCGTCCGCCGCTGCCGGCATCGGCAATGGCGCGAGTGGCGGTGGCGGCGTCGAGCAGCGCATTCAAGGAAATATCGTCCGAGTAGGCAAAGGCGGTTTTCTCGCCGCCGACAGCGCGCACGCCCACCCCTTGTTCGATGTCGAAGCTGCCCGATTTGACGATGCCCTCCTCCAGGCTCCAGCTTTCCGCGCGGTGGTACTGGAAGTAGAGGTCGGCGTAATCGAGACGGTGCTTCATCAGCTTGCGGAAGGTTTTTTCCAGTTCCGCCACGCCCAGGCCGTAAGGCGTCAGCAAAGTACGCTCGGCAATGGCCAGGGCACTGTGCTTGCCGTTGGATTTGTTATCGGGCTTGGTGTCGGATTTGCTGCTGGCTTTGCTCATCGTTTCGATCCAGTCGTGGCGTTGCCGGGTTGGACCCGGCAGCGGGGAAAAGGGTTGCGCCGTGGGGTGGACGCTTTCTACTTTCTTGTCTTCAAATGCGCGGTTTCAATGACCACCCGCCACACGACGGTGTTTCAGCGCCGGCAGGCTTGCACGCACAGCGGCGATGCGCGCCGGATCGAGTTCGGCGACGACCATGCCCGCGCCTTCTTCGCGGCAGGCCAGCACTTCGCCCCACGGATCGACGATCATCGAATGGCCCCAGGTCACACGCCCGCTCGGGTGGCGTCCGCCTTGCGCCGCAGCCATGACGTAGCACTGGTTTTCGATTGCGCGCGCGCGCAGCAACGTTTCCCAGTGAGCCCTGCCCGTGGTGTAGGTGAAGGCAGCGGGCAGTACGATCAGATCGACCTCGCCCAAGGCGCGGAAGAGTTCGGGAAAGCGCAGGTCGTAGCAAATCCCCAGACCGACACGGCCAAACGGCGAATCGAAGGCGACGGTTTCGCTCCCGGCCTCGATCGTGGCGGCTTCGTCGTAACGCTCGGTGCCCGCCTGGAAGCCGAACAGGTGGATTTTGTCGTAGCGGGCGACGCGCTGGCCGCGGTCATCGTAAACCAGCGTGGTGTTGCGCACCTTGCCATCGGCCGTGGCCACGAGCGGAATGGTGCCACCCACCAGCCAGACGCC
The DNA here is from genome assembly GCA_031556475.1 of Azoarcus sp. Lineage (GTDB taxonomy): Bacteria > Pseudomonadota > Gammaproteobacteria > Burkholderiales > Rhodocyclaceae > Azoarcus. Next base: position 22,011 of record JAVBSY010000035.1, read on the forward strand.
ATGACGTTGCGCGGTGTCGCGCAGGAAATCCTGCAACGGACCGGCGCCGTCCTGTTCGCGCAGGCGAACCTTGGCAGTGTCTTCCGCGCCGATCAGGAAAAAATATTCCGGCAATGCCACCAGCCTGGCGCCAGCCTCGGCCGCCTCGGCGACAAGCGCAGCGGCCACGCGCAGGTTTTCGGCTACGTCGGGGCCGGATACGGTTTGCACCGCCGCGATGCACGGCACTGTGGCGGAGGTATCCACAGATCCGGCACTGCGGGAATCCGGCCGCGGGTTCGTCGTTTCATGGCTCATTGGCTTTGGGCGGACTTCCGGGTATTGGGAAAGACGGGACATGCATGTGGGGAACGAGATTATTCGCGGTCGAGCCGAGTTTTGCCACTTGCGGATCGTCCCACGTACCGGTGATCGTGTAATCAAAAGCAAAAAACCGCTCGACAGGGTCGCTCAACGCCTTCTGCGCAAGGTAGGTGACGACACCGACAACCGGATTGATGAGGCCGGCAGCCGCGCCGATGGCGACCGACTCGGACAATGTGGGCTGTACCGTCACGCGCAGATCCTGCGTTTCGGCGCTGATGTCGACCGTGCCGCGCATTTGCACCCGCGCTGCCGCGCCAACGATTTCGAGGTTGGAGGTGCTCATCACGCCTTTGGCGACGGCCGCGTCGCCAGTGATGTGGTCGAAAGAAAAGCCTTCGGAAAAAACATCACGAAAATCGAGCGTGATACGGCGCGGCAACGCTTGCAGGCTCAATACGCCGAGCAGGCGTCCCACACCCGGATCGAGTTTGTTGAATTGGCCATTGCCAGCCTCGAATTTCATCATGCCACTCAGCGAAGGGTAATCGATGCGCGTGGGCGGGCCGCGCCAACTCAGATCGCCACCGAGCGTGGCCTGCCCGCCGCGTACCGCATCCGCATAGCCCAGACGACGGATGAAGTTACCGATGTTGCCCGTTTCAAGGCGGAATTCGAGGCGCGAGCGCTCTTCGCCAACGCTCTGCCAGACACCGTTGCCCAGCAATTTGCCATCCGGATTGTCGAGCGACAGATGTTCGAGCCGCCATTGGCCATCATGGTTGCGCGCACGCGCCTTGAGCTGACCCAGCTCAAGCCCGCGCAGCGTGAACTGCTCGACGGTCACATCCAACCCCGGCAGGCGACGTGCGGGAGATTCGGTGTGCTCCTGTTCTTCCTCGGTGCCCTCCCCGCCCACTGCGAGACGTTTGAAGCGGGCCACCAGCGTACCGTCGCCAGCCTCACGCCAATCGAAATCGCCTTGCGCCTTATCACTGTCGAGCCGGGCCTTCCACACGCCGGCATCGGATAGCGCACGCAGTTGCACGCTGCCCAAGGTTTGGCCGTAGAGGCGCAGCTTGCGCGCTTGCATTGTCACACCGGCCAGCGCAAAACCTTGATCGGCGCGCTTGCCGCTTGCGTCATTGCCCCTTTCCACATCCTGCCCTACACCCTTTTCAGCCCCCTTGTCGTCCCCCTCTGCCTGGGAGAAAACACGACGCCAGGCGTCCAGGTCGATTTCATCGAACACCGCCGCCGCCATCACTCCGCCATCCACCACGCGCGGAGCTTGAAATATCCCGATGCCGCCACGCTTCACCTGCCAACCCGCTGTGCCGGCGCCGTATTCGATCTCGGTTTGCACGCGCTCGGCAAGCTGAACACGGACGGTGCGGTGCTGGCTGTCCGGGTATTCCACTTCCACGCGCAGAGGCCATTTGTCGGCGGCAACCTTGTTCAGCGGATATGGCAGCGAGGAAACGATACCGTCGAGTTCGGAGCGCACGCTGACGCGCACGCCCGCATGGCGCACGGCGATGTCCGCTTGCCAGGATGCCGAACCCCCCAGGTGAGCCAGCAGCGGATTGGCATATTCGCGTTGAACGGAGGTAACAGGCAACGTACCGAGCGCGGAAAATGTCACCTCGCCACCGGCGTCGGTGCGGGCGGAAAGCTGTATCGGTTCGCCGAACAGGCGTGCACGGGCTTGCGGTATGGTGAGTTCGTCGGCACTGAAACGGAGCCTGCCGTTCGCGTCCTCCAGCGGTGCGAGGCCATCGACCACCCACAGCCGGTTGGCGGCAAAGTGGTATTCGCCGCCGACCTTGGTATCGTCCAGCGCACTGAGCGGCATGACGAGGCGCAAATCGAGCCTGCCATTGCCTTCGGCGCGCATACCGTCGGTGAAATGGCCGATATGCTCGGACACCGGGCTTGCGGACACGAAACGCAGGAATTCGGCAGTCGGGCCGCTGGCTTTGCCGGCGATGGTCAGAACCGGCCCGGCGGCGGCGTCGAGATCGGGCGTGCTGGCGACGACATTGGCCAACGCAACGCCGAAAATCCGCGCCTGCGCCGCCTCGATGCGCATCCCCGGCCCCTCGAAGCGGACCTCGCCATTCAAGCCTTCTATCACCGGCCAACCGGGGGCGTAATCGAGTACCCCGTCCATAACCTTGATGGCGACCAGAAACTGGCCCTTGCCGTCATAGAATGGGAAATCGTCCAATTGTCCTTTCAACTGCAGCCGGGTTTCCGGCACGGTAGCGCGGCGAATGGCGTTGCGCACCCAGTCGCGCGTCTCGTGGTTGACCACATGCGGCAGGTAGCGCCACACGGCGGAGCTATCCGCACGGGTAAGCCTGGCCTGAAGGTCGATTTCACCAGCGCTGCCCGCTGCCGGCCAATAGCTGCCGGAAGCATCGCCAGCGGCGTCGGGGTTGTCGAAACTGGCTGTATCGAGTGTGATTTTCAAGCGCCCCTCGGCGTGCGACCAGCCACCTTCCGCCCGCAGGGACGACAACGCCAGACGCGATTGCTCGAACACCTGCGGCAGATCGAGGTGAGCCTGTATTCCGGACAAGTGGAAACGACCCTCCCGCTCGTTGCCTTCGACCTCGCCGGACAGCCCGCCGAAACCGGGTAGCGCGTCGTGCGCCGCGAGGCCAACGCCATCGAACTTGGCAGTGAGCGTCCAGCCTTGCGGCGCAGCCGCATCGCCACGCCAATTGAAATCCAGGCTACCGACCTGTCCATGCAGATCGGACGCCGCCAAGCGCGCGCGCACCGAATCGGCCAAAGGCAGATATGCCGCCAAACGGGCAAGCACGCCCAGGTCGAGCAGGGTCGCACGCAGTTCGCCTCCTCCCACGTCCCGTGCATCGGCTTCGCGCCAATTCAGCGTGAAATCGGTGGTCGGCAATACAAGCCCATCCATGGTCGCCAGACGCAGCCTTTCCGTCGTCAAACGCATGCCGTCCGCCGCGCGGCCCGCAATCAGGCGCCCTTCGAGCCGGGAGAGGCCGAGTTCCGGCAAATCCTCGCCAAGGCGGGCTGAAACCGCTTCCAGCGACACATCCGCCGTCATCGTCTGAGCCGCTTCGCCGTCCAGATCGACCCACATCCGCACGCTGCCCTCGCCTTTCAACGGCAACGGGTAATCCACCCACGCCGACCACCCCCCCAGGCTGGCACGCTGCAAATCGACGTACAGAGTGCCTTTCGAATGCAGAGGATGATCGAGCGACAAGCGGCTCATCTCACCGCGCAAATCGAGTTCCGACGCCAGTTCCTGCGGTGGCTGGGCGTGCAGGGCGAAGCGGTGGCGGAATAGGCGCCGGTCGAGGCGGAAATCGACTTTTTCCAGGCGCAACTCGGGTGCGCCGCGATAATCGTCGGTCCACGACAGCGTGGCATCGTGGATGACGATCTGGCGCTGGGCGAGCAGCCACTCGAGAAATCCGCCGTCACCCTGTTCGGCGCTGACGCGCAGGCCCGCGACGACCAAGCCGCCATCGCGCTCACGGCGCAGGGTGAGCGCGGGTGAATGAATGTCGAGGCGGCGAAAATGCGGCTGCCAGTGCAGCAGCGATTCCAGCGACAAAACAGCATCGACCCGCGCAAGGCTCAGCGCCGGCCGGCCGGCTTCGTCGTGCACGGTAATGCCGCCCAGATGCAGGCGCGGGCGCATGCCGGACCAATCGGCGGTGAGCGTATCGATGGATATCGGCAAGCCGACCGCACGCGAAGCGGCTTCGGCGATCTCGACCCGGTAATCGCTCAGGCGCGGCACAACCACATAACGCGCGAACAAAAAAAACCCGCCAGCGACGAACCACAGGCCCAACAGCACCCACAGCAACCGGCGCAATCCTGCGCGCAATCGCGTTGCGGGCGGGCGAGCCGCGGCTACGGAAACGGAAGGTGAAGAGTCGTTCATCGAAATCGGGGCCGACCAAGCCTGCGCTCGGCACTACGGCCCGTGCAACGCCAAGCAAAAGGGTGTCGATTCTATCAATAGACCAGCATACGTCGACGGCTCGCCCACCACTTACGGCATGCCGCAACAAATAGTGGCACAAATGAACATACCCTGCGCTACGGCATGCGTATGCCCCAAAGCCATGACAAACACGCAAGCGCCGGCACCCGGACGAGTAAGGGTATGATGCCCTTGCCGCGCGGCCTGAACTTCCGGCATTTCTTCCGGTACTTGCCTCCGCCCGGCACCACCCTCCGTCACTGTTCGCCTTTTTCGAGCCATGCCCAACGAATCCGCCATTCGCCACGCCGCCGGTTTGTCGCGTTTTCTCACCCGCATGCTGGAAAGCCGGCCGTGGCTGAAAGAAGCATTGACAGCGAGCATCGGCGCGCCCATCGATGCCGACGCCATGAGCGCCTTCATCGCCGCCTGGGGCGATGACGAGGCTGCGCTGCGGCCCACGTTGCGCCACCTGCGCACCTGGGTGCTGTGCCACCTTGTGGTGCGAGATATTTCCGGCCGGGCAACGCTCGCCGAAGTCACCGAAACGATGACCGTGCTGGCCGAAACCGCCATCCGCCACGCACATGACGTGCTGCGCGAGACGCTGGTGCAGCGTTACGGGCAGCCGCTGTCGCCCACCGGTTGGGAACAGGAACTGGACATCATCGGCATGGGCAAGCTCGGTGGCCGCGAGTTGAACGTGTCCTCCGACGTCGATCTGATCTTCATCTACCCGGAAGACGGCGACACCGGAGGCCAAAAAACCATCAGCAATTTCGAGTTCTTCGAGCGGCTGGGCAAGCAGATCATCCAGGCGCTGGCCGACATCACAGAGCATGGCCAGGTGTTCCGCGTCGACATGCGGCTGCGGCCCAACGGCGACTCCGGCCCACTGGTAGGCAGCTTCGACATGCTGGAAAGGTATCTGATCGCCCAGGGTCGGGAATGGGAGCGCTACGCCTGGATCAAAGCCCGCGTGCTCATCGGCGAGCGCTGGCGCGAACTGGAACAGATCGCCCGCCCCTTCGTGTTCCGCAAATATCTCGACTTCGGCGCGGTCAACGCCATGCGCGACCTGCACCTGCAGATCCGCCGCGAAGTCGCGCGCCGGGACCGCGCCAACAACGTCAAGCTCGGCCCCGGTGGCATCCGTGAGATCGAATTCATCGCACAGGTGTTTCAACTGATTCGAGGCGGCCGCGACACCGCGCTGCAAGTGCGGCCAACCTTGCAAGTGCTGGCGAAACTGGCCGAACGCGGCATACTCACTGCCGACGCGGTGGACGAGCTCTCCACCGCCTACGATTTTCTGCGCCGCCTGGAACACCGCCTACAATATCTCGACGACGCGCAGACCCACGACCTGCCGGAAGACGACGCCGACCGCATGCTCGTGGCCCGGGCGATGGGCTTCGGCGACTACGACGTGCTCCTCGCCGAACTCGACCGCCACCGCGCCGCCGTCAGCCGGCATTTCGGCACCGTGTTCGGCCCCCCCAACGAAGAAGAGCACGACCTTGGCGATATCTGGGCCACGGCCGACGATCCCGAGCGAATCACCCCCGCGCTGGCCGGCCTGGGCTATGCCGACGCTTCCGCCGCCGCCCAGCGGCTCTGCGCGATCCGCACAAGCTCGCGCTACCAGCAACTACCGAACCACATCCAGAGCCGCTTCGATGCGCTCATGCCGCGCGTCATCGAGGTCGCCGCCGCTTCGCTTCATCCGGACGACACGCTCGCCCGCTGCCTCGATCTGCTCGAAGCCATCAACCGCCGCGGCGCCTATCTGGCCTTGCTCCAGCAGTACCCACAAGCGCTTGCGCGGGTGGCCGATCTGGTGGACGCCTCGCTGTGGGCGGCACAGTACCTCACCCGCCACCCTATCCTGCTCGACGAATTGCTCGACGAGCGCAGTCTTGGCACCAAGCCCGACTGGGCCGGGTTTCGCGCCGAACTCGCCGCTCAGCTCGACGCCGTGGAACCCGACATGGAACGGCAGATGGATCTGATGCGCGAACACCACCACGCTCAGGTCTTCCGCCTGCTCATACAGGACATCGCCGGCCGGCTGACGGTGGAAAAGCTCGCCGACCACCTGTCCGAACTGGCGGACATCATGGTCGACCTCACCCTGCCGCTGTGCTGGCGCAGGATCAACATCCGCCATCGCGACGACCCGCGTTTCGCCGTCATCAGCTACGGCAAGCTCGGCGGCAAGGAACTGGGCTACGCTTCCGACCTGGATATCGTTTTCCTCTACGACGACACCGCCCCCGAGGCTGCCGAGGTTTATTCGCGCCTCGCCCAGCGCACCAACACCTGGCTATCCAGCCGCACCGCTGCCGGCATCCTGTTCGAAACCGATCTGCGCCTTCGCCCCAACGGCGAATCCGGCCTTCTCGTCTGCTCGCTCGATGCCTTCCGCAAATATCAACTGGAATCGGCCTGGGTGTGGGAACACCAGGCGCTCACCCGCGCGCGCATGAGCGCGGGCGACCGGACGATCGGCGCCGCTTTCGAGCGCATCCGCGAAGAGATCCTGCGCCTGCCGCGCGAGCGCGACACACTGCGTGCCGAAGTGCTGGCAATGCGCAACAAGATGCGAGACGCTCACGCTGGCAAAAGCCCGTTGTTCGACCTCAAACACGATACGGGCGGCCTCGTCGACGTCGAATTCCTCATCCAATACCTCGTGCTCGGCTACGCCCACGACCACCCGCAACTCACCGGCAATCTCGGCAACATCGCCCTGCTGCGCATCTGCGGGGAAATCGGTTTGATCCCGGCCAAGCTCGCCACTGCCTGCGGCAACAGCTACCGCCTGCTGCGCAGGCTACAACACCGCCAGCGACTGAACAGCCAGCCCTCACGCGTAGACAAGGAAGAAGTTGCCGCCATACGTGAACCGGTATTGACCTTGTGGAACACACTGTTCGGCGAATGAATGCCCCCAGTGCAAACCGCCATGGTGCAGCCATGAACCAGGAAATCGAACTCAAGCTCAACTTCCCGGCCTCCATCCTGCCCATGCTGCGCCACCATCCCATCGTGGCCGGCATGCAGAAACAGGGCCGTGCCGCCACGCTCCACAATACCTATTTCGACACCCCGGATTTCGCGCTCAAGGCGCACAAAATCGCCGTGCGTACCCGCAAGCAGGGGCGCAACTGGCTGCAGACGGTCAAATGCGCCGCCACTTCCACCGCCGGCCTGTCGCAACGCCCCGAATGGGAACAGACCTATCGCGGCCAGTTCGATTTCGACGCGGTCGACTCCCCCGAGGTCGCCGAAAAGCTTGCCCTCCACCGCGATACCCTTGTACCGGTATTCACCACCCGCTTCCACCGTGAAACCCGGCTGTATGCGCCGCGCGACGGCGTGCGCATCCTGCTGATGATCGACACCGACATCATCGAGGCCGGCGCACGCACGGAGGCGATCCACGAATTGGAACTGGAACTGGAAAGCGGTACCGAACTCGACCTGCTCGACCTGGCTTGCGAGCTTGCCCGTGACCTGCCGCTGCTTCCTTCCGACCTTTCCAAGGCCGCCCGCGGCTACCGCCTGTTCCACGACCAAGCGCTGCAGGCGGAACAGACCGCGCTGCCGGGCATCGCCGCGAACCAATCCACGCTCGATGCCTTCCGCGACCTTGCCTACGCCTGCCTGCGCCAGTGGCAGGCCAACGCCAACATAGCAATCGCCACCGGCATCCACGGCGATGCATACACCGAATGCCTCCACCTGCTGCGCGTGGCGCTGCGCCGGCTGCGCTCGCTCATCCGCATCTTCTCACCCATTCTGCCGGACGCCTTCGCCCCCAGTTGGAACGAACGCCTGCGCGATCTGGCCGCCGGCCTGAGCAACAGCCGCGATATCGAAGTGCTGCACGAAACCGTGCTCGACCCGCTCATCGCGCATGACGGCACCCACCGCATCGAAGGTTTGCCACGGCTGCTGGCCTGCGCCGACAACGCCCGTCTGCATGCCCGCGAGACCGCGCTGGGCCGGATCGCCCGGCATGGCCACGCCCTACTTGCCTTCAGTACCGCTCTCCACCGCCTGCCCGACCCCGTGCGAACCGCCGCCGTGCCTCCCAAGCGCCTGGCCCGCCAGCGACTGACATGGCTGCGCAAGAGTACCCGGCGCCGTTTCGAAGCCTGTACCAGAGCAAGCTCCTCATCCGCGCCAGCGCAACTGCATGCCCTGCGTATCGCACTGAAACGTCTGCGCTATGGCGCCGAGTTTTTCGCCCCGCTGTTCGCATCCAAGGCAGGCCTGCAATACCAGAAACGACTCACCCGCGCGCAAACCGCACTCGGCCATTTCAGCGACGCCGATAGCGCCCGCAGCCTGCTCCAGGCCTGGACCGGCGGTGACGACACGCTACGTACCACCGCCTTGTGCATCGTCGACGACAAAGACGGCAGAGGAAAGCGCCTTGCCCGCTGCCAACGCCGCACATTGCGCAAGATCGAAGCGCTTTTGTGGAGCAAAAAACCGTGGTGAAAAAAAATCCCGCAGGCGCTTCACGCACCGCAGAAAAACGCATGGACCTGCTGCTCTGGCGCCATGCCGAAGCCGCCGACGGCAACCCGGATCACGAACGCGCGTTGACCGCGCGCGGCATCGAGCAAGCGCACCGCATCGCTGCCTGGCTTGGCGAGCACGGCCCCAAGTACCCGCGAGTACTCGCCAGCCCGACCCGGCGCACCCGCCAAACGGCCTCTGCACTGGGCACCGATTTTGCCGTTCTGCCCGCGCTCGGCCCCGAGGCCAGCGCAACCGACCTGCTCGCCGCCGCCGGCTGGCCGAATGCTGGCGGCGCGGTGATCATCGTCGGCCACCAACCGACCCTGGGCCGCTTCGCAGCCCTGCTGCTGAGCGGCAAGGAAGCCGCATGGACGGTAAAAAAGGGCGCACTGTGGTGGTTTTCACACCGCATCCGCGATGGACAGGAACAAACCATCCTGCGCGCCGTCATTAGTACTGAACTGACTTGAAAAGGACCTGGAAAGAACTTGACCGGTGGAGCGCCACGGGACTACCTCGCCAGATATCGAAAACGCCTCCCCTGCATGCGATTCCAGTCGTTTCTCCATACTCCGTGCCCTGCTCCATGAACGTCTCGTGCCTCCTTGTGACACATCGCTCTTTTGGACAGCGTATAACCGGCGTATCCTTCCGGCTCTCTTAGCGACACCCATGCATCAGCACGCCATGAACGAACCGATTCCCAATGGCACCGTCGATATTATCGACGGCGTTAAGCGCTTGTTTTACGACGGCTATTGGATCAAGGCCTACGCTCCCCCGGCCGATTCGCTGGAGGCGAAGAAAACACTGATCCAGGCCCTGACGCGGCGTCTGTTCAACCACGTTGAACACGGCATCAACATCCCGGGCAGGCGTCTTGCGGATGCGCGCCGCGCCTTCGAAAGCGAAACAGACCCGAAACGCAAACGAGTCAAAGGCGCAATGCTCGCCGGCGCGATGTTCAACCGCGCCACGGACATCTTCACCAAGCTTGTCGAACTGCAGGAACTCGGTATCGAGATCGACACGGACAACGCCCTGATGGGCGAATGCGGCATCTGTCTGCAGGACGCCCTGACGCTCGGCCGCATGGTGCTCCATCGCAGCGGCGAAGAAGGCATCGACGAACTCTGGGGCGAACCCTTCCGCGCCTTCTCGATTCCGGTCGACGCCTTCTACGAAAGCCGCTACATCAAGATCGCCCAGACCATGCGCGACGTCGACCGCATCTGCGCGACCATGATCGAAACCTTCGCCGACTGCCGGCTTTTCGCCGGTATCGACCAACAACTGCAGCAATTCAACGAAGCAGCCAGGATCAAATGTGAAACGCTGCGCACCGACGCCATGATTTTCGACGTCTGGGCCAACTTCGTCATTGCCAGCGAAGACCTTGCCGCTTTCAAACCCTGTCTGTCCTCTCCGCCGCGCACGGGCGAAGCACGGCTCGCCGCCGGCGGTCAGCGCCTCATCCTGAAAGGCCGCGACCTCGTTACCTACATCACCCGCGCCCGCACCCCCATGCCAAAGAGCACGGCGGAATATGTCGAACACTGCCAGCGCTACGCAGAGGGCATAAAGCGCCTGAAATAACCCGCCGCGCCTGTCGCCCGCACCCTTACCGCCATGCCAGGAAGCCCACGTTGAACCCTGCAAGCATCTTGTGGCCTGTCATGGCCATGGTCGGCTGGACGATGGCCGTGCTGCTGCTCATCCCCTACCAGCGCTTCAAAGCCGCTTTTGCCGGCCAGGTCACCGCCGCCGACTTCAAGTACGGCGAATCCAGTACCGTCCCTCCAGCGGTCAGCACCCCCAACCGGGCTTTCATGAATCTGCTGGAGGTTCCGCTGCTTTTCTATGTCGTCTGCATCGTCGCCTGTATCACGCAGAACGTCACTTCCGATATCCTCGTGCTGGGTTGGCTCTATTTCGGCCTAAGAGTCGCACACAGCCTCGTCTATCTCACCTACAACCGGCTTGCAGACCGGTTCCTGACCTTCGCCGCAAGCAACGTCACACTGCTTGCCATGTGGCTCAAGCTGCTGTCCGCGCTCGCCCGATAAAAGCACGTGTCCGCCTCGTGAAATATCCATGGCGTACCGCCCGCGGCTGCTAGAGTGATCAATCAATAAAGACACCCGCGCCGGAATACCGGCCATTCACCCACGAGAAACCCATGCTACGCCACGCTCTTACCCGCCTTCTCACCTCTGCCGTGCTTGTCTTCGGCCTGACCTTGCCCGCACTGGCGGCAAAGCCGGTCGTGATCGACGTACGCACACCGGACGAATACGCACAAGGACACGTCGACAGCGCGCTCAATCTACCGCACGACAACATAACCGCCCTTATCGCTGCCGCCGTGCCTGACAAAACCACGCCGGTGATTCTCTACTGTCGCAGCGGACGGCGCTCGGCGATAGCCTTGGAATCCTTGAAGGGTGCAGGCTATTCGCAGGTCGAAAATTACGGCAGCCTGGAAGAGGCGAGGAAGCGTCTGGAAACACACTGAAGTATGCAGCGCGCGCTCCCGCGTTCGACTGCAAAAGCTCAAAGAATGACGCCCCCGCCCAGGCAAACGTTGGACTCGTACACCACCACGCTTTGCCCCGGCGTCAACGCCCATTGCGGCTGGGCGAATACGATTTCGGCGTGACTACCATCGATACGGTCGATTTCGCACGGCGCATCCGGCGTGCGGTAACGCGGCTTGGCGGTATAGACCCAGTGCGTATGCGGATCACGTCCAGCGATCCAATGCAGATCGCCCGCCATCAGGCGTTCCTTCAGCAAGGCCGGATGATCGTGCCCCTGGACAACGTGGAGCACATTGGTCGCAACGTCCTTTCCCGCCACATACCAGGCATCGTGCTCACCGGCCTCGTCCTGGTTGCCCTTGATGCCGCCTATGTGCAGCCCCTTGCGCTGACCGATGGTGTGGTACATCAAGCCCTGATGCTCGCCGAGCACGCGATCGTCGTCGAGGCAACGGATTTCGCCCGGGCGGGTCGGCAGGTAGCGCATGAGAAATTCGCGGAACGGACGCTCGCCGATGAAACAGATCCCGGTCGAATCCTTCTTCTCGGCGACGTGCAGCCTGGCTGCCGCGGCGATCTTGCGCACGTCGCGCTTGTAAAGCCCGCCGAGCGGGAACAGCGTTTTCGCCAGTTGTTCCTGGCTGAGGCGGTAGAGAAAGTAACTCTGATCCTTTGTACCGTCCTCGGCCTTGAGCAGTTGATACTCGCGCCGGCCGTCACTCGACCATTCGCGCATCCGGGCGTAGTGGCCGGTGGCGATGCGATCGGCACCGAGTGCCATGGCGTGATCCAGAAAACAGCGGAATTTGATCTCGGAGTTGCATAGCACGTCCGGGTTGGGCGTGCGCCCGGCTTCGTATTCGCGCAGGAAATCGGCGAACACGCGGTCCTTGTATTCCTTGCTGAAATTCACCACTTCCAGGTCGATGCCGATGGTGTCGCACACCGAGGCGACGTCGATCAAATCCTGCCGCGTGGAGCAATATTCGTCGTCATCGTCGTCTTCCCAGTTCTTCATGAACAAGCCGGTCACGCGATAGCCTTGCTGCTTGAGCAGCAAGGCGCTAACCGAAGAGTCGACGCCACCGGACATGCCGACGACCACGCTCATGCCGTCGGTATCGTGTTTGTTGGACGCTTGCTTACTGGACATTCGGTCCTTCTCCATTGAGCCAGTCGGCCAGCGGCAGAATCACCGCCGGCTCGCCATTATCGACAAACCAGCTATCGACGACGAAACGGTCGGTAGACCGTATTTCGACACCACCCGCTGCATCGGCGCAATCGCACTGAGCCGGCATGCCGTCGGACACGGCCGCAGCCGATGCGGCAGGAGGCACCGTTTCTTCTATTGCCGCCGAAAAATGCTGCAGGATGAAGCCAAGGCGCGTCCGCCGCACCGGTTCAAGCACCCGGTGAAAGCGCAGCCAGCCGCGTGCTTCGATCAAACGCAGCAGACGGGTGGTCGAGGTCGAATGGTCGATGCAATCCATGCGCCCCTCGACGCCATGATCGAGATAATTGCCGCCCCGGTCGGCCGCCACCGGTGTTTGTTCACCCGCGATACGGTACAGGCGGCCGATGGCTTCGGCCAAGGCCTGGCGTTCCGTTTCGGCGTCGTGCGCCTGCGTCAGTAAGGCATGGATGGATTCCAGCCGGCTATCGCTGACCACCACCAGCGACTCGGCCGAACAGCCGTAGTTGTAGCATATCGACATCACGCCCGCGGCATGCGCGGATGAAGCCGATACACTCAGCAAAAGCACTACGAAAAAAGGTGCCGCCTTCATGCGCATGCTTTCATGCGTAGTGGCGAATGAGATCGAGCGCGAAACGGCGCCCGGCAAGGTGATCGTCCACACACTGCTGGATCAGCGGGCTGCGGTGGCGCTCACCGCATGCGTGGATTTCGTCCGGCGTCATCCATACGGCACCCACGATACCGGCATCGAGCGGACGCGCCAGCGCCTCTCCATCGATCCGTCCGCCAAAGGCAAAGCGCAGATACGTCACGTCGCCACTCGGCCGCGGCCACTGATAGATGCCGACCAGATACTCGGGAACAAAACGGTAAGCCGTTTCCTCCAGCGTTTCACGTATCACCGCTTCGATCAACGATTCCCCCTTCTCGAGGTGCCCGGCGGGCTGATTGAAACGCAAACCGTCGTCGGTATGCTCTTCCACCAGCAGAAAACGGCCATCGCGCTCTATCACGGCGGCAACAGTGGCATTCGGTTTCCAGATACGTTCCATGACCATGCGGCGTGGGCAAGCAAAAACGAAAAGCAGGTATTTTACCCTGGAGGCCGACAAGCGTTCGGTACCCACCGCCGTTTGCCTTCCTTTGCGCTAGAATTCGTCGGCTAAGCTTTCGCGGCTTGGCCCAATCGCTTAGCTCACTCGAATTCTTCCGCAGGAGACCCCTACCATGTCCATGGCTGACCGCGACGGTTTTATCTGGTACGACGGCAAGCTCGTGCCGTGGCGCGATGCGACCACGCACGTGCTCACCCATTCGCTGCACTACGGCTTATCCGTATTCGAGGGTGTGCGCGCGTACAAAACCGTCAAGGGCACCGCGATTTTCCGCCTCGCCGAGCACACGCAGCGCCTGATCAACTCGGGCAAGATTTATATGATGGACATTCCGTATGCGAAGGATGTCCTGATCGAGGCGCAGAAAGAAGTCGTGCGCGCAAACAAGCTCGAATCCTGCTACCTGCGCCCGATCGCCTTCTATGGCTCGGAAAAAATGGGCATTTCCACGCGCGGCGCAACGGTTCATGTCGCCATCGCCGCCTGGCCGTGGGGTGCGTATCTGGGCGAGGAAGGCATGGAAAAGGGCATTCGCATCAAGACCTCGTCCTTCGTTCGCCATCACGTGAACGTGACGATGCCGCGTGCCAAGCTCTCCAGCACCTACGCCAACTCCATCCTCGCCAACCTCGAAGCTACGCAGGACGGCTACGACGAGGCGCTGCTGCTGGATACGCAGGGCTTCGTCGCCGAAGGCGCAGGGGAAAACCTCTTCGTCGTCAAGGACGGCATTATCTACGAACCGGAACTGGCCTCGGCGCTGACCGGCATCACGCGCGACTCGGTCCTCCGCATCGCGCGCGAACTCGGCTTCGAGATCCAGACCCGCAGGCTCACCCGCGACGACATCTACATTGCCGACGAAGCCTTCTTCACCGGAACCGCGGCTGAAGTCACACCAATCCGCGAACTCGACAACCGCAAGATCGGCGAAGGCCGGCGCGGCCCGATCACGGCCAAGATCCAGGCGCGCTTCTTCGACGTCGTCAACGGCCGCGTGCCCGAGTACGACGCCTGGCTCGCCTACGTCTGAGGAAAACGCACGATGAGCGCAAACACCGCAGAGAACGCCACGAAAATCAGGCCCACCGAAGTTACGTCGAAAGACCTGCCGCTACATTGCCCGCGCCCCGGATCACCGCTGTGGGCGCAGCATCCGCGCGTCTTTCTCGATGTACTGAAAGAAGGACAGGTGGTTTGCCCCTATTGCAGCGCGCAATACGTCTTTACGGGCGAACGGCCTAAAGGACATCACTGATCTGGCGCGGCAGTAAGCTACATCAAGCGCGGGGGCGACAACGCCCCCGCGCCGTTTCTCCCACGGCCCCCTTCAACCCACAGCCCCCCTTCTTTCCAGGTTCAGCCAGATCCAACAACATGAGCAAACCTATTTTTACCTCCGTGGCCGACGTCGAGGCTGCCTTCTACGACGCGCTGGCGCGTGCCGACGTCGATGCGATGATGGCGCTCTGGTCCGAGGACGAAGACGTTGTCTGCGTACACCCGGACGGCCCGCGCATCGTCGGTCTTGCCGCCGTGCGCGAATCCTGGCGCCAGGTGTTCTCCAACGGTCCGCGGCCGGCCGTGCGCATCTCACAGCAGGTAGTCAGCGCTAACATGATGCTGACGGTGCATAACGTTTTCGAACACATCAACGCCGAACGCGACGACAAATCCGGCACGCCCATGATCGCCACCAATGTCTATACCCGTGGCGCACTCGGCTGGCGCATGGTGATGCACCACGCCTCGGTCACGCCCGATGTGCACCCGCTCGTCGCACGCCTTACCCCACATGTAGTGCATTGACGCACGGAGGCTCCAACGAACGACTTCCCGAACGACGCACCGCACTACCACGCGCCTCGCTGGCTGCCTGGCGGACACGCACAGACGGTCTGGCCCCTGCTGCGCGGCGGCGCCATGCCGATCTATCGCCGTGAGCGCTGGAACACCCCCGATGGCGACTTCATTGATCTTGACTGGGTCGACGGCCCCGCCGACGCGCCACTGTTCGCACTGTTCCACGGCCTCGAAGGTTCCAGCCGCTCCCATTACGCTCGCAGCCTGATGCGTGCCATCCGGGCGCGCGGTTGGCGCGGCGTGATACCGCACTTTCGCGGCTGCTCGGGCGAAGCCAACCGCTTCGCGCGTGCCTATCATTCCGGCGATAGCGATGAAATCGACTGGGTTCTGCGCCGCTTGCATTCACTCGCAGGTACTGCGCCGTTGCATGCCGCCGGCGTCTCCCTCGGAGGCAATGCCCTGCTCAAATGGCTCGGAGAGCGCGAACACGCCGCGCGCGACCTGCTCGCCAGCGCCGCTGCCATCTGCCCGCCGCTCGATCTCACCATTGCCGGCCGCTCCCTCGACTCCGGCCTCAAACGCCACATTTACACCCGCTACCTGCTCTCTACGTTGAAAAGCAAGGCGCTGGCGAAAGTCGAACGCCACCCGGGCCGCTTCGACGGCCCGCGCATCCGCCGCGTCGGCACCCTGTTCGAATTCGATGACGCCTACACCAGCCCGGCACACGGCTTCAACGATGCTGCCGACTACTGGCGGCGTGCGTCGAGCAAACCCTGGTTGCGCGCGATCCGCGTACCCACCCTGCTGCTCGCCTCGGCGAACGACCCTTTCGTACCATCGGCGGCCTTGCCGAGCGCGGACGAACTATCCGCCGACGTACATTTCGACTGCCCACGACAAGGCGGCCATGTCGGTTTTCTCACCGGCGCTTGCCCCGGCCAGCTTGGCTGGCTGCCGCAACGTCTGTTCGCCCACTGCGCCACACCCGAACATCGCGAAACAACTTGACCGGTTCCAGCCTCGTGGCCGCCGCAGGCATAATGTCGATCGTTTCGCGCCACTTCCATTCCATTCGAGAGACACCTCATGACCGCATACACGGTACCTGCCCAGGAGATTTTCAAGGCCTATGACATTCGCGGCATCGTCGACAAAACGCTGACTGTCGACGCCGTTCGCGCCATCGGTCACGCTCTTGGTTCGGAAGCCGTCGCTCGCGGCCAGAAAGCCATCGCCGTCGGGCGCGACGGACGCCTGTCCGGCCCGACGCTGGCCGGTGCGCTCTCCGACGGCATCCGCGCCGCCGGCATCGACGTCGTCGACATCGGCTGCGTGCCCACACCGCTCACCTACTTCGCCGCTTATCACCTCGGCACCGATTCCTGCGTCTCCGTCACCGGCAGCCACAACCCGCCGGACTACAACGGCCTCAAGATGGTGCTTGGCGGCCACACCCTGTACGGTCCGCAGATTCTCGATCTGCGCCGCCGCATCGCCGAAAGCGATCTCGTCCACGGTGCAGGCACGCTACGCAATGCCGACGTGATCGACGCCTACCTCGACCGTGTCACGGGCGACATCAAACTGGCACGGCCGATGAAGATCGCCATCGACTGCGGCAACGGCGTCGCCGGCGGTGTCGCCCCCGCCCTGTTCCGCCGCCTCGGCTGCGAACTGGTCGAACTGTTCTGCGAGGTGGACGGCCATTTCCCCAATCACCACCCGGACCCGTCCAAGCCCGAAAACCTCGAAGACCTCATCCGTGCCTTGCGCGACACTGATGCCGAAATCGGCCTTGCTTTCGACGGTGACGGCGACCGCCTTGGCGTGGTGACGAAGGATGGCGAAATCATCTTCGCCGATCGCCAGTTGATGCTGTTCGCCGCCGACGTGCTCGCCCGTGTACCGGGCGGCGAAATCATCTACGACGTCAAATGCACTCGCAATCTGGCCGACTGGGTGCGCCAACACGGCGGCAAACCGACGATGTGGAACACCGGCCACGCGCTGGTAAAGGCCAAGCTGAAGGAAACCGGCGCCCCGCTCGCCGGCGAGATGAGCGGCCACATGTTCTTCAAGGAACGCTGGTATGGCTTCGACGACGGCCTGTATGCCGGTGCCCGCCTGCTCGAAATCCTTTCTCGCCACACCGACCCCGGCGCAGTGCTCAAAGCCCTGCCGAACGCGGTCAGTACGCCGGAACTGAACATCAAGATGAACGAAGGCGAACCCTTCGAACTGGTCCGCCGGCTACAGGAGCAGGCCCGCTTCGACGGCGCCGACGAACTCATCACCATCGACGGCGTGCGCGTGGAATATACCGACGGCTTCGGCCTCGCCCGTCCGTCGAACACCACGCCGGTCGTCGTGTTGCGCTTCGAGGCCACCAACGCGGTTGCGCTCGAACGCATCCAGGAGGCATTCCGTGTGGCGATCTCCTCGGTCTGGCCCGGAGTCGCGTTACCGTTCTGAGTTGAGCAGGCACCCGGGCGGTATACAGATCACACCCACCGTTCAGTCACCGCCCCTTGCCTTTCCCGTGTGTAGCCAATCGACCGTTACAAGGTCGATCGCATTGTCACGTCATTTTCTATTTGCATCACCCTACGCCGTATTCATATAGCAAAGCATCAACACCGATGCTAAAGTACCGCGATATTACCGTTGTCATTCAAAAACATCCGAATAATGGCCGTGCGGCAACTCTATGGCATACAGCGCCACTGTTGGTCTGATTGCGCCTTGTCTTCCTTGCTGCTCGTCTCTATCACTATCCATGCCACCATTTGAGGCCGCTGCATGAACCGCACGCTCAACGCCCTGACGCCCCTGGGGGACGCCCTACGCTTTGACAGTCTGACCGGCCGCGAAGAACTCTCCCGGCTCTTCGACCTCAGCCTCACCCTCAAGAGCGAACAACGCGACATCGACCCCGACGCCCTTCTGGGCCAATCGCTCAGCGTCGAAATCCAGACCGCCGCCGGCGTGCGCTACCTCAACGGCCAATGCGCCCGCTTCACCCATCTGGGCCCCGAAGGCCGCCTGCACCGCTACGAAGCCCGCCTTCGCCCCTGGCTGTGGTAC
>JAVBSY010000110.1:0-6753 GCA_031556475.1 Azoarcus sp.
CAATGCGCTGGTGGCTTCGTCCAGGATCAGGATCGGCGGATCCTTCACCAGCGCGCGGGCCATTGCCAGACTCTGACGCTGCCCGCCGGACAGCGTCGAGCCGCGTTCGCCCACCAGCGTGTCGTAACCCTTGGGCTGGCGCTGGACGAAATCGGCGGCCTGCGCCAACTGGCAGGCGCGCTCGATATCCGCCTGGGTGGCGTCCGCGCGCCCGACTGCCAGATTGTCGGCAATCGAGCGGTTGAACAGCAGGCTTTCCTGGAACACCACGCCGATATTGCGCCGAAGGCTGTCCAGCGACACATCGCGCACGTCCTGCCCGTCGATCCGGATCGAGCCCGACGTCGGGTCCCACAGGCGCTGCAACAATGCCATCGCGGTGGATTTGCCCGCCCCGGTATGGCCGACCAGCGCGATCGACATACCCGGTTTCGCGCTGAACGACACGTCGGTGAGAATGTTTTCCGTGTTCGGATACGCGAAGCAGACCTGATCGAACACCACCTCGCCCTTCGCGTGCCCCATGGCGCGTGCTCCAGTGCGCTCCGGCACCGAGCTTTTCGCGTCCAGAACCGCGAAGAACTCCTCCAGGCTCGGCAACTGGAAAAACAGGCGCGATGCGAAACCCGTGGCCGCTTCCAGCTTGCCGATCAGCAGATTGGCAAAGCCCATGAAGGAGACGATCTCCCCCACGCTGGCCTGGCCCCGGATATGCAGCAGCGTGCCCACGAGGAAAATTGCGATCACGCCGATGGTCGACGCCGCCCGCGTCAGCACTGAAACCACCGCCCACCAATTGAGCACCGGAAACTGATGGTCGAGCACATGCCTGACGATGTCGCCGAACAACCGCGCCTCCGCGTTCAGGCGCGTGAATGCCTGTACCACCATCACATTGGCCAGCGCGTCCTGTGCCGTGCCTGCCAATTCGGAGTGGTACTCCTCCACCGCGCGCTGCGCCGCCTCCGTCTTGCGAATCACGAGCGCGGTCGCGATGCAGAACACCACCACCAGCACGATCAAGGTCAGCGCCAGACGCCAGTTCAGCAGCAAGGTCAGTGGCAGCAGCACCAGGGCGGTGACGAACGTAGACAAGTGCTCGCGGAAGAACGACAGCCACAGGCCGAACAAATGATCCGCGCCCGACAGCATCACCTTCAGCAAACGCCCCGAATGCACCTCGCCATGAAACGACAGGGGCATCGACAGCACATGCTGGAAGTAACGGCTCATCGCGGCGAGACGATTGCGGTGCGCCATGCGGTCGGCCTGCAGGGCGACCGCGATGTTCGCGACGATGCCGCCCAGCCCCACCGCCACCCACAGGCCCAGCAGGGCGCCCGCTTCGGACCAGACCTGGGCGGGCTCCATCTGCGCCGAGCGTGCCAGCAGGTCGACCACGCGCCCGAACAATACCGGCTCGAAAAAGTACAGCCCGGCCAGCGCCACGTTGGCGACGGCCAGAATCCAGGCTACGCGTTTTTCCGCAGCCAGAAGCCCCAGAACACGACCATAAACCCGTAGAAACCGCATTCGATTCTCTCTCGCTTTGCAGAAAACCACAGTCTCGCGAACTTGGTGCCTATGGCTCGTCCGATTCTTTCGTCAAACATGAACGGTTTCATTCATACGGCCATTCGGACGGAGTCGGCCAATGGATTCTGCCAGCCTGGGCGACGTATCGAAATGCGGCAAAACCCGCCTGATATCCTACCGCCGAGCATCAGGTAAGACCGGTGTTATCGCGCGCGTGTTGCAGCCAGGGCAACAAAGGAAAAAAATCGAAAACACGCTTACCTGATATCGGTTGCCACGACAGTTTCGCAAAAAGTGATTTTCGGCGGTACCGCCAGCATGGTCTCGAATTGTTTCAGCGCTTTTTGCAAAGGCGCGGATTGAAGATGTACATCCCAGGCGGCCTGATCTTTGTACAGCTCGTACAGTACGAAAGCATTTTGCCGTTCCGTGGGGCGATGGACGACATAGTAGATCGTCCCTTCTTCCTGCCCGGCGAAATCGACCAGCGTGCGTTATTCCTGCTCAAGTTCCCGGGTGGATGCGGGGTTTGCTTCCAGTTCGACAAGCGCCAATAGCATTGCGTGCTCCATTAAACAAGCTCATTCGGAGCACGCAGATTGCCCGCCGCACAGCGGCTCGTATTATAAAAATGCATCTTCGCGCGGGCGTTCCCGAGGTACTGCAGTGGGGTAGCGTTTGCGAATCGCTGGAAATCGTGGATGAAATGCGCCTGATCGTAGTAGCCATGATCCAGTGCGGCATCTGCCAGGCCGGTTGATGTGTTCAGCATCAACTGCCGCACGGTATGCTGAAATCGGCTCAATTGTTTGAGTTCGCCGGGAGACTGGCCGGAAAGCGCCTTGAACCGGCGTTCCAACTGCCGGCGGCCAAGATGCAGTCTGTCCGCGAGGGCCTGGATGGAAATCGATGCGCCTTGCCGATACAGCATCGTCATCGACTTCTCGACCAGAAAGTCCGGCGGTTCCCTTCTCAGATGCTCGATCAAAAAGGATTGAACCAGCGACAGCTTCTCGTCCAGCGTTCCCGCGTGGCTCAGGCGACGAACGAGAGCGGCGCCCGGCACGCCCCAGATATCTTCGGCGGACAGAACGCGATCCGACAACGCTTCTCCGGGAATGTCCGTAAAACGATGGATCATGCCGACCTTGAAACGGACGGCGATGAAACCGACGTTCGAGGAAGGTGATAACTGGAGCGGGCGGCGGCGGATGCAGAACAAATGCCCTGCGTCGCAGCTTTCCTGTTGGCCGTTATCGGACGCGTACCGAAACGGCGTCCGATAATGAAAATACAGCTCAGCCCCGGTCCCGGGCAGCAATGTGGGCAACTGGACGACTTCGCCGTTTGTGCTTTCCCATCCCCACAACCGGTCCACGAAGGGACGCAATATGGGAAACGGAAGGGTCTGAAAAACGTTCATGGCGACGCGACGATGCCCGATAACGGTGTTTCGACAAACCAGGCTGGTGCTTGTTCGATCAGCCCGATTCTAGCGCTGCCCCGGCGCATTGCATCGAGTCGGTGCGGCAACGTAGCAAAGCAAACGGGCCGGCCACGCGAAGGCGGCCGGCCCGTTCGTTTGGGTGGAAGGTCTTGGTGTGCGGCTTCAGCCGACAACGCTGGCACGTTCGACGATGCGGCGTGCGGCGGCCGCGTTTGTCGTACGGCCAAGCGTGCCGAAGTGCGATCCCCAGGCGGTTTCGCCGACGCCACGGGTGGAAAGGAAGATATCCACGACTTCCGGTGTGCCATGGCGCATCAGTTCGCCGGCCTGGAGCGCGCGGGCGACGGCTTCCGTCATCGGGCGGGCGAAAAACTCGTCTTCCAGCGCCGTGTGCGCGAGGCTTTCGGTGTGGCGCAGCAGGGCGTCGAAGCGTTCGTCCTGGCCCGTGAGTGGCCGCAGTTCGGCAAGCAGCGCGTCCAGCGTGCGCGGATCCTTGATCATGGCGCGGCGCACATCCATGCACATCATGTTGGCGGTGCCTTCCCACACGCTGTTCAATGGCGCTTCGCGGTAGATGCGCGCCATCGGGTTTTCTTCGATGAAGCCGTTGCCGCCATGGCATTGCAGTGCCTCGTTGGCGATGGCCGGCGCGCGCGAGCAGTTGAAGAACTTGGCCGCCGGCGTGGCCACGCGGGCGAGCAGCCGTTCGTGCTCGTTGCTTTCCAGGTGATCGGTGGCTTTGGCGACGCGCAGGGCCATGAGCGTGGCCGCTTCGACTTCGACGGCCATGTCGGCGAGCACGTTGGTCATCATCGGCCGTTCGGCGATGGAGGTGTGGAAGGCGCGGCGCGTGGTGATGTGCCGCAGGGCGAGCGTGAGGGCCTGGCGCATCAACCCGGCGGAGCCGACGGCGAAATCGAGCCGGGTGAGGTGCGCGTGCGTGAGAATTTCGCGGATGCCGCGGCCTTCCTCGCCGACGCGGATGGCGAGCGTGCCGGCGTATTCGACTTCGCTCGAAGCGTTCGATTTGTTGCCGCATTTGTCCTTCAGCCGCTGGATGAAGAAGCGGTTGAAACTGCCGTCGGGCAGCGTGCGCGGCAGGAAGAAGCAGGTAACGCCGCCATTGACCTTCGCCAGGGTGAAGAAGCCGTCCGACTGCGGCACCGAGCAGAACCACTTGTGCCCGGTCAGTTCGTACCAGTGGGCGGTACCGCCGTGGTATTCGGCCGAATGGGAAAACACGGCGGTGGTCTGGGTTTCGCGCAGATCGGAGCCGCCTTGCTTCTCGGTCATCGCGTAGCCGATGACGACCGAGGGTTTGTGGGCGACTTCGCGCCGGCTGAACTCATACACCGTGCCCCTGGATTTCTCCGCCCAGATGGCGAGGCCCGGTTCGGCCTGGAAGCCGGCATACGACGCGTAAGCCATGCCCGTAGGGCAGGCGGTGCCCTGTTCGACCTGATTCCACAGATAGGAAAGAACGGCGCGGGCGTAATGTGGCTGAAACTCCCGTGCGGTCCACGCAAGGTTGGGGACTTCGTGCTTCCAGGCCAGCGTCATCAGCAGATGCCAGCTTGGGTGGAATTCGACCCAGTCGATGCGGTTGCCGAAGCGGTCGTGTGTTTTCAGGATGGGCGTGTGGGTGTTGGCGAGGCGGGCCAGTTCCTGTACGGCCTCGTCCCCGGCCACGGCGCCGAGCGCCGCGCAGCGTTCGGCGGCCCAGGGCGTTTCGCGCGCGATCGCGGCAGTCAGAACGCGATCGCCGGTAAAGGCGTTGAAACCGGTTGCCGGCTGCGCCTGGTTGAGCACGTCGTGGGTGTGGAAGCGATCCGCGTGTGGCGTGGAGTCCGTGCGCAGTGCGGCCGGGTTGGTATCGATAATATTATTCATGTGTCTCCTCCGGGTAGTGAATGGGTGCCGGCGCGATGCTTACGCTGGCACAGGCCAGGCTGGCGATCTGTTTGGCCAGTTCGGCGATTCGCTGGTGTTTTTCCTCATCGTCCGGTTGCCGGCTGTTGAGTGGCGACAGCGGGCCGATCAGCCCTTCCATGAAGCCGCCGACAATCACGGTCGCGGCCACGTCGGGGCGCACGTCTGCGCGCATGAGGCCCGCGCGCTGGCCGTCGGTGATGATGGAGAGGATCACTTCGCTGATGGCGAAGCGGTACCGCAGCCGCATCTCGTCGATGTCCCTGTCGCACGGTTCGGCGATCAAGGCGTAGGCCAAACGCGGGTTGCGCATGGCGCGGCGAACGAAGGTGGCGACCGCCGTGTGCAGGCGTTCGGGAGCCGGCTCGCCGGACGAGGCGATGTCGGCCAGCACATCGACTTCGCGTTGCGACACCTCGCTCAGCACTTCGCTGAAGAGTTCCGCCTTGGAAGCGAAGTAGCGGTACACGGTGCCGGTGGCGATTTCCGCCGCCGCGGCGACGTTGGCGACCTGCGCCTCGCTCCAGCCGCCTTCGCCGACAAGCGTTCGCGCGGCCTTGAGAATGCGGGCGCGGTTATCGAGCAGGCGGGCTTCGACGTTCTTGGTCTGACGGTAAACCATAAGAAATGAATCATCGTTCACGGTTAGTGAATCGTAGTTCATTTCTTGCCGGGGAACAACTCACAGTGCCGGGAACGGGCTACCGGTGGTTTTACGTGGGCTGTGGGGTTGGCTTGTCAAATGGCCAGGGCGAGGGAAAACAGGCGATACCCCGTCCGCCAGAATCCTGCCTGGGTAGCCGAATACGGTTATCGAGGTGAGTGATCCCGAGAGTTTGATTCAAGGACAACAGTGGGTTGGTGGCGCCTGGAGGTCAAAAATCCACGAGGATTTTTCCGCGCGGACAAGCGGAAAGCAGTCGCCGGTCAGCGGCCACTGGCCAAACGGACTGCGATTGTCGTTGCCCGGTACCGTCGGGCATACGAATCAGGACGTGCCGTAAGGCGATTCGGCCCTGATCCGGTCGAGGTAAGCGAGCCCGGCGGGGGTGATGCTTTCCACGTAAAGCGCATCGCAGGGGTGCTCGCCGAAAAACGGCGGACGTAACTTGACGGAACTGACGTAACCGAGCTTGCACGCTTCCAGCGCCACCGTTGCGGTGGTTCGCTGAAAGTCTTCGAGGTCGCTTTCGGAATCGCTTTCGGCATGAAACTGATTCATGCCGGAAACGACGGCTTCCAGCAGGTTGTGCATGTTCATCGCAGGCCTCCGATGGGTGGATGGACCGGCGGCGGCCGGTCCCGACGAGAAATGCGTGCCGCGACTCAGCCGCAGGTGCCGACCGCACCGCAAGCGGTGCAGAAGTCGCAACCGTCCTTGCGGATCACCGTGTGGTTGCCGCATTCGTTGCACAGCGCGCCTTGCATCAGGCGCGGATCGTTGTCGTCGCGCGGGGCTTCGAGAATGCCCATCTCGCGTGTCGGGTAGCCCTTTTCGTCGAGTACGCCGAGCATGGCATAGCGGTGGATGATGAGGCGGGCGACGTAGGCGACGGTACTGGGGAAATTCTGCTGGCGCCGCGTGCCGGGCACGAAGGCCATGAAATCGCCGAGCGGCTCGGGGTAGTTGAGCAGCTTGCGCAACTTCATGCCGATCCAGGCAGGGTCCATCACGCGCATGTCGAGAGAGAGAATGCGGGACAGGCCATCCAGTGCGCGCGGGTAGTTGCCCGACAGCCACATCGAATAGGGGCGGGTGACACCGGTGGAGAAACCGTCCTGCGGCGGCAGGGTGATTTCCTTCAGGCCGAGAACGAAATCCTCGCCGGTGGCGGGGTTGT
>JAVBSY010000124.1:0-10464 GCA_031556475.1 Azoarcus sp.
CGAAGATGCTCGGACAACGCAGAGAAAATGGCACGGGAGTTGCAATGTCATGGTTATTTATCCAAAGGCATTGCAGATGCCTGAATTATCTCACAACCATCTGTTTTATAACATATTTTATGCTAAATTAATGGCATTGCCGGTAGAGTTGGAAGGGGACCTTCGATGGATCAGGGGACGCTGATTGACGGCGCAATGCGGGACGAGGCGGCGATACCGGAGTTTTACCGCCTGTCCGAGAAGCTGCTGGCTTGAAACCGTCGGGCAGTTTTTTCAGCCTTTCGTGGTTCGTTCCACCGTTCTTTCAGCACAGAATACGGCTGTGCAGGGTGCCTTCCAGCGTTTTCAGTGCTTCGAAAACTTCCGGGTCGGCTGGCGCGTCCGTGTCGATCGCCACATAGCCCACATCCTGAAAGGTTTGCAGGTACTGTGCGGCAATGTTGATGCCGGCGTGCGAAAAGCATTCGTTGATCCGCGCCAGCATGCCCGGCACGTTGCGGTGGATGTGCAGCACGCGGCAGCGGCTGGCCCGTTCCGGCAGTGCAAGCTCGGGGAAATTCACCGCCGACGTGGTCGAGCCGTTGTTGCTGTAGCGTGCGAGTTTGGCGGCGACTTCCTTGCCGATGTTGGCTTGTGCTTCGGCGGTCGAGCCGCCGATGTGCGGCGTCAATAGCACGTTCTCGAAACGGGTCAGCGGCGAGACGAAATCTTCATCGTTGCCTTGCGGTTCGACGGGAAAGACGTCGATGGCGGCGCCGAGCAGGTGTTTTACGTCGAGCGCGGCGGCCAGCGCGTCGATATCCACTACCGTGCCGCGTGAAGCATTGATGAGAAAGCTGCCGGGTTTCATCGCCGCCAGGCGGTCGGTATCGATCAGCTTGTGTGTCTCCGGCGTTTCCGGCACATGCAGGCTGACGACGTCCGCCACTGCCAGCACTTCGTCGAGTGTACCCAATTGGCGCGCATTGCCCAGCTCGAGCTTGGCCTCGATATCGTGAAAAACGACGTACATGCCCAGTTGTTCGGCGAGCATGCCCACCTGGGTGCCGATGTGGCCGTAGCCGACGATGCCCAGCGTCTTGCCGCGCACTTCCCATGCATTGCTGGCGTTTTTCATCCAGCCGCCACGATGCAGCAGCGCGTTTTTCGCCGGAATGCCGCGCAACAGCATGACGACTTCGGCAATCACCAATTCGGCCACGCTGCGGGTATTGGAAAACGGCGCGTTGAAAACCGGGATGCCACGCCGCGCGGCGGCATCGAGATCGACCTGATTGGTGCCGATGCAAAAGCAGCCGATGGCGGCAAGCTGTGGCAGGCAGGCAAGAATGTCTTCGCTGATCTGGGTACGCGAGCGGATGCCGACAAAATCCGCGCCGGCCAGCGCCGCGGCCAGGTTGGCACCGGCAAGCGACTTCGCGTGCGTTTCGATGTGCACATAACCGGCCGCCGTCAGGGTTTCCACGGCGGAAGCGTGAATGCCTTCAAGCAAGACAAAGCGCTGTTCGCGCTCGGTGGAGGTGTTCATGGCGTTGTGCGCTCCACTGGCAGTGATACGGAAGGAATACCACGAAAAGACAACGGGATCGGCGGTATGTTTCAGTTTGGATATATGCCCCGGCGTATCGCTGTCGGCATGCGAGGGAAGGTCGGGGCGCAACGCCGGCGCCTGGTTGCGGCGAAGCGTTTCCCCGCCTCTTTCGCTCGACTTCCGGATATCGGCTGATATTCTGCCTGTTTCAACTTTCGCGCCACGGCGCGAACAATTATCGTCGAATATCGAATGTCATGTTGACGGATGAACATCTGAAGGAAACCGGGCTGATTTTCCACAGCGGCGATTTCACGGCCGTTCACGCCGTTTTCGATATGTTGCGGCGGGATGTCCCCGGTTTCTGCCTGCTCAGCGACGATCAGTGCAGCCTCGAAGACTTGGCGGACGACGCAGGGGATGCCGCCCTGGAGGAAAGAGCAGTCGAAACCCTTCCTGTCGGGCGGGGTGATCCAGGCGCTCCGGTAAAGGAAGTGACCGTCGCTGACAGGCACCATGTTTTTGGTCTTGAAGCGATACGAGCCGAGTATCCCGAACTTCAAAAAGGCATCGACGGCAGAATCGCGTTTTGTCTGGAACGCGGTTGGCCTCTGGGAGAGGAAGACAAGCGCAAGCTACCCGCTGCAGTACCGCGAGGAACGGCACGCTACGGCTTTTCGATCGAACGGCCGGGGCAAGTGCCTACCCTGAACGGACAGTGTTCCTTGCAGGTGAGCCGCCTGGATCGGAATGTGTTTTTGCCTGATGCATCGGTGGCGGACGTGGTGATGCTCGAAGAGATTTCGATCAAAAACTGGACCTACCTTGTCCGCTGCCTCACCGTTCTGGGAGAGAACGGCCTGCCGCAAACATGCTATGGCTACTACGAACTGATCGACGGCATCGACGAAAGCATGGTTTGCGCCATAGCCCACAAAATGACTGAAAAGACGGAGTCTTCCTTCTGCTGCTTTTCGCAACTGCCCGACCGCGATTGGATGGAGCGGCTACTCATCGGGTATGAAGCGCCCGAATGGAGTCCCGGTGCGCTGGTATTGGCGAACTGGTTCGAGATCGAACAGCGGTTCGATTGGGCTTTCTTCACCGGCATGCCAGATTGGGACAGTGCGAGCGAAAATCTGTTCGTCTGTGCCGATCCCGCCGTACGCGAGGCTATCAGGAGAACCGCTGCGGAGCATGGCGGCAAAGTTGAGGAGAACGTTTGCTGGGGCGGTTTTTACCTTGGGAAAGAGGAAGAACGTTTGAAAAATTATCTGAAAAATCGCCCCATGCCCTGAAATGCGTGCCCTTCCATGGGGGGCATCCGCTGCGGTTTCGGGATTTTTCCGTGGGACAATCCATGTCATTGCCAGATACATTGATCGCAGTAAGGTACCGGCACAACCAATTCACGCACTTTTAGCGCCCGCTTTCGTCATCCCTTGCCGCATCGGTAGCCATTTTCATGCCCGAAAATACCGTTCTTTCATCCCGCGCACGCGTCGAGGCTGCATTGCACCAGCTTGGCATGCCGGCCGACATCGTTGAATTCGCCACGTCCACCCGCAGCAGTGTGGAGGCCGCTGCCGCCATCGGCTGCGATGTCGCCCAGATCGCCAAATCCATCGTGTTTCGGGGCAAGCGCAGTGATGCGTGTATCGTGGTCATCGCCAGCGGCGCGGACCGCATCGACGAGAAAAGACTGCAAACTGAATTGGGCGAGGCGGTCGGCCGCGCCGATGCCGATTTCGTGCGCGACCGGACCGGTTTCGCCATCGGCGGCGTCGCCCCGGTCGGGCACGATGGAGCGGTTACGGTGCTGGTCGATCGTGCGCTGTGGGCGCTCGATCCGATCTGGGCCGCAGCCGGAACGCCGAATACCGTGTTCCGCCTTGGCGCCGACGATCTTCACCGCATTCCCGGCATTCGCGTCGTCGATGTCCGCCAGCAAACCTGAACGGCCGCGCATCGGCAGGCTGTTGGCCGACCTGCCTGACACAAGTGCCGGCGAGGCTTTCGAGACGCTGCTGGAGACGGCCGGCGGCCGCATCGAGCGCATCGTCTCCCACAGTCACGCCAGCCCGCCCGGCTTCTGGTACGACCAGGATGACGACGAGTGGGTCATGGTCGTCGCGGGCAGCGCGGCACTGGCTTTCGACGATGGTGAGCGCGTCACGCTGAGTGCCGGCGACTGGCTGATGATTCCAGCGCATTGCCGCCACCGCGTCGAATCGACCGGCCCCGACACGGTGTGGCTGGCGGTGCATCTGCGGCGTGGCAACGGGGATGATCCCGCACGGGCTGCGCCGACATAGGACAGACTTTCACGACTGGATGCCCAAGACAATGGTGCACATACGTTTATCTGAACCGGAAGATGGGGCGCGGATCATCGAGATCTGGCGAAATGCCGTCGATGCGACCCATGACTTCCTCTCGGCAAAAGACCGACAGGACATCGAAACAGAGGTTGTGGCCTGCCTGCCGATGCCGTTGCTCTGGGTCGCAGTGGACAATGATGATCGCGCCATCGGTTTCATGCTGATCGGTGATGGACGGATGGAGGCGCTCTTCGTCGATGCCGCCGAACGCGGATCCGGCATCGGCCGCGTGCTCGTCGAACATGCGCTACGCCTTCATCCGGGACTGGAGACGGACGTCAATGAACAGAACGTCCAAGCGGTCGGCTTTTACGAGCGCATGGGATTCCGACGCATCGGCCGTTCGGAAACCGACCAGCAGGGGCGGCCCTACCCGTTGATTCATTTGCGTCATGCGGTCGATACGGATGCTACGAGCGCATGGCACGGTAAAACGATTTCAGATGACCTTTCTTGAACTGGTAAGTAAAAAAACCAGCGAGACCCCGTTCCCTTCCGCGCTTTTCCAATCCTCCTGCATGGGAAAGCCCGCTCAGCCCATGGCCTGCTGCATTGCCGCGCCCAGCACGGCGGAAGATTGTGCGCCGGAAACCGACAGCTTGCGGTTGAAGATGAAGAAAGGCACGCCGCCGATGCCCAGTTCGCGCACCTGTGCGGCTATTTTGTTGACGGCGGCCTCGCCCGTGCCGTGTTCGAGGTAATCGAGCACGGCTTCGCGCCGGTCGCCGGCTTCGGCGGCGATGTTGGCCAGCGTCGCGTCGTCGCCGATGTCGCGGCCTTCCTGGAAGTGTGCCTTGAACAGGCCGTCGGTCAGGCGCCCGACGCGTTCCGGCGTGTCGCCGCGCGCCTGGGCGCGGTAAACCAGTGTATGGGCCTTGAGCGTATTCGGCAGCGTGGCGATGCGGTTGA
Source organism: Azoarcus sp. (assembly GCA_031556475.1). Lineage (GTDB taxonomy): Bacteria > Pseudomonadota > Gammaproteobacteria > Burkholderiales > Rhodocyclaceae > Azoarcus. Next base: position 4,822 of record JAVBSY010000124.1, read on the forward strand.
AAGCGAAGGTGATGCCATCGGGGCCTCCGGCTTCGGCGACCCGGGCAAGTACCGTATCGGCTTGGGATGTACTGCCGAATTTGGCTTTGAGAAAACCCTGGTAGGGCACGCCGGCCATCGGTGTGCCAGGGTTGAGGAAAAACGGCAGCGAGTAGGCGCGGATTTCTATATCGGGCCGGTTGGTGCGGAGATCCGCCAGCGCGCGGGCGAGGCGAGTCCTGCCGATGAAGCACCAGGGGCAGGTGAAGTCGGAAATGAATTCGATGTTGAGAATCATGCTTTGGGGGAATGAGAGAAAAATTGTGTTGAGAGCCGAGGTATCTACGGTACGCCGTCAAACGGCGGCGAAAGCGGCATGGTAGCGGATGATGCCCGCAGTGTCGGCAAGACAGCCCGGTTTCAACTCCAGGGCCATGAAGACTTCGGCCGGTACGTCGTATTCGCAGCCGATGCCAAAACGTTCCGCCGGCACGAAACCGAAGCGAGGATAGTAGTCCGGGTGGCCAAGCACGACGACTGCACCGTAGCCGAGCGCGCGGCATTCGTCGAGGCCGGCGCGCACCAGTGCGGAACCGATGCCGTGGCGCTGGCGGGCAGGTGCCACGGCCATCGGCGCGAGGCCCATGATGCGCGCATCGGGCCGGGTATCGAGCGCGACCGGCGTGAAGGCGATGTGGCCGACGATGGCGCTGCCTTCCTTGGCGACGAGGGAGATGAAAGGGTGGGCCCGTTCGCGCAGCGCGTCGACCAGATCCGCTTCGGCTGCGGTATCGAAGGCGGTGGCGTTAACGTGGTGGATGGCGGTGCGGTCGATTGTCTGTTCGGGGCGGACGAGCATATCAAGGGCTGTTCCAGGAATTGGTATCAGGGGATAGGCGGACGTCTGGTCGGCGAGCTTGTTAGGCCCTTGTTCGCGATGGAGCGTCGTGCTTTTCCATGTAGTTCGCGTAGCTTCCGAAGTGCCTATGTCGCCCGAGATAATGAGGATAGCGTTCGTAGTGCCACCGGCAGGTGGCGATGAACTCGGAGATATCGGCACCGATAGCTGTCGCAAGTTCTTCCAGCCGATAGGTGTCTTTCATCAGTCCTGTACATTTCTTGTCATTCGCGCCATTCGAGTCATAGAGGATCCCCGCGGGTAGTTCGTGCAGGGTGTATTCGAGGTAGCGAAGGAGCCGAGAGTATTCTTCCCTTTCTGCACGAGTGGCCATTGGTGCGCCTTGCTTAGGTTGGCGTTAGGGGTTGGCATCAGGGCGCGGGCGGCTTTGCGCTGCCTTCGTGCAGTTTCAGCAGGGCTTCGATGTCGCCGGCAACGATGTGCTGGAGGTTGCGCGAGATTTTCTCCACGGGCCAATTCCACCATGCCACCAGTTCCAGCGCCGATACGATATCGGGCGGAAAGCGCCGTTTCACCGGCTGGGCCGGATTGCCGGCGACCACCGTGTAGGCCGGCACGTCGTGCGTGACGACAGAACTAGCGGCGATGATGGCGCCGTTGCCGATCTTCACGCCCGGCATGATGAGCGCGTCGAAGCCGATCCAGACGTCGTTGCCGATGACGGTATCGCCTTTGTACGGCAGTTCCCGCGCGCTCGGCGTCGTGCTTTCCCAGCCGTGACCGAAGATGTTGAAGGGATAGGTGGAGAAGCCCGACAGCTTGTGGTTGGCGCCGTTCATAATGAACTTGACGCCACGCGCGATGGCGCAGAATTTGCCGATCACCAGTTTGTCGCCGATGGCGGGGTAGTGGTAGAGCACGTTGCGCTCGAAGTCTTCCGAGTCGCTCGGGTCGTCGTAATAGGTGTAGTCGCCGATGACGATGTTCGGGTTGGAGACGGTGTTGCGGATGAAGCAGACTTGCGGAAAGTCCGCCATCGGGTGCGGATCGCGCGGATTGGGCCCGTTCATCGCTGCTTCTCTCCTTTGGAATACATGCAGTATGCCGGTTGGTATGGTCGAGCGGCTTCCGATCAGACCACGCATTCAGGCGCGAGGCAAGGCATGCGAGGTGGCCGCGCCTGCCGTACTCAGGTGGGTCGGGATGGTGACGAAGGGGCCAACGCGATGCGGAAAAAATCGTCCAGCACGCGTGCGGCGAGCGCATGCGAAGCCTCGAACGGTACGTTGTCGGCCAGCATTTGCCGGGGTAGCTGGCATGTGGGTGAGCCGTCTATTTCGTCGGCGCAGTGGGCGATGAGTTCCGTCAGGCCGGAGCGGGTCATTTCCAGATGGAAAAGCAGGGCGAGAACATGATCGCGATAGCGAAACCCCTGTAGTTCGCAGGTCGCGCTCCCTCCGATCGGGCGCGCATCCGGAGGCAGGGTGAACACGTCGCCATGCCACAGCAGCGGTGTGAAAGTGATGCCCTGGCCGATGACGTCGTCGCTGCTCACAACCGGAAGCCAGCCTATCTCGCGCTGTGTGCCCTTGAACACGCGCGCGCCGAGCGCATCCGCGATCAACTGGGCGCCCAGGCAGATGCCCAGGGTAGGCAGGCCGCGTTCGAGCGCCGCGCGCAGCACTGCCTTTTCGGCGGTGAGCCAGGGGTGAAGCGCGTCGTCATGCACGCCCATCGGCCCGCCGAGTACCACCAGCGCATCGGCTTCGTGCAGGGTATCGGGGTCTTCGCGATCGGTGCGCACCACGCGCAGGCGATGGCCGCGCGCCTGCGCCCAGGTGGCGATGTAGCCCGGTGTTTCAAAAGCGACGTGCTGGAAGCAGACGATGTTCATGGCAGTGGTATCAGATGGAGGTAGGGGCGGGACCGTACAGGCGCCCTGCCCAGGCTTCGATTTCGCCGCTGTCGAGGCGGCGCTGGAGCGTGCGCCGCCAGCTTGCCGAAAGGCTGTCGACGGCGAGCAGGCGTTGGTAATTGATGTCGTCCGCGAGGTGGCCGAAGGCGATGTGCATGGCTTTGCGGACGCTGATGTCGCTGCCGCGTTGATGCCGGGCGAAGAGCGCGTCCGGGCCGACCTGGCCGGAATGCAGTACACGCAGCAGCCAGCCGCACAGCGCGGTCTGCTGCATGTGCAGTGCAAGATCGGGGAGTTGGAAGCGCTGGTTGAGTTTGTAGCAGGGCGAACGCGGCTGGCTGACCTGGATCAGCGCTTCGCCCCAGGAGAAAACATCGCCGATATGGACGTTTTCTTCCGTCCAGCCGTCGATGGACAGGTTCTCGCCGAAGGCTGCCGGCGAGAAGTGCTCGGCGTGCGCGGGGAAGCGCCGTTGCCAGTTTGCGTAATGCACGGGCGGGTATTGGTGCAGGGCACGATCCGGGCCGCCATGATGCACGGGGTCGGCCTGCTCGTCGCCGTCCAGGCCCGTTTCGCTCAGCCATAGCGTCCCGCGGATTTCCTGCTTGTCTATCGCGGTGGCGGCGCGGCCTGATTCATGACGGGTTTTGCCGGTAAAGACGCGGATACCGTTCATGTTTTTCCCCCATGCAGTTTTGTAGTATCGGGCTCCGCACTTTGGCGGGACCGGCTCCGTTCGATGCTGGACTCCGCGGAAAATGGCGTGTTGGGACGCGGATTCCGGCCAGTGTCTGCGTGCGGTGCTTTATTGCTTGGTATTCGATGACGCTTACCGGATGGTCGCGCAGATCGTGGCTGCGGCGCAAGGCGGGTACGGATTTGAACCGATGGATTACCGAGCCGGGCGACCGCTTGCCGCCGTGTGTCGGCGGGCAAGCGGTTGGAAATGCGCGCAGGGAGGCGCCTGAGGAAAGGGAAAGAGGGGGGAAGGCCGCGTTCAGGCGACTTCGCGCGGAAAAACACGCAATTGCGAGGGCACCAGCCGCACCCGCTGTCCTTCGGCCAGATTCAGTGCGGGCAGGCGTTCGCGGGGCAGGATGACTTCGTAATGGCGGGGCGTTTCGCCTTCGGCGGCAAAGGCGTCGAGCTCGACGCGCACGCTGGAGCCGAAGGCGAGCACGCGCGCAACGACGGCATCGACCCCGTTCGGAGTCGACAGATCGGAGACGATTTCCAGTTCGTGCGGGCGGGCGAAGCCGATGACGTCGGCGCCGTGGTTCGCGTCGCGGCCGTCGTGCGGCAGCACTGCCTCGCCCACGCGCACGTGTTCTCCGTCGATACGGCCGTGGAACAGGTTGACCGCACCGAGAAAGCCGTACACGAAGGGTGTCGCCGGGTGTTCGTACACCTCTTGCGGCGTGCCCACCTGCTCGACCTTGCCTTTGTTCATCAACACCACGCGATCGGCTACTTCCAGTGCTTCTTCCTGGTCGTGGGTGACGAAAATGGAGGTGACGTGCAGTTCGTCGTGCAGGCGGCGCAGCCAGCGGCGCAGTTCCTTGCGCACCTTGGCGTCGAGCGCGCCGAAGGGCTCGTCGAGCAGCAGCACGCGCGGCTCTACCGCCAGCGCGCGCGCGAGCGCGATGCGCTGGCGCTGACCGCCGGAAAGCTGCGCCGGAAAGCGGTCGGAGAGCCAGTCGAGTTGCACGAGGTCGAGCAGGCGATGGACGCGTTTCTGGATTTCGGCCTCGTTCGGCCGCTCCTTGCGTGGCTTTACCCGCAGCCCGAAGGCGACGTTTTCGAACACCGTCATGTGGCGGAACAGGGCGTAGTGCTGGAAGACGAAGCCCACCTGGCGTTCGCGCACGTGAGTCGAGGAGGCGTCCTCGCCTTCGAGAATGACGCGGCCCGAATCGGCCTTTTCCAGCCCGGCGATCACGCGCAGCAGCGTGGTCTTGCCGCAGCCCGAAGGGCCGAGCAGCGCAACCAGTTCGCCGCTCGGAAAATCGAGCGAGACATTATCCAGCGCGGTGAAGGCGCCGAATCCCTTGTGAATGTTTTCGACCTGAATGCTCATGCGCTTCGTTCCTTATTCCGTCTCTTTGCGCGCCGAGCCCGCCTTCCATTCGATGAAGGTTTTCAGGCACAGCGTTACCAGCGCCAGCAGCGCCAGCAGGGAAGCCACCGCGAATGCCGCGGCGAAGTTGTATTCGTTGTAGAGAATTTCCACGTGCAGCGGCATCGTGTTCGTTTCGCCCCGGATATGGCCGGAAACCACGCTCACCGCGCCAAACTCGCCGAAGGCGCGCGCGTTGCACAGAATCACGCCGTACAGCAGCCCCCATTTGATGTTGGGCAGCGTAATGCGCCAGAAGGTTTGCCAGCCCGAGGCGCCGAGCACGGTGGCGGCTTCCTCCTCCTCGCGTCCTTGTGCCTCCATCAACGGAATCAGCTCGCGGGCGACGAACGGGAAGGTGACGAAGATCGTCGCCAGCACGATGCCGGGCACGGCGAAGATGATTTTGACGTCGTGTGCCTTGAGCCACTCGCCAAACCAGCCTTGCGCACCGAACAGCAATACGTAGATCAGGCCGGCGACCACCGGCGAAACCGAAAACGGCAGGTCGATCAGCGTGGTCAGCAGGCGCTTGCCGCGGAATTCGAACTTGGCGATGGTCCAGGCCGCAGCCACGCCAAATACGAGGTTGAGCGGTACCGCGATGGCGGCGGTGATCAGGGTGAGCTTGATCGCCGATAGCGCGTCTTCGTCCGTCAGCGCGGCAAGATAGGTGCCCCAGCCCTTGCGCAATGCCTCGGTGAATACGGCGATCAGCGGCATCAGCAGGAACAGCGCGAAAAAGCCGAGGGCGATCGTCAGAATCGTCCATTT
>JAVBSY010000081.1:0-14027 GCA_031556475.1 Azoarcus sp.
TGTTCGCCATCTTCGAAGCCCTCCGCCTCTTCCGAGTCGAAGCCTGTCGATGTCGGCGCCCTCCTGCCCTGGGAAACCAGGTAGTTTTTCGCCGTATTGATGCCGATCCGATAAAGCCATGTGTAAAACGCGCTATCCCCACGAAACGAACTCAGTGCGCGGTAAGCCTTGATGAAGGTTTCCTGCGCCACGTCCTCGACCTCCGCCGGATCGCGGATCAATCTCGAAAGCAGCCTGTTCAGCTTGCGCTGGTACTTGGATACCAGTAAGCCGAAGGCTTGCTTGTCGCCGCGCTGTACGCGTTCGACGATTTGCTGATCGATTTCGCGATCACTCATGGGGCTTGTGCTCTTTCTTCTATTACATGTCTGGACGACAAGGCTGCAGAAGTATAAGCGACCGCCCCGATCTAACCAAAGCCAAAGACACTATGAAAGACATGGGATAGGAAAATTAGTTCATACGCGAACAGGGATATATCGCGTGCGATCCTGTACGCATGAAGGTGCGGAGCACGTTCTGCATGCCGTGCTGCACGTGCTATATTCGCCAACCTGAATGTCTGCATCCGGCCCTACACCTTGCTCAAACAGTACGATGTTCTGATCCTCGGTAGCGGAGCCGCCGGGCAATCGCTGGCCCTGCGTCTTGCCGACAAGCTCCGCGTTGCGCTTGTAACCAAGCGCGAACTGGCCGATAGCGCGAGCGCATGGGCACAGGGCGGAATCGCCGCGGTGCTCGATACGACGGATAGCGTCGAGGCGCATATCCAGGATACCTTCACCGCCGGGGCCGGTCTGTGCGGTTCGACGGCGACCCGCTTTGTCGTCGAACACGGGCGGCGGGAAATCGAATGGCTGATCGAGCGCGGCGTTCCGTTTACGCGCGAAGACCATTCCACGCTCGGTTATCACCTGACGCGCGAAGGCGGTCACTCCCACCGCCGCATCATTCATGCGGCCGACGCCACCGGCGCGGCGCTCCAGGCAACCTTGAGCGAGCAGGTGCGGGCGCACGTGAATATCGATGTGTTCGAGCACTACATTGCCGTCGACCTGATTCTGGGTGACAAGATCGGCCATTCGGACGAGGGCTGCCTGGGCGTCTATGCGCTGGATATCGCCCGCGACCGGGTCGTGACCTTCGGCGCACGCAGCACCGTGATTGCCACCGGCGGCGCCGGCAAGGCTTATCTGTATACGACGAATCCGGATGTCGCGACCGGCGATGGCATCGCGATGGCCTGGCGTGCAGGCTGCCGCGTGGCGAACATGGAGTTCATCCAGTTTCATCCGACCTGCCTTTATCACCCGCAGGCCAAATCCTTTCTTATTTCCGAGGCGGTGCGCGGAGAAGGCGGGTTGCTCAAGCTGTCCGATGGCACGCGCTTCATGCCGGCCCACGATGCGCGTGCCGAGCTTGCGCCGCGCGATGTGGTTGCGCGTGCGATCGACTTCGAAATGAAAAAGCGCGGGGTCGATTGCGTTTACCTGGATATCAGCCACAAGCCGGCGGATTGGCTGCGCGAACATTTTCCGAATATCCACGCGCGCTGCCTGGAACTGGGTATCGACATCACACGCGAGCCGATTCCGGTGGTGCCCGCGGCGCATTACACCTGCGGCGGCATCGTGACCGATCTGGAGGCGCGTACCGACGTTGCGGGCCTGTACGCGATCGGCGAGGCGGCGTGTACAGGCTTGCATGGCGCAAACCGCCTGGCGAGCAATTCCCTGCTCGAATGCCTGGTGTTTGGCGATTCCGCGGCCGACGATATCCTCGCCAGGCCGCTCGAACCGCTGCCGGTCTTGCCTGCGTGGGATGAAAGCCGCGTGACCGATGCCGACGAAGAGGTGGTGATTTCGCACAACTGGGCCGAATTGCGCCGCGCCATGTGGGACTATGTCGGCATCGTGCGCACGACCAAGCGGCTGCAGCGGGCACAGCACCGTATTCGGCTGCTGGCGAGCGAGATCAATGAGTACTACTCGAACTTTCGCGTTTCGAACAACCTGATCGAGTTGCGTAATCTCGTTGTTACCGCCGACCTGATCGTGCGTTGCGCGCTCGAGCGCAAGGAAAGCCGTGGCCTGCATTACTCCAGCGATTTTCCCGAAACCTTGCCGGAAGCGTGCGACACGATCCTGTATCCCGAGAAGTGGGTGGCGCCTAGCTGACGGTGTCGTCGTCGGTCGCAGGTTGTGCTTTCGTCGCTTTGTGGCGCAACCACGCGCGCAGAACACGCCACTGCCCTGGAGGTACGTTGCCTGGGGTAAGCATCCAGTTTTTTCTGGTGTGACGTGGTGTGCTGGCGCTTACCCTTGTCAGGCACAGCCAGACTGCCCAGCCAAAATCGACGGCTTGCGGCACGCGTACAAGTTCGTGATGTAGCGGCTTCCAATCCAGCGTCAAGCTGCCGTCTTCGTGTAATTGAAGTTTTGCGCTGCGCTTGCGTGCCTCGTGATAGACGGCATGACAGGCGGACAGCAAGACCGCCAGCGCGGCAGCCGTGCGCTGCCACGTCGTCGGCATGAAAACGACAAGCGTCATGCCTGCAAAGACATGCGCGGCAAGTAGAAAGGCAATGGCCTGCCGCGAGGGTCGTAATCGAATTTCGAGTGGAAAGTGCACGACAGGCGAAAAGCGCGCGGTTATCGCCTGTGCATGCGCTTCGGCTGCTGCTTAAACCCGCTTGAAAACAAGCGTGCCGTTCGTGCCGCCGAAACCGAAGTTGTTCTTCATCGCCACGTCGATCTTCATCGGCCGGGCAACGTTCGCACAGTAATCCAGATCGCATTCCGGATCCTGCTCGAAGATGTTGATCGTCGGCGGCGAAACCTGATGGTGGATCGCCAGCACGGTGAACACCGACTCCACCCCGCCTGCGCCGCCGAGCAGGTGTCCGGTCATCGACTTTGTCGAATTGACGACCAGCTGCCTGGCCGCATCCGCGCCGAAAGCGAGTTTGATCGCGTCGGTTTCGTTCTTGTCGCCCAGCATGGTGGATGTGCCGTGGGCATTGAGGTACTGGATCTGGTCCGGATTGACGCCGGCGTCCTTCATTGCGTTGAGCATGCTGCGGCGCGGGCCGTCGGTATCCGGTGCGGTCATGTGATAGGCGTCGCCACTCATGCCGAAGCCGGACAGTTCCGCATAGATACGGGCACCGCGTTTGACCGCGTGTTCGTATTCCTCCAGAACCAGCACGCCGGCGCCTTCGCCGAGCACGAAGCCGTCGCGCTCCCGATCCCACGGCCGGCTGGCGGTGGTGGGGTCGTCATTGCGCGTGGAAAGTGCCTTGGCGGAGGAAAAACCGCCGATCGTCAACGGCGTCATGGCGGACTCCGATCCGCCGCAGACCATGACTTCGGCGTCACCGTGCTCGATCATGCGCGCGCTGATGCCAATCGCATGCAGTCCGGTGGTGCATGCCGTGACCACGCCGATGTTGGGCCCTTTGATGCCGAACATGATCGACAGATTGCCCGCGATCATGTTGATGATCGTGCCGGGAATGAAAAACGGGGAAATCTTGCGTGGGCCGCCCGCGAGGTAATCGTTGTGCGATTCCTGGATCATCGGCAGGCCGCCGATACCGGAGCCGATATTGATGCCGATGCGTTCGGCGTTCGCTTCGGTCACTTCGATGCCGGCATCGCGAATGGCCTGAATGCCCGCAGCCATGCCGTAGTGGATGAATACATCCATGCGGCGGGCTTCTTTTGCCGACAGGTAAGCCGATGCGTCGAAGCCTTTGACTTCTCCGGCAATACGCACGGCGAACGTGCTGGCATCGAAACGGGTGATGGTGCCAATGCCGCTTTTCCCGGCAAGCAGGTTTTCCCAGGCTTCGGGGACGCTATTGCCGACCGGCGAGATAAGCCCCAGGCCGGTAACGACGACTCTACGACGCGACACAGGCAACTCCGTAAAAGAACGTGTCGGAGGGTTTTGCAAGGATCTGTCCGGATTCCGCCGACACGGAATCCGGGGAAACAAGAAGACTTATTTCTTCAGATGGGCGCTGACGTAGTCGATCGCCTGCTGGACGGTCGTGATCTTCTCGGCTTCCTCGTCCGGAATTTCGCATTCGAATTCCTCTTCCAGCGCCATGACCAATTCCACGGTGTCCAGCGAATCCGCGCCCAGATCGTCTACGAACGAGGATTCGTTCTTGATCTCAGATTCGTTCACGCCAAGTTGCTCAGCGACGATCTTTTTGACGCGCTGTTCGATGTTCTCCATGAACAAACTCCTTCCCTTAGAAGATACAGGATGTAAAAAAACCGGCGTATTCTACCAAAAAGGGCCGCTTCCGCCATGGCGGCCCCCGTTATGCCATATACATTCCGCCATTGACGTGCAGCGTCGTACCCGTGACATAGGCCGCGATCGGCGATGCGAGAAACGCGACCGCGCCGGCGATCTCCTCGGGGCGTCCGAAGCGGCCCAGGGCAATCTGCCCGAGTAGCGTGTCGCGCGCGGCATCGGGCAGGGCGCGAGTCATGTCGGTGTCGATGAAGCCCGGCGCGACGCAGTTGACCGTGATGTTGCGGCTGCCCAGTTCGCGTGCCAGCGCGCGGCTCATGCCCGCCACGCCGGCCTTTGCCGCGGCATAGTTGGCCTGACCGGGGTTGCCGGCGCTGCCGACGACCGAGGTGATGTTGATGATGCGCCCGCTGCGTGCCTTCATCATGCCGCGCATGACGAGGCGGGACAGGCGGAAGACGGCTTTCAGGTTGGTGTCGAGCACCGCGTCCCATTCCTCGTCTTTCATCCGCATCGCCAGATTGTCCTGGGTGATGCCGGCGTTATTGACCAGGATGCCGACCGCGCCGAAGCGTTTCTCGATCTCGCCGATCAGCGCTTCGCACGCCGCCGCGTTGGTCACGTCGAGAGCCATGCCGGCGCCCTTGCCGCCGTTTTCCGCGAGTGCCTTGGTGATTCCGGCCGCACCCTCGTCCGATGTCGCCGTGCCGACGACAGTCGCGCCCAGGCGCGCCAGTTCCAGCGCCACGGCCCGGCCGATGCCGCGCGAGGCGCCGGTGACCAGGGCAATTTGTCCTTCCAGGGAAAAGCTCATCGGATCACCTCACTGCCGCAATCGATTGTTCAAGGCTGGGTGCGTCGTGTGCCGAGCCGCCTTCCACATCCTTGGCGATACGCTTCGTCATACCGGCGAGCACCTTGCCCGGGCCACATTCGATGACGTGCGTCATGCCCCGGCGGGCCATCTCCTGCACCAGTTCGATCCAGCGTACAGGGGAAAAAGCCTGGCGTACCAGTGCATCGCGGATTTGTTGCGGGTCGTCGTACACCGCGACGTCCACATTGTTCACCACGCCGATCGCCGGACGCGAGATCGGCACATCGGCCAATCGTTGCGCGAGGCGTTCGGCCGCCGGTTTCATCAGCGCGCAATGAAATGGAGCGCTTACCGGCAGCAATACGGCGCGTTTGGCACCTTTGGCCTTAGCCACTTCGATGGCACGTTCCACTGCGTTCTTCGCGCCGGCGATGACGATCTGCCCCGGTGCGTTCAGGTTTGCGGCCTCGACGACTTCTCCCCGTGCCGCTTCGGCACAGGCTTCGCGTACGGCGTCGACTTCCAGGCCGAGCAGTGCGGCCATCGCGCCGGTGCCCGCAGGCACGGCCTCCTGCATGGCCTGGGCGCGAAAGCGCACCAGCGGCACGGCGTCGGAGAATGCCATCGCGCCGGCGGCAACCAGAGCGGAATACTCGCCCAGGCTATGGCCGGCGACCAGCGCGGGTTTCGGCCCGCCGGCGGCCAGCCAGGCGCGATATGCGGCAACGCCGGCGGTGAGCATCAAAGGCTGGGTGTTGACTGTCAGCGCGAGACGCTCGGCGGGGCCGGTACAGACCATTTCCCACAAATCTTCGCCGAGCGCGGCGGATGCCTCGGCGAATGTATCCCGGACTACCGGCGAGTCGCCGTAGCCGCCCATCATGCCGACCGATTGCGAACCCTGGCCGGGGAATATCAGCGCAAAAGTCATCGTTTCTCCGCGTGATAAAAGAAGAGGAAAGTGACGATCAGAAGTCGATCAGGGCTGCGCCCCAGGTGAAACCGCCGCCGACGCCTTCGACGATGACACGGTGCCCGGGCCGGATGCGCCCGTCGCGCACGGCGACGTCGAGTGCCAGCGGAATCGAGGCCGCCGAGGTGTTGCCGTGCTCGGCAACGGTGGTGATGACCCGCTCCATCGGCACGCCGAGCCGTTTGGCCGTGGCTTGGATGATGCGGATGTTGGCTTGGTGCGGAATCAGCCAGTCGATGCTGTCGGCGTTTGCGCCGACGTTGTCGAGCACTTCCAGTGCGACATCGCCGAGCACGCGCACGGCGAATTTGAATACGGCCTGGCCATCCATGCGCAGGAACGGATCACCGATGACCTGGCCGGAAGCGACACCACCGGGCACGCACAGGATGGCGTGGTGGCTGCCGTCCGCATGCAGTGCCGATGTACGGATGCCCGGCGTGGCCGAGGCTTCCAGCACCACCGCGCCGGCGCCGTCGCCGAACAGCACGCAGGTGCCGCGGTCGGACCAGTCGAGAATGCGGGAAAAAACTTCGGTGCCGATGACCAGTGCCCGCTGGTGGCTGCCCGAGCGGATGAATTTTTCCGCGACCGACAAGGCGTAGACGAAGCCGCTGCATACGGCCTGTACGTCGAATGCGGCGCCGCCGTTGCGTATTCCCAGCTTGGATTGCAACAGCGCCGCCGTGCTGGGGAAGATGTAGTCTGGCGTCGAAGTGGCGACGATGATGAGGTCGATATCCTCGGCCTTGCAGCCGGCCGCTTCGATGGCGCGTTCGGCGGCGACCAGCGCCAGACCGCTGGCGCCGACATCGGCTGCGGCAAGATGGCGGGAGTGGATGCCGGTGCGGGTGGAAACCCATTCGTCGGACGTATCGATGCCACGGGCGACCAGATCCGCGTTGCTGACCGGGGCGCCGGGCAGGTAGCTTCCCGTTCCTGCAATGCGCGCATAAATCATGCTGTGACCTCGTTCATGGCCGTCATGCGTTCGCTGATCCGCTCGATCAGCCGGTTCCCCGCCGCTTCGGCGGCACGGGTGATCGCCTGTTCGAAAGCGAAGGTGTCGGCCGAACCATGGCTTTTTACCACGACACCGCGCAAGCCGAGCAGCGAGGCGCCGTTATAGCGGCGATGATCGACACGGCGCTTGAATCCTTTCAGCGCGGGCATGGCCACCAGCGCGGCCAGCTTGGTCAACCAGTTGCGGTTGAATTCCTCGCGCAGGAATGTGGTGATCATCTGCGCAAGGCCTTCGGAGGTTTTCAGCGCGACGTTGCCGACGAAGCCGTCGCAAACGACGACATCGGTCGTGCCTTTGTAGATATCGTCGCCCTCGACGTTGCCGTAGAAATTCAAGCCGCTGGCGCGGAGCAGTTCCGCGGCCTGCTTGACCACCTCGTTACCCTTGATTTCCTCTTCGCCGATGTTGAGCAGGCCCACCGTGGGGCGCTCGCAATGCTCCACCGCGGCGACGAGCATCGCGCCCATGATGCCGAACTGCAGCAGATGCTCGGGCAGGCAATCCACGTTGGCGCCCAGGTCGAGCACGTAGGTGCGCCCCTTGAGCGTGGGCAAAATGGTCGAAATTGCCGGGCGGTCGATGCCGGGCAGCATTTTCAGGACGAAGCGGGAGATCGCCATCAGCGCGCCGGTGTTGCCGGCGGATACGGCGGCGGATGCTTCGCCCGAGCGCACCAGGTCGATGGCGACGCGCATCGAGGAATCTTTTTTGTTGCGCATCGCGCTCGCGGGCGGCTCGTCCATGCCGACGACCTCGGTCGCCGCGCGCAGGCGAAGCCGTTCGCCGAATTCCGCCGCGGTGGGCTGGATCAGCGGGGCCAGCGCGTCTTCGCGTCCTACCAGGATCGCGCGCGCTTGCGGGTGGCTGCGCAGGAAAGCCTGCGCGGCGGGGACGGTCACGACAGGGCCGTGATCGCCACCCATGCAGTCAATTGCAACGGTGACATTCATCGGCAATTTGCGTGATTCAAGAATGATGATTGGGATAAAAAAGCGGCGCAGCCGCTAAGCGCGCTGCGCCGCTTTCCGATCGGGAAGCGGGCCTGGATCCCTTAGTCCCCTTTGACCTTGACGACTTTCTTGCCCCGGTAGTAACCGTTCGGGCTGATGTGGTGGCGCAGGTGCACTTCACCACTGGTCGCTTCGACGGCCAGCGAAGGCGCGGTCAAAAAATCATGCGCGCGGTGCATGCCGCGCTTGGAAGGGGATTTCTTGTTCTGTTGAACGGCCATTTGGTCATACTCCTGAATACAAATAGTGTGCGCTTATGCCTTGCTGCCGGTATCACCACGCAGCGCCGCCAGCACGGCAAAAGGCGATTTTTCGTCCGTATCGCCACCCGGATTCGGCAACCCGCAGCGTTCGTGCCGTGGCGCGAGCGGCATGGCGAGCAAAATTTCGTCTTCGATCAATGCAAGGACGTCGATTTCACCCTCGACTTCCAGCGCATCGGTTTCATCGTTTTCCAGTTCTTCGTCGGGGATCGCCTGCCCCGCTCGAATCAGTTGCAGCCTGGTATCCACCGCCAGATCCCACGCCAGCGCTTCCAGGCAGCGCTGGCAGCGGAGGCTGAGCTTTCCGTGTGCGGCCACATGCAGCGTCAGCTTGCGTTCGGCGTCCAATTCCCCGTCGATACGGTATGAAACCGTACCGTTCTGGTTGGATAGCACATCGGTCAGGCGCGTGAATTTCGCCACGGCAACCTCACCACCCAAGCCGCGATGTTCGGCGGCGAATTGGAAAGGGTCCGGAATCGTTTTCAACTCTGCGCTTTATCGAGACACAAGAGCGGCATGCTACCATCCCCGATCAAATCGTGTCAAAACCCTTGTCGTGTGCGCGTTGTAAGGAAGGATTGGCTGATGCAGTCCTGCAACGATGCGGCGAAAGGCTTCGCTTTCCTACCCTGACGTTCCTGCCATGACTCTCGTCCTTGCTTCGACCTCGGCCTACCGCAAGATGCTGCTTGAGCGCTTGCAGATACCGTTCGTGACGGCCCGCCCGGAGGTCGACGAAACGCCGCTGCCCGGCGAGCCGCCGCCTGCCACGGCGGAGCGGCTGGCGCGTGAAAAGGCGCTGGCGGTGGCGGCAAGCCATCCGGATGCGCTGGTTATCGGCAGCGATCAGGTCGCTTGCCTTGGCGACGAAATATTCGGCAAGCCCGGCACGGTCGAACGCGCGGTGGCGCAGTTGCAACGCATGCGCGGCCAGACCGTGCTGTTTCATACCGCGCTTGCGCTCGTCAATACGCGCAGCGGGCATGTCCGCTGCGAAGGCGTGCCCACGCTCGTCCGTTTTCGTTCGCTGAGCGACGATGAAATCCGCCGCTATGTGGAAAAAGAGCGCCCGCTCGATTGCGCCGGCAGCGCCAAATCGGAAGGCTTGGGCATTGCCTTGCTCGAAGCCTTGTCGGGCGACGATCCGACCGCGCTGATCGGTTTGCCGCTGATTGCCCTCGCGCGCATGTTGCGCGCCGAGGGTGTCGAGCTGCCGTAACGGTTTTCGATCCGGTTTCAGCGCAGGTTGATCCGACCCATCGCGGCAGCCATGCTTTGCGCCATGTCGGCGCCGAAGCGCTGGGCGAAACGTTCGGCGAAACTGCGGCTGTGGGTGAAGTCGCGCACGTCCTCGGCGTGGAATTCGTCGCGGGCCACCGATTCTACCGTGCCGAAGCCGTCGGTCAGACCGAGTTCGATGCTGCGCGCGCCGGTCCAGATCAGGCCGGAAAAAAGCTCCGGCGTTTCCTTCAGGCGTTCGCCACGGCCCTTGCGTACGATATCGATGAATTGGCTGTGAATGTCCGTCAACAGGCTGCGTGCATGTTCCAGTTGCGTTTCCTGCTGGGGCGAAAACGGGTCGAGAAAGCCTTTGTTGGTGCCTGCGGCGAGCAGGCGCCGTTCGACGCCGAGTTTTTCCATCGTGCCGGTGAAGCCGAAGCCATCCATCAATACGCCGATCGAGCCGACCAGGCTGGCTTTGTCGACGACGATCCTGTTCGCCGCCACGGCAATGTAATAGCCGCCCGAGGCGCACATGTCCTCGACGACCGCGACCATCGGCAGGTCGGGACGTATGGCGCGCAGCCGATAGATTTCGTCGTTGATCATGCCGGCCTGCACCGGGCTGCCGCCGGGGCTGTTGATACGCAGGACGATGCCCTTGACCGCGTGATCGCCGTAGGCGTTTTGCAATGCGGAAATCACCCGCTCGGCGCTGGCGTCCGCGTTGGCCTCGATGATGCCGTCGACGGCGATCATGGCGGTGTAGCCTTGGCCGTCCATCAGCTTTTCCGAGGACGTTCCCCAGTCGCCGGCGAGCCAGATGACGAGGCCGATGTAGGCGAAGGTCAGCAGCTTGAAGAAAATCCCCCAGCGGCGGCGGCGTCTTTGCTCGATCAGGCTGTCGAAGGCCAGCCGCTCCAGCGTCTTGCGTTCCCAGTTTTCGTCGCGTGTGTTGTTATCCATTGCCTGTCTCGTCGATCAAGTAAACTCGGCCGTCGCGTTCTTCGATCGGTAAAGGCCTCAGCTTAGCGCCTTTACAGGGCCCCAGAACGCAGCGGCCGGAATGCGGCTCATAGTGTGCGCCATGCATCGTGCAGATCAGAAGATCGCCGGTGTCGTCGAAAAACTTGCCCGGCACCCAGTCCAATTCAACCGGTACGTGCGCGCAGCGATTCAAAAAAGCATAAACCCGTCCGCCATGACGGATGGCAAATGCCGCCCGGCCGCCGGCCTCGAAGCGTACGCCGTCGCCGCCGTCGATGAGGGCGGCCGAATCGCAGATCAGCCGTTCGCGCGCAGCCATGCGTCGAGTGCCTGTGGCGTCGCCACGCAGGCGAGCGGCTGTTCCGCTTCCAGTACGGCGGCCGGATGGGCGCCGAAGCCTACCGCGAGCGCTGCGACGCCGGCATTTTTCGCCATGTGCAGATCGTGTGTGGTATCGCCCACCATCAGGGTTCGCCGGGGGGATACGCCCAACTCGGCCATCAACTCTTCCAGCATGGCCGGATGGGGTTTGGAAAAGCACTCGTCCGCGCAGCGCGTGCCGTGAAAGTAGGTTTTCAGCCCGGAACGGTCGAGCGCGCGGTTCAGCCCGGCGCGGCTCTTGCCCGTGGCCACCGCAAGCAGCCGCCCCTGGCCGGCGAGCCAGGCGATGCTGTCGCGCACGCCGGGGAACAGCGTCAGGTCGTGATCCCTCGTGAAATAGTGGTGGCGGTAGCGTTCGGCCATGCGCGGATAGTCGGCCTTGGATAATTCGGGCACGGCATGGTGCAGGGCATCGTCCAGGCCCAGGCCGATCACGTAGCGGGCGCGTTCCTCGCTCGGCTCCGGCAGGCCGAGGTCGCGGCAGGCGGCGAGAATCGCGATGACGATTGCCGCCGCCGAATCCATCAGCGTGCCGTCCCAGTCGAAAACGATGAGGTCGAAACGTTCAGCCATGGCTGTCTCTCGGGCGGTGGGGTGGGTCCAGATGGTCGAGAAAGGTTTGCAGTTCCGGTGGCAGGGGCGCTTCGAAAGCCAGGGTTTCGCCGCTTGCGGGATGCGCAAAGCGCAGCTTGGCCGCATGCAGGAACATGCGTTTGAGTCCTTTTTCTTCCAGTGTCTTGTTCAACGCGAAATCGCCGTATTTATCGTCGCCGCACAGCGGAAAGCCGAGATGGGCGAGGTGTACCCGTATTTGGTGGGTGCGGCCGGTTTTCAGTTCCACTTCCAGCAGGCTGAAATCCTGTCCGCGCTCGACCAGCCGCACTACGCTGTGCGCCGGCTTGCCTTCGGGGCTGACGCGCACGCGCCGTTCGCCTTCGGCGGTCAGGTATTTGAACAGCGGCGCCTTCACATGTTGCAGGGCGTTGGCCCAGCGCCCCGGTACCAGCGCGAGGTAGCGCTTTTCCACCTGCCCGGTGCGCATCATGTCGTGCAGCGCGGTCAGGGCCGAGCGTTTCTTGGCGACGATCAGCAGGCCGGAGGTTTCGCGGTCCAATCGGTGGGCGAGTTCGAGCATGCGCAGTTCAGGCCGTTGCGCGCGCAGTTGCTCGATGACGCCGTAGCTCACGCCGCTGCCGCCATGTACGGCCTTGCCCGCGGGTTTGTTCACCACGATCAGGGCTTCGTCCTCGAACACCACCGGCAGGGCCTGCCCGGCGGGAACGGGCGCGCGCCGGGTGGGTTCGGCGACACGCAGCGGCGGAATGCGGATTTCGTCGCCTTCGGCAAGGCGGTATGTGGGCGCGACGCGCTTGCCGTTTACCCGTACCTCGCCGCCGCGCACGATGCGGTAAATGTGGCTTTTGGGTACGCCCTTGGCGCACTTCAGCAGGTAATTGTCGATGCGCTGCCCGGCGGCACTTTCATCTATCCGCTCGTGGCGCACAGTGGCCGCTTTGCCTTGTATCACCATCCTGAAATATACTTCCCTGCGGTTGATTCCGGTCGCGGTCGATACCCCTCGCGCCAAAAGGCGGTGGTGGTCAGCGACGACGAGCCCTTGAGAGCGCTCCCGGTCAACCCGGAGCATGCCATCTCGCACCCGAAAGGGCGCCGATGGTAACGCAATAAGATATTTTTCGACATCAACATCCATCTGATCTGTATGGCAGGTGGAGAAATAAAACGCGTGACACACGCAGGATCAACTGATCCGGCCCGGGGGTTCGAGGAATCCGTGGGCGGGACCATGAGAATAGCGACCAGCCGCCCCAGCAACGCCCGAGGAAAAAAATCGGATGAAAGCTTTGCTCAACCGCTTCTGAACCCGGAAAGCGCTTTTAGGTGCGCGCCGTTCGTCCTGCCCGTGTGCATTGCGCGGGAGAACGACTCAAATGAAACGAATGCTTTTCAATGCGACGCAGGCCGAGGAATTGCGCGTCGCGATTGTGGATGGTCAGAAACTGATCGACCTCGATATCGAATCGGTCAACAAGGAACAACGCAAGAGCAATATCTACAAAGCCGTCATTACACGCATCGAGCCCAGTCTCGAGGCGGCGTTCGTCGACTACGGCGCCGAGCGCCACGGTTTCCTGCCTTTCAAGGAAATCGCCCGCAGCTATTTCCTTTCCGGCTCCGAATCCGGCCGCGCGAACATCAAGGATGCGCTGAAGGAAGGCCAGGAACTGATCGTCCAGGTCGAGAAGGACGAGCGCGGCAACAAGGGCGCCGCGCTGACGACCTACATCTCGCTTGCCGGCCGCTACCTCGTGCTGATGCCGAACAATCCGCGCGGCGGCGGCGTTTCGCGCCGCGTCGAGGGTGACGAACGCGCCGAACTGCGCGATGTGATGGACCAGCTCGACGTGCCTGGCGGCATGAGCCTGATCGCCCGCACTGCCGCGATCGGCCGCAATGCCGAGGAATTGCAGTGGGACTTGAACTACCTGCTGCAACTGTGGAACGCCATCGAGGGCGCCGCCCGCAGCCACGCCGGCGCGTTCCTGATCTACCAGGAAGGCAGCCTGGTGATCCGCGCCATCCGCGATTACTTCCAGCCGGATATCGGCGAGATCCTGATCGACACCGACGACATCTTCGAGCAGGCCCAGCAGTTCATGGGCCATGTCATGCCGGCCACGGTCAATCGGGTCAAGCGCTACAACGACGATGTGCCGCTGTTTTCCCGCTTCCAGATCGAACACCAGATCGAGTCGGCCTATTCGCGCCAGGTGAACCTGCCTTCGGGTGGTGCCATCGTCATCGACCATACCGAGGCGCTCGTCTCCATCGACGTGAACTCCGGCCGTGCCACCAAGGGCGCGGACATCGAGGACACTGCCTTCCGCACCAACCTCGAAGCGGCCGACGAAGTCGCGCGCCAGTTGCGCCTGCGCGACCTCGGCGGCCTGATCGTCATCGACTTCATCGACATGGAGTCGCAGAAAAACCAGCGCGAAGTCGAAAACCGCCTGCGCGAAGCCCTGCATTACGACCGCGCCCGCGTACAGACCGGCAA
>JAVBSY010000047.1:0-24307 GCA_031556475.1 Azoarcus sp.
AAGGCCATTCTCGCCGACACGCTCAACGCCATCGAAAAAACCTCGGCCCGGCGCGGCCTGAGCGCGGTCGATCTGTCGCTGCTCACCGACGGCCTGCAAGCCGAACGCGAACAAGGCATCACCATCGACGTGGCCTACCGTTACTTCTCCACCGGCCGGCGCAAGTACATCATCGCCGACGCGCCGGGCCACGAGCAGTACACCCGCAACATGGTCACCGCCGCATCCACCGCCAACCTCGCCATCATCCTGGTCGATGCGCGCAAGGGCGTGCTCACCCAGACCCGGCGCCACTCCTATCTCGCCAGTCTGGTCGGCATTCCACATCTGGTGGTGGCGGTAAACAAAATGGATCTGGTCGACTACGATCGCGGCGTGTTCGAACGCATCCGTGCCGACTACCTCGCTTTCGCCGAAAAGCTCGGTATTCGGGACGTGCGTTTCATCCCGATCTCGGCGCTGGCTGGCGACATGATCGTCGAACGTGGTGATGCGCTCGGCTGGCACGACGGCCCGACGCTGCTCGAAATCCTCGAATCAGCCCCCGCCGCCCACACCGAGCGGGCCGAGGCTTTCCGCTTTCCGGTGCAGTGCGTCTGCCGCCCGCAGGATTCGGCCAACCCCGCGCTGCACGATTACCGTGGCTTCATGGGCCGGGTCGAATCGGGTGAAATTGCCATCGGTGATGCCGTCACCGTGTTGCCCTCGGGCGCTGCGAGCCGGATCAAGGCGATCGAGCTCGGTGGCGTCAAACTACCCCGCGCGATTCACGAACAATCGGTGACGCTCCTGCTGGAGGATGAGATCGATATTTCGCGCGGCGACATGATCGTCAAAACCGCCGAAGCGGCGCAGCCTGTCAAACAAATCGACGCCACCGTGTGCTGGCTGGCGGAGACGCCGCTGTCGACAGCGCGCACCTACCTCGTGCGCCACGCCACTCGTGAGGTCAAAGCCAAGGTCGTGAAGATCGACCACCGTCTCGACGTCAATACGCTGGAACGTGAGGCGACGACGGCACTGGCGATGAACGATATAGCCCGCCTGACGCTGAAGCTGGCCCAGCCCATCGCGGCGGACCGCTACGCCGACAATCGTGCCACCGGCGCCTTCATCATCATCGACGAAAGCACCAACGATACCGTCGGTGCCGGGATGATCGGTTGAGTATCAAGCCGGGTGCGGCACACTTCTTGTGCCGCGCGAAAAATTCGAACCGTAAACGACAAAAGGGCCTTTCGGCCCTTTTGCGTCGTACCCAAAGAACGAATCAAGCCTGCGTGCGCTTGTTCCGGCGGCCATAGGCAAGGCCAAGCAGCCCGGTTGCCAACAGCAACGTGCTCGCCGGCTCGGGTACTCCCTGGCCAGTGGCGTCGTTGATGCTGGCGCCGAGGGCATAGCCATAAGTAAACGTGATGCTCTGACCCGCGCCGAGGTCGCCCAGGGCAAAAGCGAGGCCAAGAGCGTAATCGCCATTGCCGTCGTTGAGCCCGGCCAAGTATGCGGCTGGGCTTGTCGGCCAGCCGGAAGCGCCGGCCGCGCCGACCCCCGCATTGTGCGCAAAGTTGTTATCGGTGGTGAAGATGCAGATTGTTTCCCCGCTTTGGGCACCCGTTCCGCAAGCCTGATTCTGAGACAGCACGACGTTGTTCGTGTCATAGGAACCGAAAGCATTCACGTCAGGATCCGGATCGAGCGTGCGCAAAAAGTCCAGGCCCAGGAATGCGCTGCCGCCGGTATTGGTCAGCGTGGTGGTAATGGAGATCACCGAACGGCCGTCGTAAGTCGTCAGGGAATACTCGTTGGTGACCTTGAGTCCTGAGAACAGGCTGACCGACGTCGCCGAAGTCGGGGAATTCTGGGTTACATTGACGATAACGGCGTTTGTACCGCTGGCATTGTTGCCGTAAAAAGAAAAGCCGCCGGTTGTTGCCGAGGTGATATAGAAGCCTTCGAACGGCGAACCCGGCGTCAGAAAATCGTTGATGCCATAGCTTCTTGTGCCAGTGGCGTCGTACAGGATTCCAGGCGGGATGATGCCGTTCGAGCCAAGCGTGCCGAAATCGCTAACGCCTGCCAGAACATTGTTGTCTTGAATCACGGCAGCGGCGTGGGCAGCCATCGGCAGGCCCAGGCTGAGCAGCAGAGCGGCTGCGAATTTTTTCTTGATGAACTTCATGAGTATGGTTTCCTTCGACGAAACGTTGAATTTGCTAAATCTCATAGTATCAAAGCAAAAAATGAGCCAAATATTTAACACATTGAAAAAATACGATAAATTTATTTTTTATTATCGTTTACCCTGATCTATGTAAAAATAACCGACACCGCGACGTGACTGTTTTTGAGCAAACGCTCGTCGGTTTCCTTTCCTCTGCAGCCGTAATCGTTGGGAATATGTGAGCAGGTTGGTGCGCGTCTATCCATCGAGCGCGCCACATTGCCCGGAGTGTTCGCTTGCGGGCTAGACTTCGGCATATGGGTTTCGTGTCATAGAGGCTGCATTGGCGTTGAATCGAGCAAGGCCGATCCAAGCGGGGGAGCCGACGATGTTGGCATACATATTCGGAAAGGTACGCAGAGTAGTACGTGAAATGGCGGTGCGCTGCTTTGCCGTGCTGCTGCTGTCGATCGGTGTGTTTTCGTCCATCGACGCACGGAGTGTGGCAGCGGAGGAAACGCGCGAGGCGGGTGCGCGTGTGATGGCGTTGCGGGTCAACGGTGCCATCGGCCCGGCAACCGCGGATTTTGTTCATCGGGGGTTGGCGCGGGCGAGAAGCGGCGGTTTCGCGCTTGTCGTGCTCGAAATGGATACGCCTGGCGGGCTCGATACCGCGATGCGGGAAATCATTCAGGATATTCTCGCTTCTCCGGTGGCAGTTGCTACCTACGTTTCGCCCGAAGGTGCCCGTGCCGCCAGTGCAGGAACCTACATCCTCTACGCCAGCCACATCGCCGCGATGGCGCCGGCGACCAATCTCGGTGCCGCCACGCCGGTGGCGATCGGCATCGGCGGCAGTCAGCCGGGCAAGCCGCAACCTTCCGGCGGCGCGAGCGGTGAGACTTCGCCACCGGGCGACGGTGATGCGATGAGTGCGAAATCGGTCAACGATGCCGCCGCCTATCTGCGCAGCCTCGCCCAACTGCGGGGGCGCAACGCCGATTTTGCCGAACGCGCGGTGCGCGGGGCCGCCAGTTTGAGCGCCGAGGAGGCGCTTGCCGGTGGCGTCATCGACCTTGTCGCGGCCGATCTGCCCGATCTGCTTGCTCGTCTGGACGGGCGTGAAGTCACGCTTGGTGCAGGCAAGATCAAGTTGAACACGGCGCGCGCCGTCATTGAGCACGGCGAGCCGGATTTGCGCAATCGCATCCTCGCCGTGCTCGCCAACCCGCAGATGGCGTTGATCCTGATGATGATCGGCCTCTATGGGCTGTTCTTCGAGTTCACCAATCCAGGCTTCGCCGTCCCTGGCGTGATCGGGGCGATCTGTCTGCTCGTCGCCCTGTACGCTTTCAATCTGCTGCCGGTCAATTGGGCCGGGGTAGCATTGGTGGCGGTGGGTGCCGCGCTGATGGTCGCCGAAGCGTTCGCGCCGAGTTTCGGCGCCCTTGGTATCGGCGGCATCGTCGCTTTCGTCGTCGGCAGTCTGTTTCTCGTCGATACGGAAATGCCTGGCTTCGGTGTGCCTCCGACGCTGGTTGTCGGGCTTGCCTTGACCAGCGCGGTTGTTCTGTTCGCCATTGGTGGTTTCGCCGCCCGTAGCCGGAAGCGGCCGGTCGTCAGCGGACAAGAGGACATGATCGGCGCGCGAGCACGGATCATCGCCCCCGCCGGTGGCGGCGGTTACTGGGCGCAGGTTCGTGGCGAAACCTGGCGTGTGCGCAGCACGGGTGTTCTTGCCGTCGGCCAGGAGGCGCGTGTCGATCGCCTCGATGGCCTCGTGCTGCACGTTTCGCCCTTCGACACCTCTACGACGTCCACACCAACGCTACCCACCTCAACACCATCATCGACCGGGAGTCTCAAGCAATGATCGACCTGTTCAGCTTCACGCCACTGCTCGTTGTTCTTATCGCCCTTGTTGCCGCTTCGCTCAAGATCCTGCGCGAATACGAACGCGGTGTGATCTTCATGCTTGGCCGCTTCTGGAAAGTGAAAGGCCCCGGGCTGATCTTCGTCATTCCCGGCCTGCAGCAGATGGTCAAGGTGGACCTGCGCGTGGTGACGATGGATGTGCCCAGCCAGGACGTGATCTCCCGCGACAACGTATCGGTCAAGGTCAACGCGGTGGTCTATTTCCGTGTTGTCGCGCCGGAACGGGCGATCATCCAGGTGGAAAACTACCTCGTCGCCACCAGTCAGCTTGCGCAGACCACGCTGCGCGCGGTGCTCGGCAAGCACGAACTGGACGAGATGCTGGCCGAGCGGGAAAAGCTCAATTTCGACATCCAGCATATCCTCGACGCTCAGACCGATGCCTGGGGCATCAAGGTTGCCAACGTCGAAATCAAGCACGTGGACCTCAACGAAAACATGGTCCGTGCCATTGCCCGTCAGGCCGAGGCCGAGCGCGAACGGCGTGCCAAGGTGATCCACGCCGAAGGGGAAAAACAGGCTGCGCAAACGCTGATGGAAGCAGCCGAAATGCTGTCACGCGAACCGGCGGCGATGCAGTTGCGCTATTTGCAAACGCTGACTCAGGTTGCCGGCGACAAAAGCTCGACACTGGTTTTCCCAGTGCCAGTGGATCTGCTTTCCAATTTGCTCAACCGTGGTGGGAAAAACGACGGGGTGCGGACGGAAGGGTGAAAGTCGGAACGCCGCGACGTTTTTTTGTCGCCGTTTTTTCGGGGAAAAGCTCAGTCTGCCAGAAACATTTGCAGCAAGTCGTTCAGAAAACGGCGGCCACGTTCGGTCGGTCGGAGGATGTCGGCTTGGATTTCGATCAGCCCGCGTTCGCGGGCTGTGCGCAGGCCGGTTGCCGCGGCTTCCAGCGACAGGCCGGTGCGGGCGGTAAAGAGCGACACCGGAAAACCGTCCGTGAGGCGCAAGGCATTCATCATGAATTCGAACGGTAGTTCGGCTGTCGTTACGGCATGCCGTTCCTGGACGAAATCGCCGCGCGCAGCGCCATCGAGATAACGTTGCGGGTGTTTGTGGCGCATTTCGCGCACGATGCCGTCGTGGCTGGATAGTTTGCCATGCGCGCCGGGGCCGATGCCGAGGTAGTCGCCGAAAGTCCAGTAGTTGAGGTTGTGCCGCGCGCGCGCGCCAGGCCGTGCAAAGGCGGAGGTTTCGTAGTGCTCGAAGCCGGCGGTGGCCAGATGGGCCTCGATGGCGTCCTGCATGTCCGCGGCGCTGTCGGCGTCGGGTAGTCGTGGCGGTGGCGAATGGCCGAACGGGGTGTTCGGCTCCATCGTCAGGTGGTAGCAGGAGAGGTGACCGGGCTTGAAGGCAAGCGCGGTTTCCAGGTCGTTCAAGGCTTGTTCCGGAGTTTGCCCCGGCAGGGCATACATCAGGTCGAGATTGATCTGTTCGAAGTGCGCCGACGCCGCGTCGATCGCGCGTCGCGCTTCGGTGCCGTTGTGGATGCGGCCGATGCGTTCGAGCAAGGTGTCGTCGAAGCTCTGGATGCCGAGCGACAGACGGTTGATGCCAGCAGCGCGGTAAGCGCGGAAGCGTTCGGCTTCGGCCGTGCCTGGGTTGGCTTCAAGGGTGATTTCGGCCAGCGGGTCGAGTGGCAGGCGCATGCGGATCGCGGTGAGCAGTTCGTCGGCGCCGCCGGCGGTAAGCAGGCTGGGCGTGCCGCCGCCGATGAAAACGCTATGCACGCGCCGTCCCCAAACTTGCGGCAACGCCGCTTCGAGGTCGGCGACGACGGCGGCGATCCAGGCCGCTTGCGGGATATCGGCGCTAGCGCCGCCGATGGCATGGGAGTTGAAATCGCAATAGGGGCATTTGCGCACACACCAGGGGAAATGCACGTAGAGCGAGAGCGGCGGCGGTGTGGTGAGTTGTACGCGTTCTGGTTGTGCGGATTCGGCAGTGCCGCGGGCTGCCGGTGCAGGCCGCAGCGGAATGATGCGGCGGGCGTTCACAACGGATGCTGGTGCAGGCGGTCGAGCAGGTGCCGCATCGCCATGCCGCGATGGCTGAGCGTGTTTTTCAGTGCGGCATCCAGTTCGGCGGCGCTTTGTTCCAGTTCGGGCAGCCAGAACAGCGGGTCGTAGCCGAAGCCGTTCTTCCCCCGTGGCGCGTCGAGGATAATGCCGTGCCATTCGCCGTCGGCGATCAGCGGGCGCGGGTCTTCGGCGTGACGTACGAGCACGATGGCCGAATAGAAGTAGGCACCGCGTTCGGCGGCAGGAAGGCCGGCAAGCCGTTCGAGCAGCAAGGCATTGTTGCGCATATCCGATTTCGGTTCGCCTGCGTAGCGCGCGGACAGCACCCCGGGCGCGCCGCCCAGTGCCGCCACGCACAGCCCGGAATCGTCCGCCACCGCCGGCAAGCCGGACAGCGCGGAGGCGTGGCGGGCCTTGGCCAGGGCGTTTTCGACGAAACTGAGGTGAGGTTCGTCCGCGTCGGCGATGCCCAACGCCGATTGCGGCACGATGTCGATATCGAGCGGTGCCAGCAAAGCGCTCATTTCCGCCGCTTTGCCGGCGTTGCCGCTGGCGAGGACGAGGCGTTTGTTCATGGCCGGTTCGCTGCCGTAACTGTGGTGGCTAGGGCGGTACGCTGCAGTTCGATCAGGCGGCGGATGCCGGCGTCGGCGAGGTCGAGCAGGGCGTTCAGGTCGGCGCGGGAAAAGGGTGCTCCTTCGGCCGTGCCCTGCACTTCGATGAGGCCGCCGGTGCCGGTCATGACGACGTTCATGTCGGTGTCGCAAGCGGAGTCTTCCACATAGTCCAGGTCGAGTACGGGCACGCCGCGATACATGCCAACCGATACGGCGGCGACGAAATCGGTGAGCGGGTTGGCGGCAAGCGTACCGTCGGCAACGAGTTTTTCCAGCGCGTCATGCACGGCCACGCAGGCGCCGGTAATGGCGGCGGTGCGGGTGCCGCCGTCGGCTTGCAGTACGTCGCAGTCGAGGGTTATCTGGCGCTCACCGAGCTTGGCGAGATCGACCACCGCGCGCAGGCTGCGCCCGATCAGGCGCTGGATTTCCTGCGTGCGGCCGCTTTGTTTGCCCTTGGCTGCTTCGCGTGCGCCGCGAGTGTGAGTGGCGCGCGGCAGCATGCCGTATTCGGCAGTGAGCCAGCCCTGGCCTTTACCACGCAGAAAACCGGGCACACCGTCTTCGACGCTGGCGGTGACGAGCACCCGGGTGGCGCCGAATTCGACCAACACCGAACCTTCCGCATGGCAGGTGTAGCCACGGGTGAAGCGGATCGGGCGCAGGTCGTGGGCTTGGCGTTGGCTTGGTCGCATCGGTCGTCCTGGTCGGGGTTGGATGGAGTGAGGGTGGTCGGCCACTCAGTTCCGGTTGAATTTTTGGATTGTCGAGTTGATTTCGGCAATGGTTTTTTCGATTTCGTCTTCGGTCAGCTCGATTTCGGCGAGCGTGCCGCGCATGCGTTCCTGGAAGGTGTCCAATTGTGTGCTGAAATCGTTCAGCGCCATGGTTTGCGTCGATACCGAGTCGGGGTTGATGTCTTCCTCATGCCAGCGCATCGCGATCATCGACAGATTGTCGCAAACCGGGCCGGCGGCTTCCTCGGCGCGTGCGAGTAGTGTGGGGACGGCATCCATGACATCGGTGTCCGTGAAGGCGGAGGAGATGGTATCGGCGTCCAGCGGTCCCCACAGGCCGTCGGTGCACAAAAGAACGACGTCGTTATCGCGCAGTTTGATCTGTCGCGAGGTTTCGATCTGCGGCACGTGATTGCCGCCGAGGCAGGAGTAGATGCGGTTTCGCCCTGGGTGGCTGGCGGCGCTGGCGGCATCGAGCAGGCCTTGTTCGATCATCAGTTGTACTCGCGAATGATCGCGGGTTTGCGCCATGACGCGATCGTCGCGCAGCAGATAGAGGCGGGAGTCGCCCGCGTGCGCCCAGCGGATCGCGTCTTCCTGCACGACGCAGGCGACAATGGTGGTGCGCGGCGCTTCGGGCAGGTTGCGGTCGAGCGCGTAGTCGATGATGGCGTTGTGTGCGTTGGTCAGTGTCTTGGACAAAAACCGGGCCGGGTTGCGCAGCGTCGGCTGTGCTTCGCGCTGAAAGGCCTGGGTGATGAATTGCGCGGCCAGGTGGGCTGCGACTTCGCCGTGCAGATGCCCGCCCATGCCATCGGCGATCAACATCAACAGCGCATCGCGCGAGTAGCAGTAGGCGATGCGGTCCTGGTTGGTTTTGCGCCGGCCGATCCGGCTTTCCTGGAAAATGGTGAATCGCACTCGGGCCCCCTTCAGCTTTTACTGATGAAGGATTTGAGCCGGGAACCGAGATCGGTGAACCAGGAAGCCGGCATCGTTTCCCCGGCCTCTTTCTGCATCAGCGCTTTTTGCAAGGTATAGACGCTTTGCGGACGCTGCAGCGGATCGAGCCGTAGGCACCATTCGATCAGTTCGAGCAATTGTGCCGAATAACGTCCGCCATATTGCTTCGATAGACCTTGAAGTGTGTCGTTTTTCATGCGTTCATCCGAGCGCGGCGGCGCTGTGCCGACAATACAGGCATACAGACTGGCGCCGACGCTGTAAATGTCGCTCCACGGCCCGAGCGCCTCGCGGTTGATGAATTGCTCGGGTGAGGCGAAACCAGGGGTATACATGGGCTTCAGCATGGGTTGTTCGAGCGCCAATGTTTGCCGCGCGGCGCCGAAGTCGAGCAATACCGGGGTGCCGTCGGTGCGTAGGTGAATATTCGAAGGCTTGATGTCCAAGTGCAGCAATTTGTGCGAATGAACCTCTCGTAAGCCGTTCAACATACGGGCGAATACCGCGCGGATGAAGCGTTCGCGCACCATGCCGCGATTTTTCTGGATGTAGTCGTGCAGCGTGCGGCCGCGTTCGAACTGCATCACCATGTAAACGGTGCCGTTGGCGCGGAAAAAATTGAGCACGCGCACCACATTCGGGTGCATCAGCTTGGCGAGCGAGCGCCCTTCCTCGAAAAAGCATTTCATGCCGTAGCGGAAGGCGGCCTGATGTTCTTCCGATACGACCGGTTCGATTTCGCCTTCTTTGCGCAGCGCGAGCGAATTCGGCAGATACTCCTTGATCGCGACCGCAGTGCCATCCTGGTCGAATGCAAGATAGACGATGGAAAAGCCGCCCAGAGAGAGTTGCCGCTCAATGCAGTATTGGTCGAGCAGAAAGCCCTGTGGCAAGGCACTGTTAGCTTGAGGCGGCATCTTGTCGGGGGCTAAAATTCGGCTTTCCGCCACACATTTGTCCTGGATGAGATCCGCAGTGTAAACGATCGCGTCCGCTTCCCGGAGAGCATCGTTCCATGATTCACAGTATGACCGGCTTTGCGACACAGACTTGCGATCTGGGGGCAGTCAGTTTGCACCTCGAACTGCGCAGCGTTAATTCGCGTTATCTCGACTTGGCGTTTCGCATCGTCGAGGATTTGCGCCAGGCCGAACCGGCGATCCGCGAGCAGATCACCGCGCGCCTGTCGCGCGGCAAGGTCGAATGCCGCCTCAACCTCCGTGCCAACGATTCCGCGCCGCGCAGTCTTGCGCTCAATGCCGCGCTGCTGGGCCAGCTCGCGCATGCGCAGGATACGGTGCACGAACGCTTTCCGCAGGCCGCGCCGTTGTCGGTGGCGGAGATCGTGCGCTGGCCGGGCATGCTGGCCGATGACAGCGTCGGCTTCGAGCAGATGCAGCCGGCGATTGCCGAACTGACCAAGGCTGCGCTCGGCGAATTGATTGCCTCCCGCCAGCGCGAAGGCGAAAAACTCGCCGCGATGATTGCCGAGCGCGTTACCCGTATGCGCGAACTGGTCGCTGTCGTGGCACCGCGTATGCCAGCCATAGTCGCCGAGTACCAGGAAAAGCTCACCACCCGTCTGCGCGAGGCCGTCGCCTCGCTCGACGAAGATCGTATCCGCCAGGAAGTGGCGCTGTTTGCCCAGCGCATCGACGTTGCCGAAGAGTTGTCGCGCTTGTCTGCCCATCTGGACGAAACCGAGCGCATCCTCAAAACGGGCGGTAACGCGGGAAAACGGCTCGATTTTCTCATGCAGGAACTGAACCGCGAAGCCAATACGCTGGCCTCCAAGGCCGCCGCCGCCGACGTCACTGGCGTTGCGATGGAACTGAAAGTCCTGATCGAGCAGATGCGCGAACAGGTGCAGAACCTAGAGTGAGATTTCATGGCGTATCACGCCATCCGAAAACTCCTTGAAAATCATCTGTTTGGGGTTGTTTTTGGTGTCATGAGGTAGCAGGCGGTTTCAGCGTAGCGCACGATTTCTGTGGGGTAAATTGTGGGGTAAATTTGTTCCCCACAGTTTCGGGGCCAGCGCCCGAATTTTTACCCCACAGATTCTTCGTGAATCGCTGTGGAGACCGCGCTATGACTGAGACTGAACGCGTCACCGACAAAACGCTTCGAGCCTGGCTCAATACTCCCCCTGTGGACCGTGGCATCGGCGGCGGCCTTACTTTTGTGGCCACCAACGCCGGCGCACCGAAGGGCCAGGCATCCTGGATACTCCGCTACCGCTTCGGTGGCACTGCCCGAGAGAAGGTGCTCGGCCGCTATCCCGACCTGTCACTCAAGGACGCCCGTGAAGCGGCCCGCCAGAACCGCGCACGCATCCAGCAGGGTGTGGACGTGGCCGCCGAGAAGCGTGCCGAACGCCTCAAGGCCCAGGAGCGGGTTACCGTGGCAACTTTGGCACGCCTTTGGCACGACCGACACATCGCCAAGGCCTACAAGCACCCTGCGGTCGTGATGAGGGTCATCCGGCGACACATCGACCCAGTGGTTGGCAAATTGTTCGTGGCAGAGGTACGGCCACTGCACATCGACAGGGTACTCACACAAATCCTCGACGCCGGTGCGCCGACAGTAGCCAACGACGCGCTGCGCTACCTATTCCGCATGTTCCACTTCGCCATCAAGCGCCGATTGATCGATGCCAACCCAGTTTCGGGCTTCGAAATCTCCGATGCGGGCGGGACTGAATCATCGCGACAACGCTGGCTGAACCGCGACGAACTCACGGTGATTGCCCAGGCCATGCAGGACACGCCGAACTTCGGCCGGGAAAACGAACTGGCTGTGTGGCTGCTCCTCGCTCTGTGCGTGCGCAAGATGGAACTGCTGTCGGCCAGGTGGGCCGAGTTCGATCTGGAGCGCGGTGTCTGGTCGCTGCACCCATCGCGCACGAAAAAGAATCACCCCATCGATATCCCGCTCGCGGCGCCGGTCCTGCGGTGGCTGGAACAGGTCAGGGTGTTCTCATGCAACAGCGAATACCTGTTCCCTGCCCGCCGGCTGATTCACATGAAGGGTGGTGTGGCGAGGAAGAACCGTTTCGGCCACATCAGCCCGGACACGCTGAACGTCGCCCTGCGCCGCCTGCCGCTGGACGACATCGAGCACTTCACCGTGCACGACATGCGGCGCACGGCCCGTACCCACATGGCCGCGCTGGGCGTGGACCGCTTCGTCGCCGAACGGGCGCTGAACCACAAGGTGCGTGATGTCGAGGGCGTCTACAACCAATACGACTACTTCGAGGAACGCAAGACGGCCCTGGATCAGTGGGCGCAACTGCTCGATGCGACGGCACGCGCGTGCAACGGTGGTGATATCCGTGAGCAAGCCGGCGAAGGTGCTATGGCAGCAGCGCTGGCGAAGCAAGCCCATGACTTGGACATGGGTTACGAATGAGGCAGCCACTATCCACGACCGATGCGTGCGTGTCGCATCTGTCACCGTTGCGGGCCCCAAGGCATCCGACAGCGTTCGTTGGAAAAGCGAGCCTGGGCAGAGTACGCGCGGCCCATTTTTTTGTTAAACTAGTCATCTGACTGGTCGTAAGGAGTTCTTCATGAAAGCATGGCCCGTACAAGATGCAAAAGCCCGCTTCAGCGAGTTCCTCGACGCCTGTCTGTCGGAAGGCCCGCAGATGGTGACGCGGCGCGGCGCCGAAGCGGCAGTGCTGGTACCTGCCGCCCAGTGGCAGCAAATGCAGTCTGCGGCTCGTCCTTCCCTCAAGGAGTTGCTGCTGTCCGCGGATGCGCGCACCGATGCGCTGACACCGGAACGCTCACATGAACGGGGCAAGGCTCGTCGCCGCCGGGTCGAGGCCCTGGGCTGAGCAAGGTCCAACACGTCGCCTCCACCATGTACCTCTTGGACACCAACGTCATCTCGGAACTGCGCCGGCCCAAGCCGCACGGCGCGGTGCTCGCTTGGCTCCAAGCCGTGCCTGACAGCGACCTGCGTATTTCCGCCGTGAGCCTGGGAGAAATTCAGGCGGGCATCGAACTCACCCGGGATCAGGACGCACACAAGGCTGCCGAGATTGAGCGATGGGCCGACCGCGTGACCGCTTCGTACAACGTGCTGGCCATGGATACCGACACCTTCCGCATCTGGGCTCGGTTGATGCATCGCCGCTCCGACACCCTATACGAGGACGCCATGATCGCGGCCACGGCCATCCAGCATCGCCTGACCGTTGTGACCCGCAATGTGGCGGACTTCGCGCACTTCGGCGTGGAACTGCTGAACCCCTTTGAGGTCGGGACTTGAGCGAATACCAATACTACGAATTTGCCGCCATCGACCGCCCGCTAACAGGTGCCGAAATGGCCGAGTTGCGTGAGGTGTCTACTCGCGCCGACATCACGCCGTCGGGCTTTCGCAACCATTACGAATGGGGTGACCTCAAGGCCGACCCGGCCGACTGGATGCGCCGCTACTTCGATGCCTTCGTCTACACCGCCAATTGGTGCAGTTGCCAGTTGACGCTGCGTTTCCCACGCAGCGCCTTCAGCAAGGCAGAACTCTGGGCCTTCGCTGCGCGACCGTCGCTGGCAATCGACGCCACTAACGACCACTGGATCCTCACATGGTCTCTCGATGAGAGCGAGGACTACGACCGCTTCGGCATGGACGATGGTGGTGGCTGGATGCACCGGCTGGCGCCCCTGCGAGACGAGTTGCTGCGCGGCGACCTGCGGCCCCTGTACCTGGGATGGCTGGCTACGGTTGCACTCGACGCTCTCGATGACGATGTACTGGAACCTGCACTGCCGCCGGGACTGGCCGACCTGTCGACCGCACAGCTTTCACTGGTCAAGTTCTTGGGCATCGACCCCGACATGCTGGGCGCAGCCACTGACGGCAGCGCCGTCTTGCCCGATGCCGAGGCGCGGGACGGCGATCTCGATGCCTGGCTGACGCAGTGGTCGCACCAAGAACTGGTGGCCGTGCTCAAGTTGATGGTGCAAGGTCAGGGACAAGCGGCGGAACGACAGGTCCGATCTCGCCATGCCGCCTGGGTGAAGGCACACCAACCGCAGGCATCGACAACCACAAATCGGCGCAGCGTGGCCCAGTTGCGCGAAGCGGCAAAGGCTGCATCCAGCGTCCGCCAAGCGCGTGCGTCCCGCGAACGCGCCGTACAAGAGGTCGAACAGCGCCGGTTACGCGAAGCCCATCTGCAGCAACTGATGACGAACGTCAAGGCACAATGGGCTGCCGCCGATGCCCAAGTGCAGCGCGGCTCGGCATCGAGTTACGAGCAGGCGGTGCGTATCCTGGCGGAGTTGGCGGAAGGCTATGCGCTGACGGCCACCCCCAAGGCGTTTGATCTGGAATTGCGCAGACTGCTGGTGTGCCATGCCAAGCGGGGCGCCTTTGTGCGCCGGCTATCCAAGGCAGGACTGTGGTCCGGATGAATCCGCATGGAGATGAAGCGCGAGGGTGAATCCACGCAGCAGGATCTGGCGCATGAAGTCGAGCGGCTGCAGGCCGAAAACGCGCAGCTGACGGCGTTGCTGGATGAACATCGCATTGCATGGCGTCACCCTGAATCCTTGGCTGAGCCGACAGCATGGGCACCCGAGGCGCCCGCATCGCTGACCACGCGCGAGAAAGTAGCTCTGTTTCGCCGCCTGTTCCGCGGGCGCACCGATGTCTATCCCGTGCGCTGGGAAAACAAAGCCGGCAAGTCTGGATACACCCCTGCGTGTGCCAACGAGTGGCGCTTAGGCATTTGCGACAAGCCCCGCGTCAAGTGCGCAGACTGCAACCATCGCGATCTGCTCCCCTTGACCGAACAGACGCTCTATGACCATCTGGCCGGTCGCCACACCATCGGCGTCTACCCTCTGCTCGAAGACGATCACTGCTATTTCCTCGCGGTTGATTTCGACGATGCCGAATGGCACAGCGATGCCACGGCCTTCATGCAGTCCTGCCGTGACTTGGGCGTTCCGGCAGTGTTGGAAATTTCCCGTTCCGGCGATGGTGCCCACGCTTGGATCTTCTTCTCGGCCACGGTTCCGGCACGGGATGCAAGGCGCCTCGGCACTGCCCTCATCAGCCATACCTGTGCCCGTACGCGCCAGTTGAAGCTGGTTTCCTATGATCGCCTGTTTCCCAATCAGGATGTCATGCCCAAGGGCGGATTCGGCAACCTGATCGCACTGCCCCTCCAGAAGCATCCACGAGAACGAGGCTGCAGTGTTTTCGTTGATGCCTCGTTGAAACCCCATGCTGACCAGTGGGGGTTTCTGGCATCGGTGCAGCCCATGGCCATGCAGGACATCGAGCCGACGATCCTACAGGCCACCGGAGGGAATCATCCGCTTGATGTCACCTTCATCGCCGAAGAAGATCAGCAGGCGCCATGGCTTCAGCGCGGGACAACCGAGCGGCGCATACCGGGACCCTTGCCAACTGCGCTGACCGTGACCTCGGCCAACATGCTGTACATTGAGAAGGCGGCGCTATCACAGCCTTTGGCGAACCGGCTGATCCGGCTCGCAGCGTTCCAGAACCCGGAGTTCTACAAGGCCCAGGCCCTGCGGCTGTCCGTGTGGGACAAACCCCGCGTGATCGGTTGTGCCGAGAACTTCCCTCAGCACATCGCACTGCCAAGAGGCTGTCTCGACGCGGTGCAGGAACTGCTGCGAGACAACGGCATCGGATGCGAACTGCACGACGAGCGCTGCGCGGGACGGCCGCTGACGACGAATTTCGTTGGAATGCTTCGCCCAGATCAGGAAAAGGCCGTAGCTGCCGTGCTCGCGTACGACATCGGCGTGCTGTGCGCACCCCCCGCCTTCGGCAAGACCGTGACGGCGGCCGCACTCATCGCCCGACGCGGCGTCAGCACGTTGATCCTTGTCCATCGCACTGAACTGTTGCGGCAATGGCAGGAACGGTTGAAGACATTCTTGGATGTGATGCCCGATGGGATCGGAGCGGCCATCGGGACGATTGGCGCAGGCAAGTCGAAACCCACGGGATGCATCGATATTGCGGTGATGCAGTCGCTGACTCGTAAAGGGCAGGTAGACGAGGTCGTGGAAGGTTATGGATACGTCATCGTCGACGAATGTCATCACCTGTCGGCGTTCTCGTTCGAGGCGGTCCTCAAACGAGTGCGGGCCCGCTATGTGCTCGGTCTGACTGCCACACCGATTCGGCGCGACGGGCACCAGCCGATCATCTTCATGCAGTGCGGGCCGATGCGACATGTTGCCGAACGCCCGGCGGCGATTCTGCAAACGCAAGAGGTGATTCCGCGCCATGTCACGGCACGCGTGGCCGTCGCCAATGATGCAGGCATCCAAGAGGTGTTCAACTGCCTTGCCAACGATGTCGACCGAACCGAAGCCATCGGACAAGAGATCGTGGATGCATTCGAGCAAGGAAGAAAAATCCTGGTACTCACCGAACGGTCGGCGCACATCGAAGCCATCCGCGCAGTGCTGGCAGATCGCGTGCCAGCGCTGTTTACGCTGCACGGGCGCATGTCCGGCAAACAGCGCGCCGAGTTGATACAGGCATTGGACGCCTTGCCACCTGATGCGCCCCACGTTCTGCTGTCTACCGGCAAGCTGGTGGGAGAAGGCTTCGACCATCCTCCGCTCGATACCTTGATCCTGGCGATGCCGATTTCCTGGAAAGGCAGCCTGCAGCAATACGCGGGGCGCCTGCATCGGGAGCATAGCGACAAGCGGGACGTGCGCATCATCGACTTCGTAGATACCGGCCATCCGGTGCTGCAACGCATGTGGGCGAAGCGTCAACGCGGCTACTTGGCCATGGGGTATCGCTTCCCTTCGGACGAGACCAATGGGTATCTGGACTTCATCCAGTCAAGTTGAATAACCATGCGCAAATGGGCCGGGCAGACAAGACCATTCGCATACGGAATCAGTCGAGACGCAGCTGTGTGTGCGATGTGTAAAACTGTACATGGCCGTTCTCCGTAGATGAAGCCGTGTGCCGTCCCGGTGGTGCCCAGCGCAAATGGGGTGGAATCCATCGGTTCATTGCCGGCGTAGATTCCGGTTGCGCCGGCGATACGTGGCCGAATGCGTCGGCAAGGCGCGCGACCACGAACGCACCGTCCTGCTCGGTCGGTCATTAAAAATGAACATGGTGATCCGGCCCGCTTTCGCATTTCTGCGTTCGTCGGGCGTTGGGATGCCGCCCAGCCTCAAGGGACAGGGCAGCATCGGCGCAAAGGTCTGACCTTGTGCAACTGCGTATTCCGACGAACATGATCAGTCGTTCCGGCGGTCTTGATCAGCCATTCTCGGTGCGGCCGCTGATGACCTTGAACGGGCACGCGCTGCCGCGGGAGTCTGTCGAGCCTTCTACGTGTGCTATCGGCCAGAAGCGGTCGGTGGTGCCGTTGTGCGAACGCCCGCTTAGAGCTGCAACGCGGTCGTTCGACACCCACGCGCCAGGCGAAACACATCCGACCGTGGGTTGGTCCGGGCGCATACCCGCAATGCCGCTCAGCGACCCACCAGTTTCTGGCGATCGGCCGAGTAGCGCTCGCCGTGGATAACGACTCCGCTCAGGGCGGATTCGACCTCCATGAGGTCGTCCTGGGTCAAGCTGACCGCTGCAGCGCCGATGTTGTCTTCCAGCCGGTGGAGCTTCGTCGTGCCGGGGATCGGCACAATCCATGGCCTTTGCGTCAGCAACCAGCCGAGAGCGAGCTGCGCAGGCGTCACCCGCTTGCGGGCGGCGATGCCGGCGAGGACATCGACCAGTGCGCGGTTGGCCAAGCGCGCCTCCGGTTTGAAGCGCGGCACCGTGTTGCGGAAGTCGGTCGCGCCGAATGATGTCTTCTCGTCGATGGCGCCGGTAAGGAAGCCCTTGCCGAGCGGACTGAAAGGAACAAAGCCGATGCCCAGTTCTTCGAGGAGCGGCAGGATCTCGTTCTCGGGCTCGCGCCACCACAGCGAATACTCGCTTTGGAGCGCAGTGACCGGCTGCACGGCGTGAGCGCGGCGGATGGTGTCCGCGCCGGCCTCAGACAAGCCGAAGTGCTTGACCTTGCCTTCATTGATCAGCGCCTTCACGGTTCCGGCCACGTCTTCGATGGGAACGTTCGGGTCGGGGCGGTGCTGGTAAAGCAGGTCGATCCGATCGGTGCGCAGCCGCTTCAGTGCTGCGTCGGCGACTTGGCGGATTCGTTCCGGACGGCTGTCGAGGCCTTTGTGGGCATCGCCGTCCTTGAAGCCGAATTTGGTGGCGATCACCACCTCGTCGCGCATCGGCTCCAGCGCTTCGCCGACAACGCTTTCGTTGACGAACGGGCCGTAGGCTTCGGCCGTGTCGAAGAAGGTCACGCCGCGCTCAAAGGCGGCGCGAATGAGCTTGACGGCATCGGCCGCGTCTGTCGCGGCGCCGTAGCCATAGCTGAGGCCCATGCAGCCCAGGCCAAGGGCAGAAACCTTCAGCCCTGATCTGCCAAGTTCACGTTGTTGCATCTCATCCTCCGTAGTCTGTCACCGCGCGGGTCGCGGTGCGCCTCGGCTCGCCGCGCGCTCCCAGAAGCTTACGGCGTCGTCGATCCAGCCCTGCGCTGCCGTTCCGGTGCCCAGGCCGAAGCCGTGGCCGAGCCCCGGGACCTTGTGATACGCCACCATGACGCCGGCGCGTTCGAGCGCCTGAAGCCTTCGCTCCATCACGGCCGGCGGTGAAATCGGGTCGTGCTCGCCGACGACGACAAAGGTCGGTGGTTCGTCCTCCGAGGTGTCGGAGTGACCGGTGTAGGCCATCACGACCGCGGCGGGCCTGGGCAGTGGCCCGGCTCCGAAACGTTCAGCACCATGCGACCCGATCGCTGCCGCCATCCGAGCACCGGCCGAACTGCCCCATAGCGAGTAGCCGTCGGTGCTCACCTGCAACTTCGCGGCTTGGCGGGAGATCGTCGACAGCGCTGCGGCCAGGTCTTCGGTGGCGGCGGTAGCGCCTTGCCCGACCCGGTAACGCAACACGAACGCGTTGTAGCCGCAGCGGTTGATCGCCAGCGCGTACGGCAGCCCCTCGTGCATCGTGGCGACGTACGAGAACCCGCCGCCCGGCGCGATGACCGCGAATGGCGCTCCGGGCCGGCCGCGCAGAAAGAACAGACCGGTGTCGGCCTTCGTCGGATCCCGCGCCTTTTCGGCCAATGAGTAGATGCCGATGAACACGAGGTGCCCGGCACCGGCATCATCGATCAGTCGGTTCAGCCCCGCGACGACGTCGCGTGCATCGACCTGCGTGTGGTAGGGCAGCAGCGAAGCGAAGTCGCCGAGCCGGGTTTTGCGGTCGATCTCGACGTCGCTGCGCGGCAGCAGCAGCCGTGCGAAGCCAGTCAGCGCCGGATGGTCCAGCAGGTCACCCAGCCGGTCGCCGGGGCTCAGGTGCGCCATCGCCGCCGTCCTGACTACGGTGGCAGGTGGCGCGGGCAGCCGCTGTGGCTCGGCATCCGCCGCACCGGCGCAGCATGCGAGCGACAGCGACGCTGCCCAGGTGCGCGCGGGCTTCATCAGCGCTTCGGTGGCGCTTCGATGCCGGTGGCGGCCAACACCGACGGCGAGAGTCGCGCGCCGCGGATCGGGATCGCCGAGACCGCTGCATCGAGTTCGGCTAATTCCGCGGCGTTGAAGGTGATCGCCGCGGCACTGACGTTCTCTTCGAGGTGGGCCAGGTTCGTCGTGCCCGGGATCGGCACGATCCACGGCTTGCGCGCGGTCAGCCAGGCCAGCGAGAGCTGCGCCGGGGTCGCATTCTTGCGCCGTGCCCAGGTCCGCACCAGGTCGACCAGCGGCATATTGGCCGGCAACGCATCCGGCGCGAAACGCGGCACGCCGGCGCGGAAGTCCTGCTCGCCGAAGCGGCTGCCGGCATTGATCGTTCCGGCCAGGAAACCCATGCCCAGCGGGCTCCACGGCACGAAGCCGATGCCCAGTTCCTCACACAGCGGCAAGACCTGCGCCTCGGGGCCGCGCCACAGCATCGAGTATTCGTTCTGGATCGCGGCCAGCGGATGCTCCGCATGCGCCCGGCGAACCGTCTGCAACCCGGGCTCGGACAGGCCCCAGTGCAGTACCTTGCCCTGCCCGACCAGATCCTTGACCGCTCCGGCCACGTCTTCTATTGGCACCTGCGGATCGACGCGGTGCTGGTAGAGCAGGTCGATGCGGTCGGTTCTAAGGCGGCGCAGTTGGGCTTCGACCACGCGCCGGATGTGGTCAGGGCGGCTGTTCAGCCCACCACGTCGCGCGCCCGTCTGTTGGTCGATGTCCATGCCGAATTTGGTCGCGACCACGACGCCGTCACGCCTGTCCTGCAGCGCTTCGCCGAGGATTTCCTCGGACATGAAGGGGCCGTAGACCTCGGCGGTGTCGAACAGCGTCACGCCGAGGTCCGCCGCGCGACGTATCAATGCGATCGCCGCAGCGCGGTCGGTGCTACTAGCGTAGAGGTCGTTCACGGCCTGCGGCTGACGGCCCGGATGCCACTGGCAGCCCAGGCCGATGGGAAACACCGCGAAGGGTCCCAGGCGCCGGCGTGTTGCCGATAGCGCGCTTGGGGCCGGCCCGTCTGCGGCCGCTCGGGGCGCGCCAGTTGGCGCGGCACAGGCCGACAGAAACCAGGGCGCGACCCCTAGAGCAGCGGCCGCGGTCAGTAACTGGCGACGAGTCGCCCGATCAACGGGTTGGCGGTTCATGTCCTGCTCCTTAAAGGTCGAGGCGACGGTCGGCCATCCATTTGACGATGGCCGGATCACGATGGGAGAAGAAGCTGCTCGTGTTGGTGTCCAGCTCGGCAATGGCAGCCATGTCGGCGTCGTCGAGTGCAAAGTCGAAGATGGCGATGTTCTCGGCCATGCGCTCCTTGCGCACCGACTTGGCCAGCGACACGATGCCCCGCTGCACCAGCCATCTCAGCACCACCTGACCCACCGATTTGCCGTAGCGTGCGCCGATACGTGCTAGCACCTCGTTCTGGAACAGGTTGTTGCGCCCCTCTGCGAACGGCGCCCACGCCTCCGCCTGCACGCCGACTTCCTTCATGAACGCTGCGCTTTCCAGCTGCTGCTGAAACGGATTGACCTCCACCTGATTGACGGCTGGCGCGATCTCGTTGAACACCTTGATGTCCATCAGCCGGTCTGGGTAGAAATTGCTGACACCAATGGCGCGCAGCTTGCCTGCCCGAAAGGCGTCTTCCATCGCTCGCCACGAGCCATGCACGTCGCCGAAGGGCTGATGGATGAGATACAGGTCCAGATAGTCGAGGTTCAGCCGGCGCAGCGATTTGTCGATGGCCTGCTGGGTCCGCTCGTAGCCGGTCTCCTGCACCCAGAGCTTGCTGGTCACGAAGAACTGCTCACGGGGCATGCCGCTGGCCTTCAGGCCTCTGCCCACGGCCTCCTCGTTCATGTAAGAGGCCGCCGTGTCGATGAGTCGGTAGCCGACCTCGATGGCGTCGACGACGCTGCGTTCACAGTCCTTCGGGTCGGGAATCTGGAACACGCCGAAGCCGGCGATGGGCATCTGGATGCCGTTGTTCAAGGTCACATGCTGCATGGCTGCCTCTTTCTCGCTGATGGAGTGGACTCTAGGCAAGCAACTCGCATCCGAGTAGTGACAAGGAGGTTGTTGGATTGGCATCAAAGTGATGACAATGGCGCCATGGCGATCAACGAACTCAGGTCGATCTCGACTTTCATCAAAGCCGCGGAACTCGGCAGCCTGCGCAAAGCGGCCGCGTCGCTTGGGATCAGTCCTCAGGCGGCCAGCAAGGCTTTGGCGCAGTTGGAAGTTCACCTCGACGCACGGCTGTTTCACCGCACGACACGCGTGATGTCGCTGACCGATGCAGGTCAGCGCCTGCTAGAGGATGTGCAGCCGGCGGTGCTTGGCATGCAGCGGGCGTTGGAGAAGGCCCGGTCTGCAAAGAACGAGTTCGTCGGGCCGCTGCGAATTGCGGGGCCACGAACGACTTTCCAGCCGATCCTGTGGCGCCTGGTCGAAGAGTTCTGCGGGATGCACCCAGGTATCCAGCCCGACGTGTTGCTGGAAGACCGCGTAGGCAACTGGGTGGAGGACCGTGTCGACGTGGGCTTCCGTCTCGGGCAGTCGCCGCACGAAGGCGTGATCGCGCGCCGGCTATTCCCCCTGCAGTTGGTCATCTGCGCAGCGCCGTCCTATCTGCAGCAATACGGCACCCCGGAATCCCTGGCTGCGCTGGCGGCCCATCGCTGCAGTGCCTTCAGGAATCCCGGCACCGGAAAGGTTGTGCCCTGGCATGTGAAGCTCGGAGGCCAGACGGTCGACCAACCGGTGGTGCCCGCGATCTGCAGCAACGACGAGGTGTTCGAGCTACAGGCTGTACTCGCCGGCAAGGTGATTGGCCAACTCGCAGGTGTCACGGCGGCGCCTTTCATCCGGGCCGGCCAACTGGTTCCTGTCCTCGCGGACCATATGTCGGACTATGCCAGCTACTTTGTGTACTTCGGTAGCCGGACGTCGCAGCCCGCACGCGCGCGGGCCTTCATCGACCTGGCGGTGCAGCGGCTGACCGACAACGCTGAGTACGTGCTCGGCAATGAGGATTTGTTGGGTGGACTCACCCGCCTGCCTGGGGCTGAGTCCCAGCGAAAGCCTCGTTAGCGCAGCGCGTCAATGAAGGCTGGCGGCAGCGCGTCGATCACGGCCTGAAGATGACGGCGGTCGTGTGTCACCGCATGCGTTGCGCGACTGACGGCTCCCGCTGCGATGCGGCCGCTGGGGCGATGACTTCGAGAGTCTGCCTTGGGTCGAAAGCTCCAGTTCGCCGACGGCGCGAGCGGTCGTTCGGACCGTTTCCCCCAGCCCGGCCAGCGTACGACCGGTTCAGGATGTCGTGCGGTCGCCCGATGCTCCTCTGGTCGAATGACCGGTGACGCAACCAAGCGGCTTCGACCGACGAGCAAGCTACGACCGGCAGCGCTCCCGTCAAAATCACCAGCATCCTCGCAAGATCGGCCGTTCAAGACCATCGGAACGACCGGTCAAGTTCGTTGGAATACGCAGAAATCGATGAGTTCCGCGCCATGGGTATTGACGTGACCTGTGTGCGCACCGTGGACGGCTTCGCTGACGCCTGCGGAATTGGCTCGACATCCTTACCAGGGAACGGCCGGCACTGTTCGACAAGATTACCCAAGCGCTCGTTGCGAACGGTCGCAGTGCAAGGGGCTTGTAGGTGGCATTGGTGAATTAAAAGCCATTAAAATAGCTCTTATCATCAAGATATTCATATAAAGACCATCGAAATGGTATTTATTTTGGCGCTTGCGAATGAGATCCTTCAGGCCCTGGGCCAACGCATGCGTATGCAGCGGTTGGCCCAAGGCCTGACCCAACGCGAGTTGGCGCAGATGGCCGGCCTCTCACTGGGTGCGCTACGCAAGTTGGAAAGCAGCGGCCAGTCCTCGTTGGAGACCCTGGTCCGTGTGGTGCAGGCGCTCGGGCTGGTGGGTGAACTTGAAGACCTGTTCGTGCTCAAGCGCCAGTCCATCGCCCAGATGGAACAGGCCGAGACCGCCGGCCAGCGGCAACGGGCGCCCCGCCGGAGAAATGCATGAAACTTGGGCACCCAGGCTTGTCGCTGCGCGGCGGTGCTGCCTCCCAAGAGGGTGCCCTTCATCCTGGGATGGCCCGTCATCAATAAAAAGGCTGGCCGTCCACTACTGCGGTTGGGGCGAGGACTGGCTATTGAGCCTGCTCGCCGACGACGGCACCACGCCGTTGTTCGAATATGCACCCGAGGCGCTGGGGCGCAAGGGCTGGAACTGTCACCGCTGCACCTCAAGCCGCGTGCCGCCTATGGCGACTTTCCACCGCACCTGCACCGCACGTTTGAGTCGAGAACTTCTGGTTTCA
Organism: Azoarcus sp.; assembly: GCA_031556475.1. Lineage (GTDB taxonomy): Bacteria > Pseudomonadota > Gammaproteobacteria > Burkholderiales > Rhodocyclaceae > Azoarcus. The sequence goes on from JAVBSY010000047.1 coordinate 23,371, forward strand.
GCCAATGAGCGGTCGCAGGCCACGGCCAGCTTTCGGGCAACTCATCAACATACCTCACGCAAACAGCTCAAGAATGCGACAACAGGGAGAAGCCGAGCTTCTTGGTTGCATCAGATCGTTGAATCGCAAGTGGCGGAAATGGGCACTCCATTCCAAGTATCAAAAACGTAAGAAAAGTTTGTAGTGCAGAAATCGATGTAAGAACGAACGATCGCTGATGGATAACGGAGCTTTCTATACACAAGATGCAGTGATGAGTATGGCAATGGATGGTTGGGAAGAATTTCAACCAAACGCCCCTCACTGATGTCCCTGGCAACCAAGAAGGAAGGTAGTTCAGTTAGGAAATCACCCGCCAGTGCTCTATCTCTCAGATGGAGATAGTCATTCACAACAAGCGCGGCATTTACGTTTATTGAAGAGGTCCCTAGTCTCCAGATGGGTTGCTCGTTCATTGCTGAACCCCATGTGGCACAAGGCAATTCAGAGATATCTGATGGTTGGCTAAAGTGGCTTGCCCTCTTTGCCAAAGTTGGGCTGGCTACGAGAATGTGCCGAAAATCGCCGAGATGTCGGGCTACGACTGAATCATCTGATATTGCGCCCACTCTCAAAGCGACATCTACGCCATCTGACAGAAGGTCTACCCCAGGGCGATCGCACCTACCTGACATCACCGGCGTTCAAATAGCGTTTACGGTCATACATTTACGAAGCTGCTGTTCACGGCGGCGGGAATTGTGTAGTTTTCTCGTCTTTTGGAGTTTCCATGAAGACGAGGGAAGTGATGGCGCTTACGCAGATGTTCGTCTCGATATCCGATCCCCGCAGCGCCCGACAGGTCAGGCACGACTTGCCCGAGTTGCTCACGGTCGCGGTGTGCGCGGTGCTGTGCAGCGCTGACGAGTTCTCCGACATCGAGGCGTGGGCCAAGGAG
>JAVBSY010000016.1:0-17466 GCA_031556475.1 Azoarcus sp.
AGTTTCCGCCCGAGCCAATGACTGCTTTTCCCCCTGACCTGCTGCGCGACGTCGAAAAACGCCGTACCTTCGCCATCATTTCCCACCCCGACGCGGGCAAGACGACGCTGACGGAAAAGCTGCTGCTGTTCGGCGGCGCAATTCAGCTCGCCGGCACGGTAAAGGCACGCAAGTCCGCGCGCCACGCCACTTCCGACTGGATGGAGGTGGAGAAGCAGCGCGGCATCTCGGTAACCAGCTCGGTGATGCAGTTCGATTATCTCGGACACACCATCAACCTGCTCGACACACCGGGCCACGAGGATTTCTCCGAAGACACCTACCGCGTATTGACCGCCGTGGACGCGGCGGTGATGGTGATCGACGCCGCCAAGGGCGTAGAGGTGCAGACGATCAAGCTGCTCGACGTGTGCCGCCTGCGCAATACGCCGATCATCACCTTCGTGAACAAGCTCGACCGCGAAGTACGCGAACCCTTCGAGCTGCTTTCCGAAATCGAGGACGTGCTCAAGATCCAGTGCGCCCCGGTGACGTGGCCGATCGGCATGGGCAAGGCCTTCCGTGGCGTTTATCACCTGCTCGACGATCAGGTACTGACCTTCACGGCAGGCGAAGAGCGCAAGAGCAACGCCGAGGTGCTCAAGGGCCTGGACAATACCGAACTCGACCACCGTTTCCCGATGGAAATCGGCCGCCTGCGCGAAGACGCCGAACTGCTCCAGGGCGCTTCCACACCATTCGATCTCGGCGATTTCCTTGCCGGCCGGCAAAGCCCGGTGTTCTTCGGCTCCGGGATCAACAATTTCGGCGTACAGGAAATTCTTCAGGCGCTGATCGACTGGGCGCCGCCGCCACAGCCACGCGATGCCGGCGCGCGTGCGGTGCAGCCGGCCGAGGCAGCCTTCACCGGCTTCGTGTTCAAGATCCAGGCCAACATGGACCCGAAGCATCGCGATCGCATCGCTTTTTTCCGCATCTGCTCGGGCCGCTACAGTTCGGGCATGAAAGTGAAGCACGTGCGCGCCGGGCGCGACATGAAGCTCGCCAACGCGCTCACCTTCATGGCCAACGAACGCGTGCTCAAGGAAGACGGCGTGGCCGGCGACATCATCGGCATCCACAACCATGGCCAGCTACAGATCGGCGATACCCTGACCGAGGGCGAAAACATCGGCTTCAAGGGCATCCCCTACTTCTCGCCGGAGTTGTTCCGCGCCGCACGCCTGCGCGACCCGCTCAAATCCAAGCACTTGCAGAAAGGCCTGCAGGAACTCGGCGAGGAAGGCGCCATCCAGGTCTTCGAGCAGGAAGGTGGGCAAATGCTCCTCGGCGCCGTCGGCCAGCTCCAGTTCGAAGTCGTCGCCCAGCGCCTGAAGGACGAATACAAGGTGGATGCCATCTTCGAATCCGCCGACATCCACACCGCGCGCTGGCTCATCTTCCCCGACACGCTCACGCGGCGCAATTTCGAGCGCGAGCAAGCCATGCGCCTGGGCAAGGATGTGGACGGCAATCTGGTCTATCTCGCCTCCAGCCGCTACAACCTCGAAGTGACGATGGAAAAATGGCCCGCGGTCGGCTTCCATGCTACCCGCGAGCACGGCCAGGTGCTGGACTGAAGATTGGACTGAAAGCCGCAGGCATGCCCATTTCATTGCCATGAACACGCCCGACCCCGCTCGCTCCACCGCATCGGTCGAAACCACCCGACGCACCGGTCGTGCCATGTACCTGCTCGCTTCGTTGGCACTGCTGGGTGTGCTGTGGCTTTTCTTCGCGCAGACGCTGGAGAGGCAACACAACCCCAACCGCGGCCTTTCCGTCGCCCCCGGCGCGGCCAGCGAAATCACGCTGCAGCGCAACCGGCAGGGCCACTACGTCGCACCTGGCACGATCAACGGCCACCCGGTGGTTTTCCTGCTCGACACCGGCGCCACCGTCGTTTCCGTTCCCGCCCGGCTCGGAGCCGAACTTGCCTTGCGCCCCGGTGCCAGTGAACAGGTCAGCACCGCCAACGGCAGCGTCGACGTGCGCACGACCACCATCGACGAACTCGGCCTCGGCCCCTTCCGCCTGCACAGCGTCCGTGCCCACCTCAACCCCGGCATGGATGACGATCAAGTGCTGCTCGGCATGAGCGTACTGCGCCAACTGGAATTCACTCAGCGCGGCGATACGTTGATCCTGCGCGCGCAACAGCCCTGAAACACGGCTTGAACACGCAACGCGTGGGAAATGGCGTGTTAACATCGTAAAAAATCTTTTCCGCACCCAAAAATGGCCACCCATATGACCTCCGTGCGCTCCGGCTCCACGGCAATCACCCCTTTCTGGCGCCGTATTCCGTTCTTTTTCCTCTTTCCCGCCTACCCGTCGGCGCTGCTGCGCGTGCTCGGGCTGGCCGTGCTGGCAAGCGTCCCTTTCGCCATCAACCCCGGCGGCATAGTTTTCATACTGATCCTGCTTTTTCCCGTCGCCTGGGTCATCTTCCTCCGCTACGCCTTCGTCGTGCTCGAACAGACGTCGCTGGGACATCTGTCGCCCGCCGACTACCCGTTTGACGCCGGATCTGTCGATTCCTACAAGCCCTACAAGCAACTCGCCGTCATTGTGCTCATGGGGGTACTCGTCGGCGTCGTCACAGTTGCCATCGGCGAGGTTCCCGGCCTGATCGCCTATGGCCTGCTGGCCATCGCCATGCCCGCCAGCATCATGCTGGTGGCAATAGAAAACAGCATCCGCTCGGCGATGCACCCGGGCAAACTCATTCACATCATGTTCTCCATCGGCTGGCCCTACCTGGCGCTATGCGCCTTTCTGCTGCTTTTGTCGGTAGGGCAGGCCGAGCTTTCAGGGTGGCTCAACAGCTACGCTATCGCACCGTTCACAAATCTGGGGATCAGCCCGGAAAACATGAGCGGCATGGAAGAGATCGAAGAGATTGATCCGTCGATGTTGGAAGCCGCACAAGCGAGCGTCGCGGCCCGATTCAGATGGATTTTTGTGCTGCTCAATGCCGTGGGGATGTACTTCACCCTGATCATGTACAACATGATGGGCTACGTGCTCTATCAGTATCATGAAGAACTCGGACTGGACGTCGCGGTGAAACCAGACGGCGACACCGAAGAGGCCGATTCGACCGCCGCCCGCATCGGCCGCCTGGTGGCCGACGGCGATGCCGATGCCGCGCTCGATCTCGCCTACGAGGATCAGCGTACCAACCCCACCTCCATCGCCGCCCACGACCGCTACCACAAGCTGCTGCTGCGCGGCGGCCACGACGACCGCGCACTCGCCCACGCGAAGAACTTCATCACCATGCTGCTGCAACAAAGCCAGGGGCGGCAGGCCATGACGGTTCTCGAAACCATGCTGCGCAAAAAACGCGATTTCGAGCCCGCCAACCTTGGCGAATTCCTCCAACTGGCGCAAATCGCGGCCAACTCGCGCCAGGGTGACATCGCACTGCGCCTGCTCGATGGCTACCTGCGGCGCTCCAACGCGGGCGATCTGCCAAAAGGCATGCTGCTCAAGGCCAAAGTACTGTGCGAACACATGCATCAGGATGAACAGGCGCGTACGCTGCTGATCGATCTGATCGCCAGGCACCCCGCTCATCCGCTCGTCACCGAGGCGCAGCAGTATCTGCAGTTGATCGACCGCCTGCGCCAGGCCTGAGCCGGTACTTTTCACCGGGGCACCACCGGGATATCACGACGCCCGCAGCGCATCCCTCAGCAACGACGCTTCGGCCGACTGAGGGAAGTGCTGTTGCAACTCCTCTGCCCAGACCTGCGCCTGCGTCAGATCACCGTCGATACGAAACGCCTTCGATACCCTGAGCAACAGCGCGGCAAGCCGCACCTCGTCGGGCGCGGCACGCAACAGCACACGACTTGCCTGTGCCGCTTCACGCGGCCGTCCATGCCGTGCAAAACGGTCTGCGAGCATGAACAAGCGCCGTGCGCTGAGACGAATCGGACGCGCAATGCGCGCATATTCGTCGTACGTTTCCGCCTGCAGGGCGATCGACGCCGGATCGGAGGCGGTCAAAGCGAAAATCAATGCCGCAGCACGGTGGTAATCGTCACTGCCCGGCTCTGATTTGGACAGCGAGTAATAACGCACCAGCGCCTGCAGATCGTCGCCATAGCGTTGCGCCAGTTCACCCCATGCCTGGCGCGCGCGGTCGAAATCCAATTTCTTCAGCCACACCTCGGCGCGCTCGAATGCCGCTTGCCTGCCGTCGTCGTTCTGCGGCGCCTCCGCTTCCAGCGCCGCGAGTACACTGTGGCGTGCTTTGCCACCGAAGCAGAAAACCAGCACGGCACCACTGATCAAACCGCCGACGTGGGCCAGATAGGCGACATTGGAGTAAGGCAGCGTCCACCACTGGTACAGCTCGTTGACTATCCAGAACAGCAACAAGGTAATGGCTGGCGCACGCGCAATATCGAAGTAGAACAGAATCGAATAGAAAAATTCGATGCGGCGCAGGCCGAACAACACCGCATACATTCCCATCACCGCGGAAATCGCACCCGACGCGCCAACTAGTCCACCTCCCCCGCTGGTTTGGCCGAACCAGAACAACCCTAGTGCGCCCACGCCACCAACCAGGTAAAAGATCAGATAACGCAGTGCCCCCAGCACCCGCTCGACGATGTAACCGACCAGCAGCAATATCAGCATATTGCCGAACAAATGCCCCACGCTGCCGTGCAGAAACATATGGCTGACGGCCTGATACCAACGCGGCGAATCGACGCGGAAGGCGTAGCGTTCGGTGATCTGGGAGCGCCAACGGCGCTCGAATTCATCGCGGCGCACACGCCAGGCCTCGAAGCCATCCTCCCCGGCGGCAAAAACCTTGCCTCCGGCCAGTGCCCTGGCAAACGCCGCATCGTTCTGCAACGTAACAATCGCACTGAAGGGCGGCGCTTCCTTTTCCAGCCTGGCAAATGCGCGGCTGTCTTTCTGCTTTCCGTTCTCGTCAAGGAATTGCCGATAGCGCGGAAACTCCATTTCCGGCAAATCCGACTCGACGTAATACGTCAGCGCCTGCTCGATTTTTTCGTGATCGCCACCCTGCAGGCCGAAAAACACCCAGCAATTGACCAGGACCAGCAGTAGTGTGACGACAGGCGGGCGGCGCCAATCGGGCTTGAAGCCAAGGGGAACGATGAGCATCGGGCGATTATCCCGAATTCCCTCGCCGCAGTCAGCGTTCCGTGAGCCGCCACAGCGAGGTCATCTCTCTTGCGCGCGCGGCGTGCAACGGGTCGGTCGGATCGGCAGCCTTGGGATGACGCGGACGGATGTCGAGCCGGTCCACCACCACCAATCCAGCCTCGTCGAACATCGCCAGCAAAGCCTCGCGCGTGCGCAATCCCAGGTGCTCGGCCAGATCGGACAAAATCAACCACCCCTCGCCGCCCGGTGCCAGATGCGCTCCCAGTCCGGTCAAAAAACCGCGCAGCATGCGGCTGTCCGGGTCGTACACGGCGTATTCGAGCGGTGAACTTGGCCGCGCCGGCAGCCACGGCGGATTGCACACGACCAAAGCGGCCCGCCCCGGAGGGAAAAGATCCGCCTCGACGACCTCGACGCGCCCATCCAGCCCAAGCCGATGGAGATTGTCACGCGCACAGGCGAGCGTACGCGCATCCTGGTCGGTCGCCACCACGCGGGCCATGCCTCGCCGCGCCAGCATCGCGGCAAGCACGCCGGTGCCGGTGCCGATGTCGAAAGCCAATTCTCCCGGCGGCAACGGCGCCTGCGCGACCAGATCGACATACTCGCCGCGCACCGGCGAAAACACGCCGTAATGGGGATGAATGCGCGCACCGAGCGCGGGAATCTCCACGCCTTTCTTGCGCCATTCGTGCGCGCCGATCACACCAAGCAGCTCACGCAGCGATACCACCGAGGCTTCGCCGCCGATACCGTACGCCTCCGTGCATGCTTGCCGCACATCCGGCGCGCGACGCAACGCAATGGTGTAGTCGGCCTCCAGCGGCAACAACAACATCGACAACATCCGCGCGCGTTGCGCCTGAGCCTGTCGATGCAGGTGAAACGCTTCGACGAGCGAAACGACCGCCTTGGGCGGCTTCGTTTTCACCCGCCGCGCCATCGCCTGCAACAACTGCCGCGCATTGTGAAAATCGCCGCGCCACAACAGCGCCGTACCCCCGCACGCCAAACGGTATGCGGCATCGGCACGCATCGTATCGTCGGCGACAATCACCCGTTTCGGTACCGTCGCACCGCTTTCCGAGCGCCAGTGTGCACTGTGTGATGCACCGCCCTCGGACCACGCCAGCATCGGCAAAGCGCTCGCGGCAGCAAATTTCTCCGTACTCAAAAGGCTTGTCCTTTCACCGCACCCTGTCGCGGCAGCACTTGCTCACGCAAAAAATCCATATTCATCCAAGTCCAGGCCAGCACTGCCGACATCGCCGGAAAAACGAGAAAACCCAGCTGATAGGCCAATACCACACCGTTGCGCATCAAATCCCCCGTGCCTACCGACGCGCTCACCGCATCGCCCAAACGGAACAAGGGCATCATCAGCGCCTCCCAATACACCCCCCAGAGCGTTGCCGCAAACACCACGACCGCGCCGATGGCGAAACACCGCAAACGGCGCCAGAACAATCCCGGCACGGCGAGACACAAACCCAGCAACAAAGGCAATCCATAGTTGTACTTGAGTATGTCGATGGAAAATACTACCTCACCCGACGAACCCGGCCCCAGGCGTATACCGGGCAACAAGCGCGCACTCAGGTGAGTGACGATGTCCACCTCGTGGCCGCTGACCTCGACCGCGCGGAAAATCGTCGGCCATGTCATCGTCAGCAAACTCTCCAATGGCCTGGCGACACCCGACGCCAACCCGCCGCCGCACATCGCCCACAGTGCGAAAGCAGGCACGAGCCACAGCACGGCACGCAGGATAAAACCGCCCAACCCGGCGCGTTCAGCCATGCGCGGCGGCCTCCACGGGCGGCAATTGCCGCAGCCAGAGCAGAAACACCACCAGCACATCGAACATGATGAGTGCCTGCCACAGATATAAATGCGCCCACTCGAACCACACCGCATTCCATTGCAACAGGTAGAACAGACTGATGATGCGCAGCAGGTTGAGTCCCTGCACGGCAACGAAACCCACTACCAGACCACCCAGCCGATAACGCCAGGGTGCCGGAAAAGCGATCAGGGCCGCCGCCAGGATGATCATCGCCTCGACACCGTTGCAGCCCGGCTCGATCATCACGCCTTCGCCGCTTGTCGCATTGCGCAGCACATTGCCGTCCACCGCCACCGTCGGATCGAACAGCACCAGCAGCTTGCCGCATGCCCAGGCCAGCCCCGCTGTAAATGGCTGCACGACGGCCGCCTGCCCCCAGTGCGTCTGCTCGGCAGTAAACAGCACAATCAGGATGAAGACGAAAACCAGCAACCGCAACCACAGGCGATCAGGCTTCGCGGACGGATGACCCATTCGGATCGACCTCCTCCAGGTTTTTCGATACTCCAGGTTGGATGGCGAACTACAGCGGGGATTACAGCCTTGACGCGGCACCTCACCCCGCGCTCGTCGACCGCGCGGGGGCTCAAACCACTGTCATGTCGGCAGGGAGGAAGAGATGTCCGCAAATCCTTGGGCGAAAACATTCTAGCCGCAAACATCCCGCTTCCGGCATGCACCCGGCGATTCCCACACACCCATGCAATAAAAGTGCACGCAAAGAAAAACCGCCGGGTCTGCCTGACAGGCAGACCCGGCGGTAGGATGCACTTGCGCACGGATCAGCGGAAAAACCGCTGTTTCCGGCTGGCGGATTACTTCTTGGTGTACCCGCCTTCCCTCAAGGTATCGGCCAGCAAGGCCTCCTTGTCGACCTGTTCCATCCCCGGCGCTTCGGGTGGGCAGACGGTGGCCGGATCGATGCCGTTGCGGTCCTGGCCAGCATCGGCGGGGGTCGGCAAATCCTGGCGCGCAATGTTGAGCGCCGGCATCAACCGCCCAATACCCGCCAAGGTGCGGGCCTGTGCGGCGATCTGGTTATAGATCGCATCCACGTAAGCCAAACGGGCCTGGAAATATTCGTTCTCGGTATCCAGCAAGTCGAGCAGGGTGCGCTGGCCGATATCGAATTGGCGATGATAGGCTTCACGCGCCTTGGCAACCGCCAGTTGATGCTGGTCGAGGTAGCGCAGTTGCTCTTCCAGTTGCCGGATGTCGTTATAGGCGATCGACAGAGTCTGGCGCAGATCCCGACAGGTTTTCTCGCGCAGGTCCTTGGATTGATTGAGTACCTCGGCCGCCTGGCTGATGCGGGCCTGGTCGGAACCGCCGCGGTACAGGTTGTAGGTCATGACCACTTCGGCCACGGTATCGCGGGTATGGCCGTCGGTACCGTCGAGGTTGTGGTCCAGCGCCTGACTCGCGCGGAAGAACAGGCGCGGATGGTAAGCCGCGCGTCTGGTGTCGACTTCGGACTCGCTGGCACGGACGTTCTCCACCGCCGCATTGAGCGCGGGATTGACGTTGAAAGCCTCGCGCAGCGCATCGTTGACCGTGGGGGGGATACCGGCGAAAACCGTGCGATCACCAAACGACGGCAGACCGTCGGCTGGAATGTCACCCGTCAGGCGCTGATAGCGCGTACTGACATCGTGCAGGTTGGCCGCTTCGGTAAGGAGATTGGACTCGGCCAAGGCAAGGCGGCCAAACGCCTGTTCCAGATCGACCCGGCGGCCGACACCGGCGCCCGCGCGCTCGGCGATTTGATCGTAAATACGCTTGTGCTCGACGTAATTCGCTTTCGCCAGACGCACCCGCTCGCGATAGCGCAACACATCGGTGTACGCCCGCACGACTTCGGACGCAGTGTTCTCGGCGGCATCGAGCAGTTCGTAGTAGCGCACGAGCTTGGCATACCCCAGGCGCGCCACTTCATTGCGAGTGAAAAAACCGTCATACAACATCTGATTCAACGTCAGCGTTGCATTGGTATGTGTGAAAGTATCGGTACGGATATCCGGGCGATCGAGTTTTTCACGCCCCGCGCTGGCAATCAAATCGACCTGGGGAAGATAACCGCCACGCGCTACGTCGCGTTCGGCATCGGCCGCGCGAAAGGCGAACCAACGCGCCTGCACATCCGGGTTTGCCTCCACCGCCTTGCGTGCGGCATCGCGCAAAGGTCCTGGGACGTCGGCCGCAGCAACGCCTGGCAAAACACCAAGCGCGGCCAACACGATCGACAAACGAATTGCTTTCATGGGAACTCCTCAATCTCTGCTATGCGATACTTTTGATACAAAAACAAAACCGTCAGGCATTCAATCTTTTCCAGGCAAGACTTTGAATACTCACGGACGCATCCATTGTCCGGTTATGAAACTTTTAACAATTCCAACGAATCGGATTCGCTCTTCCTCATAATCGCCAGCGGCGATCATCCCATAATATGTAAAATTTATCGACACATGCATGAAACATGACTAATTGCTAATTTCGCTCTTCATCAGAAAAAAAGCAACAATGTAAATAAGGTAATGCCCGCACCCTTCTGAAAATCAGCCACAAGAACCCTTGAAACCCCATATCCGGCAACAAAAAGCACGGAATACTATTCATCCTGGATGCAGGCGATATTCTATCCCCAGAGCGACCTGAACTCTGAAAAATCGCTTCCATTGACCACCAAAACCCGCAACAACACCCCCCTTTCACACAGCTACCCCCCAAATCGACCACAAAAAAACGTAAAAAAACTCGACAATTCGGCACAAGGAACAGGGTTGTTCACAGACTTCGGTGTGGATGATTTGGCGCTTTTCGCCCCCTCCCGCTCCATCCAAAAAATGTGCCCAGCCGTGAATTAACCGACCACTTTTCGAGCGACAATCGCCGATAATACCGGGAGTACCGCTCCCCAAACGCCGATGCCCACCTTTTCCGGACTGCATTCGCCCGACTGTAATCCGTCCCGACACGGCAAAGCGGGGCGCGCGTGCTATGCGGGATTGATAGCGGCGTTTGCGCTGCTCGTCGGCATCGTGACCGCCGCCCCCGATCTCGACCGCATGCAACGGCTGGCCCACGAACGCTACGGCGCCAAAGCGGAGGACACCGTTTCCGCCTGGCGGCGGATGATGAACGAAGCGCGCCAGGCCGATGTAAACGAGCAGCTTGAGCGGGTAAACGACTTTTTCAACCGCCGCATCCGTTTCGAGGATGACATGGTGGTCTGGGGGCAACCCGACTACTGGGCGACTCCGCTGGAAACGATGGGGAAAGGCGCGGGCGACTGCGAAGACTTCGCCATTGCCAAGTACATGACGCTGCGGCTGCTCGGCATCCCTGGCGACAAACTGCGGCTGATCTATGTCCGCGCCCAGATAGGCGGCCCAAGCAGCGCGGTTACGCAAGCGCACATGGTATTGGGGTATTTCGGCACACCGACGGCCGAGGCCTTGGTTCTCGATAATCTGATCGGGGAAATTCGCCCCGCTACCCGCCGCACCGATCTTTTCCCGGTATTCAGCTTCAACATGGAAGGCCTGTGGGCCGGCGGTGCGCATAGCTCCTCGGCCGACCCGACCACCCGCCTTTCACGCTGGCGCGACGTCATCGACCGCATGCGCCGGGAGGGACTGCAATGAATCCCATCCCACACCGCACCACCAGCCCTCCATTGCCGCCGCGAACAGCCTTGCGCACGCAATCATCGCCGCACTTCCATTTTTTCGGACGCGAACACCCATGTCTTTGATCAAGCAACTCTGGATAGCGATTGCCCTGGTCACCAGCCTGTCCTTCGGCGGCAGCCTGGTCGTCAGCACCCTGGCGGCCCAGCGTTATCTCGAACAGCAACTCGACGTAAAAAACATGGACAACGCCACCTCGCTTGCGCTGTCCTTGTCGCAAATGCCGAAAGACCCCGTAACGGTCGAATTGCAGATTGCCGCTCAATTCGATGCCGGGCATTACCGGCGCATCGACCTCGTCGCACCCGACGGCTCCGTCATGGTCACGCGTGAATACGACGGCGTGCGCCCCAAGGCACCCGACTGGTTCATGCGCCTGGTCCCGATCACCCCCCGCCCTGGTGTTGCGCAGGTGCAGGACGGCTGGCACCAGTTCGGCACGCTGACCCTGGAAAGCCATAGCCGCTACGCCTATGAAGCCTTGTGGGTCGGCACGCAGCAGATGCTGCTGTGGTTCATCATCGGCGCGGTCGCGACCGGGTTGATCGGCACGTCCGTACTCAAATTCATCACTCGCCCGCTCGATCTCGTCGTCGCCCAGGCCGAAGCGATCGGCGGGCGCCGCTTCATCATCACACCCGAACCCGCCACGCGCGAGTTCCGCAGCGTGGTACGGGCAATGAACACGCTTTCCGGGCGGGTACAGACGATGATGGAGGAAGAAGCCGCGCGCCTCGAACAACTGCGCCGGCAAACACAACTCGATCCGCTCACTCAACTGTACAACCGCGAGCAATTCTTCAAACGCGTCGACACCGCTCTCGAACGCGAAGACGAACACGCCGGCGGCGCGCTCTTGATTGCCCGCATCGGCGATCTCGCCGAACTCAACCGCCGCCTCGGGCGCGCCGCCGCCGACGTGTTGCTGGCCGGACTCGCCGCACGGCTGCAAACCACCACCGAGCAAACCGACTGGACCGCGGGCCGCCTCAATGGCACCGACCTTGCCCTCCTCGCACCCGACGCGGAAGATCCCGCCAACCTCGCCGCCAACCTCGCCGCCCACTTGCACACTTGGCTCGATGCCGACCCGCAGCGCGCCCCGCTAGCGCTTCCCGTCGGCGCTTGTGCCTATACCGCAGGCGAAGCCCGTGCGGAACTGCTCGCGCGCGTCGATGGCGCCCTGGCCGCCGCCGAACAGGCCGGCCCGCGCGCGCAGAACATTGCCGTCGACACCACGGCATCCACGCGCCTCGTCCAGACACAGTGGCGCGATGCGCTGAAGCAGGCGCTGGCCGAACACGGTGTGCGCCTGGGCAGCTATCCGGCGATTTCGGCCACGACGGGACAAGTGCTTCACTTCGAAGCGCCAGCACGCCTCCACCTGGACGGCGAGTGGCGCACTGCGGGCTACTTCATGCCCTGGGCCGCGCGACAGGACATGACCGGCGCCGTCGACCTGGCCGTGGTGCGCGCCGCGCTGGCGCAGATCGCTGCCGACGACACACAGATCGGCATCAACCTGTCGCCGGAAACGCTACGCGACGCGGCACACCGTGGCGAACTGTTCGCCTTGTTGCAGCAATCGCCGGCACAAGCGCGCAAGCTGTGGATCGAACTTCCCGCACACGGCGCGCTGCGCCACGCCGCCGAATTCCGCGCGCTCTGCGTCGCACTGCATCCGCTCGGCTGTCAACTCGGCATCGAGCACGTCGGCGCCACCTTCACGCATATCGCCGAACTGCACAATCTTGGCCTCGATTACGTCAAGGTCGACACCGCGATCATCCGCGGCATCGACAGCGACACCGGCAACCAGACCATCCTGCGCGGCCTGTGCACGCTGGCACATTCCATCGGAATGCTCATCATCGCCGAAGGCGTGGCGACCGATGCGGAGCGGGAATGCCTGCCGAGGCTGGGTGTCGACGGGATGACGGGACCTGCGATCCGGTTGACCTGAACAACTGCTTCCGATATTTCGCGCCGCATCTTTCTCTATCGCAATCCGTTACCTGACCGCAATCGCGACATCAAGCGGATAAAGAAACATCTGCTTTACACACGGCAAGACGCCCACAAAAACAGGCGCCTCTAAGCGCGCATGTCCCACACGTGCAACTCGACCCCTTTGCCGTCCGCAATCGTCCGAATCGGTACCGGCAATTGGAACGGTGGGGCTTCGAGGTCGAGCGCCCGCCATTTTCCCGGTTCGATGTCGGTGTTCGACACCCCTTTGTGGCAGGTCGCAATGAGGTAGGAAGCGCCGCTGCGGCGAATATTTTCCAGTGCGGCGGCAACGTCGCGGTTCGGCAGGTGAGTAAACACGTGCCGGCACAGCACGGCATCGACGCGCGGCAAAGCATCGTTCACCACGTCGGCAACGTTGAAGAACATGCCTTTGCGCCGTCCGTACAGTTCGATGTTGTAGGCGATGATCGCCGGCGCAACATCGATACCGAGATACAAATCCACCCCGTCGAGGCAGTGCTCGATCCAGTTCAGATCGCCGCAACCGACATCGAGCACGGAACGCACACCCAGTTCGGAGAAAACCTCGCACAGTGCCTGACGCATGGCAGTGGTTGCGGTCAAGGTCGACCCGGGGCCGCTACGCGTTTCCGCACGCCCCCAACCGTTGTTCTCGAATATGTCCGTGAATACGCGCGCCCTGGCCTGCGCCGCCACATCCGGCGCCAGCGGAAAACGCCCGTCCTGCGCGCGCAGCCCGATCAGCCGGCGGCGGAAATCGAGATCGGCGTACGCTTCGTACTCCTCCAGCGTCCTTGCCGTTCCCAGGCCATAGCGTTCGATCTCTTCCACCGCAACCGGATCGGAAGCCGTCTCGCGGGCGAGCAGGCAACGCAAGCGCATCGCCGCGCGCGTGCTCATCGTCGGCCAGTCGCGGTTGTCGCTCCAGTGCCGGGGCCGGGTCGCATTGCGGTAGTCGTGGTAGAGCAGGATATCGTTCGGCGTGAACAAATCCCAGCCGTGCGTCCACAAACGCGCCGCCATGGTGATTTCCTCACCGTGAAAATACAGCCGGGGGTCGTACGGCACTTCCGCCAGCGCCTCTCCCGGCGTGAACAAGCAGCCGGCGCCGACGAAAGCCGATGGCAAGGGAACCGGCGGACGCATCTCGTAGGGCAGCACGCGGGAATGCAGAATCAGCACGCCCTGATCGTTGAATTGCTTTGCAACCTGAATCGGAATCCTGGGGTCGCCCAACAGATCGGGAGGCGTATAGGGAACGGGGTAGGAACTCAGTACCGCCCGCGGCGAAGGGCAGGCGCGCAGCATGTCGATGAAACGTTCGTCCCACCCAGGGGAAAAGCGCGTGTGGCTGTCGATCTGCAACACGAACTCCTCGCCCTTCCACAGTTCGGCAAGAATGCGATGGCGCGCCCAGCAGGCCCCTTTGCTTTCATTCGCATGGACGCGCTGCTCCCGGACTTGCGCAAGCGGCACGGAAGCGGGGATTTCCGTGCAGTCGTCGTCCTCCTCCGGAATGAGCTGCCACAGCACGCCGGCAAAAACACGCTCGGGATGAAGCGCCTGGGAAAACAGGCTCGCCAGGGTGTGCGGGCACTCGGCATCCCGGTAGCACGCGATGGAAACGAAAATTCGCGGTAAGGTCATAAAAGCTCAGGCGCGGCAGAATCGCACGCAAAATCCGCCGAACAAGCGGCAAGGCCGCCAGACGATACGTTTTTCGCGCAGCCCCACCCACAGATTGGAAGCAATCTCCGAAGCATAATCCGGCAGCGGAGAAACCTCCAAAACCCTCAGCCACGGTGGCGCTCAGATCAGCCCTTCGTCCGTATCGTCGAGTATATCGAGGCCATTGATCCGCGCCCGCAGCGATTTACGCTCGAGCAGCTTGTTTTGCGCATCTTGCGGCAAATCGGTAAAGCGGATCAGGCCACGCTGGATCAGTAGGTCGATCACATCCTCCAGCACACGCACCAGGCGCATGTCCGACGCCGCCAACGCCTCATGGCCGCCACCGTTCTGGCCCAGAAAAGCCGTCACCTCGGGTGCGTTCGCCGTCGTTTCTTCATCGAAACCGGCTTCCGCGGTACGGCTGATCGCAATCACTTGACCGTCTGCGTCACGTTTCAAATAGAGCTTCAGGTTTTTGTCCTCGCAGCAAAGCAAAAAAACGCGGCCACCGAAAAGGGTGGCCGCGCGCGCTCGCTATCCGCTACGGATCAGATCTCTCCGCTCCCGCCCGGTGCCAGCGTCGGCGTCGGGTTGGACAAGGCACTGGTCAGATCGTGCAGATCCAGCTCCGTCGGCCCCGTGGCACCGCTACCGTGGCCGGCGTCCGCCGGAGCAGCGGTTGTCGCAATGGGCGCAGCCGTTGTGCTGGAAGTATGGGACTCGGGCAGATACTGATCAAGGCTGCCATCGCCATGCCCATCCAGCAGATCCTCGATTCTCATCGAACTTGCCGGCACATTCTGGCCTGCCAGGACGGTGTCCTGCGTCACCTCCGCCGTACTGCCTGCTGTCGATGTCGAATCGCCCAGATTCAACACAAGCGTGTCTCCATCGAGCAGGCCGCCCAGCGACGCATGGGTACTGCTTCCGCCTTCGGCACCAGTCGCTGCGACCGTGTCGTTCTGCGCATCGGTTGTCGCTGCCGTACTGGCCGGCGCCGTCCCTTCGACCGTATGGTCGCCCGTGGCCGTCGAGCCATGATCGGCGGCGGCATCGTGGCCATCCTCCAGCACATGCAGGGCACCCCCTACGGCAAAACCGTGACCATCGCCGACACCGTCCTGAGAGCCCGGATCCGTTTCCGTCACCGTCGCCCCATCGGTGGTCGAAGCGGCGACGTGCAGATCGGTGGTCGCCGAATCCACACCGCCGATCTCGGTCGATGTGACCGACACATCCAGTTCCAGCCCCGGCGCATGACCTGCCGGGAAGGTGATCGTGAAACTGCCGTGGGCAGCCGCACTGGTGCCTGGCACGGTGATCGTCAGATGGTCCAGGTCCCAGAACGACGGCACCAGCCAGCTACCGCCACCGGCCCCGATCGTGACGGTGTGAACGCCATCGCTCAGCACCGTGCCATCGGCCAGGCCAGCCAGCACCGAACCCGCGGGGATCAGGCCGCTGATCGTCACCGACGACAGCGTTTCCGAGCCGTCCGTATCCGTCAATGCCGCATCGATATTCACCGTGTAGGTGCAGGCCGGCGTATCGATACCCGTGTAGACCACGTTGGAGATGAAGTAGTCGCTGCCATCGCCGGTCCGTGCGGTTTCACCGCGCGCCGTGTCATGGTCGATGAAGCCATTGGCATCCCTCGCATGCCCGTCGGCGGCCAGATGCTGGACCGTTGCATTGGTATCGGCGCAGAGAGCCGCGCTGGCAACCGGCGAACCCGCAAGTGGATCGTGGTAAGTCGTCACGCCGGTGGTGTAGTCGATGGTATAGCCCTCGGTTTTCCATACGACAGCGCCTCTGGAGTCCAAAAGCGCCGCATACGTATCGGACGCCTTGAAGACGATCTGGTCAAACCCACCACCGTCACCCGGGCCGCTGATCTCCAACGTCTGCCTTGTCGTGCCGGACTTTGCGCCCTCGAATGTTCCGGTCATGACCAGCACACCGTTGCGGTAAAGCTCGTAGATGCCCTGCTCGACGAAAACTCCAGGCGCTGTCTTCGTCACCGGATCGACCCACGCACTGCCCCCCTTGCTCAAATCCACGACTTTTTCGTTGTAGAGCAGGTTGGAAACTTCGACCTTGGCGCTCGTCACAGTGCATTTGAAGTCGAAAATCATTTCCTCGGAGGCGCCAGTGCCTCCGTTCGCCCCATAGTTATAGCCAAGCTGTTCCCTCGCCGCGGTATCCAGGTTCGCTCCGCTGGCATCGCCGGTTATGCCCATCCGGGTAAACGCACCGCTACCTGTGCCGGCGACGTCGACATAGATGTTGGTTTGCGAGGCGGGCGACAGCACCTGATCGCCGGAACCATCGGTAACGAAGTGCTTTTCGCTTACCGTGACGAGATCCAGGTTATAGGTGCCACCACTGGTGGATGGCGGATTGGCCGGCGCCGTACCTGTTTTACCGTCGCCGTACTGGTCGGTGACGTTCTTTCCGTCCACCTTGCCCCACACGGCACCCATGTCCGTGCCTTCCAGATTCGTGGTCACCTCGACGGTCAGCGCAGGCGCGTCGGCCACCGGCGTGATGTCGATCGTCATCGTCGCGGCAGGCCCTTCGTTAACGCCATCCGTGGGCTTGAAGTCGAACTGGGCATAGTCGTCATGCCCGTTGCCGAAGCCCGGGTTATGGAAGTCCAGGGAGCTCGACTCATTGGCATCGGGCTTGAACACGAGCTTGCCAGCGTCGATGTCCGCCTTGCTGATGACCGTGCCAACAGTAACGGCAACACCGTCAATGAAGAGCGTTCCATCGGTCGGCAGGCTGGTGATCTTGACGCCGGTAGCAGGCGAATCTCCATCGCTCACGTGGAAATCAGACCACGAGAAGGTGAACTTCGTGTCTTCGATGCCCGTGACTTTCCCATCGTTCGCCGATGGCGGCTCTTCCGTCGGCGGCTCGGTCGTCGGCGGCTCGGTCGTCGGCGGCTCGGTCGTCGGCGGTTCAGTCGTCGGCGGTTCGGTCGTCGGCGGTTCGGTCGTCGGCGGTTCGGTCGTCGGCGGTTCGGTCGTCGGCGGTTCGGTCGTCGGCGGTTCGGTCGTCGGCGGT